>DATDTB010000073.1:0-4062 GCA_035291025.1 archaeon
ACTAAAACCACACTCAGCGCAAGGAAGCCAAGGCCATGGAAATAAGGAATGCGACGCTGAAGGACACGGCGTTGTTGAAGGAGTTGTACAACGAATTGCGCGCCTTCGAGTTCTCGCTCTTGCCGAAAAAAGCAAGGGAACTGCAGGAGTACTGGCACCCAAAGCGGACTGTCTCGGAAGTCAGGAAGTTTTTGCGTTCCAACAAGAACGCTGCCTTTATAGCATGGGAAAACGGGAAACCCGCAGGCTTTGTTTCAGTGAAGTACTACGACACCATTGAAGGAGGGGCGCGGGAAGGCCAGCTTGACGGCTTGTACGTTGCGGAAGGGTTCCGTGACAGGAAGGTTGGAACGAAATTGCTGCAGGCAGCATACGCGTGGTTCAGGGGGAAGAAGTGCAGGCTGGCAATGCTGTGGGTTTATTCATTCAATTCACTTGCTAGGGGCTTTTACAAAAAGCAAGGCTTCACTGAAGTGGCGCAGGCGCTGCGCAGGAAGATATAGCACTCGAACGCCAAAATGCCGCAAGTCTTGGCATTAGTTGTTGAGCAGGAAGTGGACTTGGACTTCGTACCTGCCGTTTGGGCTGCTTATTTTCATGACTGCGCTCGCTGGGTCCGTCAATGGCTCGGACGCGAGCGCGGCGCAATTCGATTCGTCTATTTCAAGGATTGACTCTTTTTGCGCAGTGAACGCCGAACAGACTTCCTTGCCGTTCAGGAAAAGAGAGATGTTGTAAACGGGCCACTTGGAGTGGTTCCTCACGAAGACCTTGGAAAGGCCTTGGCTGCCGGTCAATTGCACGCCGATTATTTCCAGTTCGTCCTCGTAGACGACGTTGTGGAGCCTTTCGCTGCCGGCCTCTATTGCCTGGTCCTGCATGGCCTTTCCGAAGGCGTAAATCAAGCCGCCCATAGCGAGAATGAAGGCGACCAAAATGAAGGTGACAATTATGGCAGAATAACCGCGGGCAATCATGTCAAACCAGCACCAGGAAAAGGGAGGGAAAGTTAAAAAAAACCAGCGCGCGCTCAGCTGCCGCCCAACAGGAAGAGGCTCGTGGCGTGGCTGCCGTTGAAGCTCGTCACCTTGACCTGGGAACTGGAAACGTCGCCCACTTCCTCTTCGCCTAGGGCAGGGCAGTTAGCCGAGTCAACTTCCAGCAAGCCGTTTTCGCTCGCAGTCAAGCCCGAACACAATTGCCTGCCGTTCAAGTAAACGCTGATGCCTGGAACTTTCCAGTTGGAGTTGTTCCTCACGAACAGCTTTAGTATTTTTTCGCGTTGCTCGCTTAACTGGAACCCGATTACCTCGATTTCGTCGTCGTTCAAGGCCTCGTGGACCTTCTCGCTGCCGGACGAAATGGCGCTTGCTTGAACCGTGGCGGCGTACAAGTACACGCTGCCGACTGAGAGAACGGCAATCGCCACCATGGCGAACACTGAAACGAACGGCGACAAGCCCTTTTCATTCATGCGATTTAGACCAAACTCTTTCCCACGCAAGAGCGCGGGCGCCGTTAAAAGCGCGCGCGTTTCCTTTCCAAACCACCCATGCAAGCCAATTCGGATTGCTTCACGCTGCTTTGGGTAAAAGTACGCTTTTTATGGCTTTACGGCTCTAGGGGAAAGTAAGCATGGACAAGTACTTGGTTTTGGGCGTTTTCGCGCTTGCGATTGCCTTTGCGCCCGCGGCGTCCCCAGAGCCGCCGTGCGAGTGCTTCAACATTGCAAGCGTCATTTCCAAGGAATGCTATTGCTTTTACCCCTGCAACGACTTCGGCGACGCGAAAAAGGTTCCAACGGGGTACCTGAGAGTGAACACGGACTGCGGGGAATGGGACGCTGTTTTTTCCGAAACCAGGTACACGCCGGAGGACTTGGTGAACGCCACCAAGAAAAACAACATTCACCTCGCCATAGGGGCGTTAGTCATAGTCATAGTTTTCATGGTCGCCTTCGGGTTGCTGTTGAAGGGCAGGGCCGAGTTCTCGCTGGCCTTCAAGCGCTGAACCCTCCAAGGACGAAAAAGGCAACCAAGGGCAAAGGCTTTTTATTTGCTTCAAGGCGTTTTTTCCAGTGATGAAGTCTTTGCTGGATTTGCTGTTTTGGCGCAGGCGCAGGAAGGAATTAAAGAACAGGCCCTGGCTTTCAAGCATTACGTGGAACGACATAAGGGAGTGGAACGCGCGAAAGCTTCCCGCTGGAAAGCGGGGGAAAAAGCCAACAGTTCCTTAGACGCTAAAAAAAAGGGGGAAGGAGTTGTTTTCATTCAAATGGGATTGCACGTGATAGAACACGAGCGCTTCAAGTGCATTGGCTGCGGGAGCTGCGCCGCCGTCAAGCCCGAGTTTTGGGAAATGAGCCAGCACGACGGCAAGGCTGACTTGAAGGACTGCAAAAAGCTTGAAGGCGAAATCGAGCGAAGGAATGTTTCCGCGAAAGACGCCTAGGAAAACAGGCTCGCTGAAACTGTTTGCCCGGTGAACTGCATTCACGTAACGGGGGAAGGAAAATGACCGCGTTCCCTAAAAGCAGGCGCCCGCGGTCCAAGGCCGAGCTGGCCCGCGGCAGGCGCAAGGCGGTTACGCGCAGGAGGGTTTTACTCGACGCGCGGTACTTGGAGGCCTTGGAGCAAAGAGAGGCTTCCAGGATGCTTTCAGGCGAGGCCAGGGCAAGGGAACTCGAGGAAGGGATAAGCGCGCTCCAGGACAAGCTCCGCGCAGTCAAGGGCGACGCGCGGCTCCCGCAAGTCATTGAGTGGCTTAACGCAATCGAAGGCTACAAGGAAAAAATCGCCTTGCTTCGCGGCAACCCGTGGCTTTCCGGTGAAATCCAGAAAAGTTCAATGGACTTGAGGAAAGCCCTTGAAGAGAAAAAGAACGAGTTAGCCGTGCTGGATGCGAGGAAGAAACGGCTTGAAGGGGCGCTGAGGCGCCAGCCAGGAAACCAGGAACTCGTTGACCAGATGCGGGAAGTCCGCGGGCGAATCACGCAAGTAACCGAGTGGTCCAGCGCGTTGAGCGGCCAGCCCTGGAAAGGCGCCGAGCGCAGGAAGCGCGGCTGGGTTGTTGCGCCCGAAAAGCACTCCACTGGCGCCAGGGAAGGCGCGGAAATAAGAAAGTACCACGAAAGACACCAAGAACTGCAGAGGACGCTCATGCGGCTCGCGACCGAACTAGAACTCGGCAGGCAGGAAATAGCCAGGCTGCACGCCTTGGAAAAAAGCGCAGAAAGCGAAGGCGTTCAAAGAGTCACTGAAAGGCTGGAAAAAGTCAAGGCTGGAATGCGCAAGCTTCTAGAGCTAGAAAAAGCGCTTTCAACCAGCAAGTCCAAGGACGCCAAGAAATGGGAAGCCCTCACGAGGGCGGCAAAGCAAGGACCCGGGCAGGAATACGACTACCAGCCCTGAATATTTGCCCGCCGCTTCATTCTCTTTTTCCCAAGTGCTTTTAAAAACCTAACTATTGATTTTGTAGCCTTGACATGGGAAAGGCAAAAAACGCCAGCGGAAGGCATTCCAAGCCGTCGTTGAAGAAAAGCCTAGTATTCCAGTTCGTGGCAATAACCGAGTTGTACATCCTAGTCGGCCTGGCGGCCTACTTCTTGACCAGCCAGTTGGCCGCGAGCCCGACTTCCTACATTGGCGTGGGCCCGGGCTCGTTTTCCAGCGCAGACGCCTTCATTACCTCCAACGAGTCCTTTCAAGCAATTGACTACGTTGACGCCTTGGACTACAACGACGACCCGGACAGCAACGCTTGGTGCTTTTTCTCCCTCCCCAACGGCATTGGCGTAATAAAGGAAAAAACCTTCTCAGTTGACGTCAACCAAGGAGAATGCTTCACTACCATTGCCAGCCAGTACAAGTCCCAGTCGCCCGGCATTAGCGTGGTGTGGGACCCAGAAAACCACCCCGACGGGAACTGCCTCGTGAAAAACAACACTGGGTACATGGACCAGACGGGTAAAATAGTCGGCGGCCCGAACATCGTGCCAAAAATCGGGGTCACCAGCGGCAAGCAGTTATACGTTTTCCCGTTGACTGACGAGTTCACTTTCTC
>DATDTB010000074.1:0-9519 GCA_035291025.1 archaeon
GACCTGCGAGCCGCGGAGTTCTATTGCGTTCTCGCGCTGGACTAGTTCGCGGCGCCAAAAGCCCACGAGTTTTCGCCGAATCGCCTCGCCGAAGGGGCCGTAGTCGTAAAAACCCGAAGGCGAGTCACTGTAAGCCTCGGCTGCGGGGTAGAAAATGCTGCGCTGCAACGCCAAGCTGTCAAGCTTTTCCCGGGCGCCAGGCTTTTTCTGGGTCATTAGGAAAAGAACAAGTAAGGCAAGGCATTAAATTACTTTTGAACATGCTTAAGCGCGTGGTGGAAAAAAGCGAAGTCGAAAAGTTGAAGGACACGTTGAGGCTGGACCAAACCCGTTACGGCTTCCTCTCCGCGGTAATGCTCGCAGTTTCCGGCGGGATATTCATGATGTTCGTGACTTCCGCAGCCATCGGCAGCTTCGCGTGCGTCGGGGCTTCCTGCTACCAAGTCTTCAGCGTCATAGGGTTCACGCTTCTCTCCGCGCTCGTTTGGGCGGTCGCGTACGCAAAACACCAAGGAAAACAGTACGTTGAATCGCTAACTCTTTCGCTCATTTCGCCTTTGATTTTCGCCACGCTCAGCGCCTTCGTCCTAGTGCAGGCAAGCAACCCAAAGCTGGACGAGACCGCGGTTTTGGTTGAAAGCGCGCTCCAAGACCAGGGGACAACGCACTCATCCATGGTCAGTTACGCAACCGGAAGCGTGGTCTCAAAGGCTCAATTGGCGGCGCGCCTCAAAATCAAGGACGCGCAACTGTGCTTCATTCCATTCACTCAAGGCAAGTTCACTGCAACGAGTTCGACAATCACTTACGAGGGCGGCGAGGGCCTTAGGCTGGAAATGCGCGCCAACTGCCAGGACGTCGTGGACAACGAACTTGGGTGCAGTTGCACGTTCAGCCCGTGCTGCGCCGTGAAACTGGAAAAACCCAGCAGCTAAAAGTGGTGGTTTTTTAAGGCAAAGCCGTTCTTGGTTTTTTTCAAATGAAAAAAGGGAAAGCGTTCACCGCATTGGCGTTCCTGGCGCTCGCATCGCTGATTGCGCCAGTGGCCCAAGCGCAGGCTTCTTCTGAATTCGTGGTAGGGCCGCTTCCAAGCCCGCCGGCGGGCGTTGACGCCGACGGAGCAATTGAAGGCGTTGTTTCGCCGGGCGGGTCATGCGAATCGCATTGGGACTGTCCAAGGGGGTATTACTGCAGTGACGGCGAATGCGTTTCCTGCAATTGCCCTGACAATTCAAGCTGCGGGGGCGGCAGCCAGTGCTTTTGCGACCACCCATGGCTGAACTGCGACGGCTTCAGCGGAAACGGCTGCGAGGCAAACACGAACACCAGCAACTCCAACTGCGGGGGCTGCGGGAAAGCCTGCACTGGGGGAAAAACTTGCCAAAACGGCGCGTGCGCGTGCCCTTCCGGGACAACTAACTGCGGGGGAACGTGCGCGAACTTGCAGTCGGACAATTCTCACTGCGGGGCTTGCGGGAACGCGTGCAGTGGCGGGAGCGCCTGCAAGAACGGCGAGTGCGGCTGCCCCCAAGGCACGATTGACTGCTTTGGCGAGTGCGTTAGCACTTCCAGCGACACTCAAAACTGCGGAGAGTGCGGCTTTCCGTGCGCGCAGGGCGACGACTGCGTCAACGGCTCATGCACTAACACTTTTGCATGCAACAGCTGCGCTGACTGCAGCGCAAAGCTGGCTCAGGGATTCAATGTAGTGCTGGGCAGTTCGCTGAAGACGCCTTTACCCGACCCATTTAACGCCATCCTCAACCTTTTCACTGGAAACGTTTGGGCGTGCATTGAATGGGTTCCGCAAAGCCAAACCACGCAGCAAACCATTGACTGCCACGGCTCAACTATCTTCAACACGTTCCCGTACCCCAGCGTTGGAGTGAAAATCGACACTAGAAACCTTTCCCAGACCCAGCCGCCAACAATTACGGTGAAAAACTGCACAATAGTGAATGGAATGGGGGTTTACGTGGGGGAAAACCTCGCGTGGAACGACTCGGGCAAGAAAGTAAACCTTTCACTTAAAAACAACAAGTTCCTGAATCCGTGGGCTGCGGGCGCCAGGATTGAAACGGGTGCGCACGTTGAACTGGAGAGAAACGTTTCACTACAACTGGACCAGTTCAACTATGCATCTTTCGTTAATATTTACGACTACGGGTTCCAAGTCGAGTACCCCTTGAGCGCCTCGGTGACAAACAACTGCGCGTGCAATCACGGTGTCGACATATACGTGCCGCCTTACCACTGGGACAAGGAAACTCGAGACTTCGTTGAAAGCCCAGTGCAGGCGTCCGGTAACGTGTGCAACAAGTTCAACTACAGTGGCAGCGCCTTGAAATGCGTTGACTCGCCAAAATGCGATGGCGGAACTGGATGCGGGGACTGGCTGCGTTGCTCGACGGCCGCAGAGGACTGCCCCATTGGCTACGGGTGCTGCAACGGCGACTGCGTTGAATCCCTATCAGATTCAAGGTGCGCGTGCCCCGTTGGCACTTCTCGCTGCGTCTCCAATGGAACTCTTACGTGCAGCAATTCAAGGACTGACCCGCAGAACTGCGGCGGGTGCGCCTCGCAGTCACAGGGAGAAGACTGCCTGGCCAAGGGAGAGGCCTGCTTCCTTGGAAACTGCGGTGTGGTGGCATGCACAACTAACAGCGGCTGCGCGGCTCTAGGCAATGACTACAAGTGCTGCGGCTCGGAAAACGCAGGCGTCAAGGCCTGCACCAACGTCAACAACGCATACTCCTTGCTGAACTGCGGGTCGTGCGGGAACGTTTGCGGTTCCGGCGGGAACGTGGGCAGGCCGTTTTGCTGCCCGTCCAGTGGAACGTTTGCGTGTTCGTCGGCGCCGTGCCCGCCGCCCTTGTGAAGGGGAAAAAACGCAACGATTCAGTAAAGGCTTTAAGTCTTGCGCTGGTTCTTTTACGTAGGCGAAACTCGAACTGAAAAAGACTTGTTTTAGTTGACGCAAAAGGACATTCTTAGTTTTTAGTCCGAAAAAAAGACCATGCCCAACGCCTAAATCAATGGGCTTGGGAAAAAAGGAGAAAAAGGGGGAGTGGAAAAATGTCAAATGGTGCAAGCAGGCTGCAGCAACCAATTATTTTACTGGCGGAAGGCTCGAATAGGGTGCGCGGAAGGTCGGCGCAGAAAATGAACATTGAAGTCGCGAAACTCGTGGCGGGAGCAGTGAAAACCACCCTTGGGCCGAAGGGGATGGACAAGATGCTCGTGGACGAGCTCGGCGACATCACGATCACGAACGACGGCGCGACCATCCTAGAAAACATGTCAATAGACCACCCAGTCGGGAAAATGCTCGTCGAAGTAGCGAAGACGCAGGACAACGAAGTAGGCGACGGCACCACGAGCGTTGTCGTAATCGCCGGTGAACTGTTAAAGGAAGCCGAGAGGCTCTTGGAGCAAGACATTCACCCCTCTCTCATCGTCAAGGGTTACCGAATGGCTGCAGAAAGGGCTGCGGAAGAGTTGGACAAGCTCTCCGACAAGGTCACCGTGAAGGACAAAGGCGTTCTGTTAAAGATTGCAAGCACTTCAATGACTGGAAAGGCCGCCGAAGGCAAGGACATTTTGTCAAACTTGCTCATTGACGCCATTGAACAAGTCAAGACCGAGGAAAACGGCAAAGTCGTTGTGGACTTGGACCAGATCAAGATCGAGAAAAAGGAAGGCGGCTCGCTCAACGACTCCAAGCTCATTCAAGGCATCGTCATTGACAAGGAACGCGTCCACCCAGGCATGCCCAAGGAAGTAAAGAACGCAAAGATCGCGTTGCTTGACTGCGCGCTCGAAATAAAGGAAACCGAGACTGATGCGAAGATTCAGATAACTGACCCGTCGCAATTGCAGGCGTTCCTGGACCAGGAAGAGGACATGCTGAGGAAGATGGTAGCAGCCATAAAGAAGTCCGGCGCAACCGTTGTCTTTTGCCAGAAGGGAATTGACGACTTGGCCCAGCACTTCCTTTCAAGGGAAGGAATAATGGCCGCGCGCCGCGTCAAGAAGTCGGACATTGAAAAGCTCGCCAGCGCGACCGGCGGCAAGATCGAGACCCGCGTGCAAGACCTCACCCCTCAAAGCCTTGGCTTCGCTGGAAAGGCTTACGAAAAGAAGATCGCGGGCGATTCAATGATTTTCGTCGAAGAATGCAAGGACGCCAAAGCCGTTACATTGCTGCTCAGGGGCGGCGCGTCGCACGTAATAGACGAAGCAGAACGCGCAACGCACGACGCCTTGGGCGCGGTTTCATCGGCAATAGAGGACGGGTTCGTCACCACGGGCGGTGGCTCGGTGCACATAGAGCTCGCGTTGAGGTTGAAGAATTACGCGAAAACAGTCGGCGGCCGGGAGCAATTGGCAATTGAGTCTTTCGCGGACGCCTTGGAAGTAGTCCCGAGGACGCTTGCCGAAACCGCGGGAATGGACCCCATTGACTTGCTCGTGGAATTGAGGGCAAAGCACGAAAAAGACAAGAGCGAAGGACGCTATTACGGCGTGAACGTCTTCACCCGCAAGACCGAGGACATGAAAAAGCTCGGCGTCATAGAGCCCACGAGGCTGCACAAGCAAGCCGTTTCCTCCGCCAGCGAGGCCGCGGAACTCATTTTGAGGATTGACGACATAATCGCGGCGCAAGGCAAGAGCTCCGGGGGCCCGGGCGGGCCCGGAGGCATGCCTCCAGGCATGGGCGGAATGGGCGGCGGCGACTTCGATTAAGAAACTCCACTCGCTCCCTTTTTCTTTATTTTCTCTCTTTTGCCTTTTTTTACTTGTTTTCCTGTTGTTTGGAAAAAAGAAAAAGTGTCAAGAATACGCCTTCAGGAAATCCAAAGGGTACTTCGCACCCGACAGGTAGTCAGCCACGACCAGTTCGTTGACGGACTCTCTTTGCTGGCTTGCGGGAATCTCCTTGAATTCCTTGAAAGAAACCCACTTCACTTCCTGCAAGTCCGGCGGGCACGTTAGGGTGCCGCTGAGCGGTGTTGCGTGGAAAATGAACTTCACGACGCAGTCGCCGTTGGGCCGTTTAGGGTTTTGGTAAACTCCAACCAAGTAATCCAGCCGCACTTCCAGCCCTGTTTCCTCTTCAATTTCCCTCTTGGCGCAGTCAGTAATCTTCTCGCCTTCCTCCAATCCTCCAAGGGGAAAGTTCCACAAGCCCGCGATTCCCTTCTTTTTTTCCCTCACAATCACGAACTTTCCGTCTTTCACGACAAGGCCGCCGGCGACTATTTTGACCACGCCCGCCATTCTCCTTGCTCACCTGAAAGCGTTCAAGAGCCACGGCAACGCGTTGAAGACGATCAGCACCAAAACAAGGACGCTCATGTTCTTGTAAAAGAAGTGCTGCGCCTTCTTGCGGTCGCCGTTGAAAAAGCGCGCCAAATAGTAACCCATCAGCTCCGGCTGGAGCCTGCCGCCGTCAGTGGGCCCTATTGACAAGAAGTTGAACAGGGAAAGGAGCAAGTTAAGCAAACCCATCCAGAACAGCACACGAATGGCGAGCGCGACTTCATTGTAGTACAACGGCGGCTCGACTTTCTCTGTTTCAAGGTTCAACTGCAGCCCCAAAGTGCCGAACTGGCCAAGCATCGCCCGCTTTTCCTCCAGCAAAACCCCGTTTTCGTCCCTGAAAACCACTAAAACGCTTTGGCCGGCGTGTTCGGGGCCAGTGTAAGAGGAAATGGACGCGCGCGAAGTTATCGAGTTGCCGTTGACTGAAACAAGTTCCCAGCCCGGCCTTACCCTGAGGGCTGCTGCCGCGCTCAACGCGCCCTCGCCGCACAAGCCCTCGCGTTCGGTTATCCCTGTCACGATAGCCTTTGTCACTGCGGCGTTTTCCAGGGACTCTGAGAAAGGCTGCAAGTACAAGCCCAAGGCAAACAAGAGCACTGCAACCAAAGCGAACACCGCAAAGTTTGCAGCGGCTCCTGCGGCGAGTATCTTGAACCTGTGGTACGGGTCCAAGGCGTTGAATTTTTTCTCGTCCGGTTCCGCGAACGCCCCCACTGGGAGTAAACCCGCGGCGAGGAGTCCAACACTTTCCAAGCCCGAGCGGAAGCGCTGCATTAACACCCCGTGGCTTAATTCGTGAACGAACATTGCGACCATTAACGCGATCCACCCCTCAATCAAGGGAATTGACACGCCAAAACCCGGCAGCGAGACCCCGGGGAGGACTGGGGCGACTGTTGGGCAAGTCTTTTTCGCTTCAAGTATTCCCTGGACCACTGTGAAACTGTAGTCGCCCAAGGCTACGACGAGGAAGAAGCTCAAGCCAAACAACGTCATCAATGGGACGGAAAGCGCCCTGCCAAACTCGGAAATCAAGCCGAACTGCTGCGAGTAAACAAACCACCAGTTCAGTGACGCGAAAACGATTGCGCCAAAGACGAACAAGACTGAGTTGTAAGGGCTCTTGTGCCTTGAAAGCACGTAATGCAGCCCGAACAAGCCCGTTCCAAGGACTATTCCAAGCGTCGCCATCAGTTCAACGGAGCGCCCGTGGGCCTTGGAAAAGTCGGTAACGCGGTCAGTGAGCCACTTGGACTTGTGCATGAACAAGAACTGCGGCTTTCCCTTGGACAAGTAAGAATAAAGGACTGGGACTAGGACTAACAACGCGTAAGCCGTGAGGACGGGTTGTCCTTCAACGAACCCCTGCAGAATTGCCAAGACCATTTCGTGCGAACCAAAAAAAGTGCTTTTAATTAAAAGACTATTACTCCAGGAAAGGGCTATAAAGCCATTCGCATGAAGTCAAGGGAAAACACAATTACGTCATTCCTTTTTCGCCTTGGCCTTCCTTTTCACTACCACCAAGTCCTCCAAGGTCATTCCGGTTGACGACGAAAGGCGCGGAGCCATTGCCTTTTCGGGTTCGGCGGCGCTTGAAAGCGATTCCCTTAGCTTGACTCCAAGTGTCTTTTCCAGCCTGGAAACCAATGCGTCCTCGGGCTCGAGGTGCCCGGATTCTATTTTTGCGATCACGGAGCGTTTTTCAAAGACGGCCTTGGCCAAGTCCTCCAAGTTCCATTCGCGTTTCCTCATTTCGCCTTGAATGACTTGCCGGTAGTCCTGCTTGAGCGGGGGGAACTCCAAGTCAACTCCGCGCGTCGCCGAAGAAAGGGGGCGGTTGGCGTGGGTGGCGTGAGTCCTGAGGGTGAGCTGGGTTTTTTGCCTGTGCCCGAACTTTTCGCAGTCATTGCACAACATCAACGAACTCGCCCCAACCAGCACTTCTGAAAGCAGTGAATCAGAACCGCAAATCTCGCACTCCATTCAACAAAACCCCCCATTGAATTGGATTGAAGGAAAAAGAGTACTTGTTTTAAAGACTCCTTGGCGTTGCTTTTTCAGTTCCAGAAAAAGGCTGTTTAGCGGTTAACGCAGAAAAGAATAAATACCTTTATATCAATTGATATATTGACGTTTATGGAGAAATTTGGGGTGCCATTCAAGAAAGACGTGCTTCGCTTTCCACGACTCGACACGGTCCTAATGATAGAAGAAGCCATTAGGAAAGCCAAGGGAGACCTAACCATATCACAAGTCTGGAGGGCGCTGCCAAAAAAAGCAATGTGGCAAACGTATCTAACTGCCTTGGACTACTTGGAATACTCTGGAAAAATAATAATCGAATCAGACGGCCACGTTTCGTGGGTTTGGAACCCGTCAGGCATTCAAAGGCTCAAGAGCAAAAAACTGGTGCTTGATTGAGAAACGCGAACAGAGTCAAAAAAGTGGCTTTCGCAAGCGAGGCCTTGAAAAAATCATTTGACCAACTAAAATCAGGCACATTCGAGGACAGAAAGCTTACGGCATTTCTGGAAAGAGCAATTAGGGACTTGAAAGAGGACCCGCTGTGCGGCGTCAGGATTCCTTCAAGGCTGTGGCCCAAGGAATACGTTAAGAAGTTCCAACTCGACAACTTAAGAAAATACGACTTGCCGGACGGCTGGAGGCTGCTTTACACAATTCGGGGAAACGAAGTTGAAATAATTTCAGTGTTGCTTGAATGGTTCAACCACTCGAACTATGAGAGAAGGTTCAACTACTAAAGAGATGAAGTCATGGGAGTCCAAATCAGTGAAATAGTGCCCAAGAAGGACACGAGCTTTGAGGCGCTGCGGGGGAGAAAGGTTTCCTTGGACGCCTTCAACGCCTTGTACCAGTTCCTAGCCATAATAAGGCAGTACGACGGCACTTTGTTGATGGACTCGCAGGGAAACGTCACGTCGCACTTGTCAGGGCTTTTCTACAAGACCATTAAACTCGTCGAGGCGGGAGTGAAGCCTGTTTACGTATTCGACGGCGAGCCACCAAAGCTCAAGCGGAGGACAATCGAGGAACGCCGCGAAGTGCGCAGGAAAGCGGAAGAGTTGTGGGAAGAGAAGAGGCGCGCGGGAAAGATTGAAGAGGCGCGCGTTGCCGCGCAGGCCGCTATAAAGCTCACGGGCAAAATGGTGGAGGAAAGCAAGGATTTATTGGGGGTGATGGGCGTGCCGTGGGTGCAGGCGCCTTCCGAGGGCGAGGCGCAGGCGGCGTTCATGTGCTCCCAGGGAAGCGTTTGGGCTGCCGGCTCGCAGGACTTTGACTCGCTGTTGTTCGGCGCGCCAAGGCTCTTGCGCAACCTCACGATTTCCGGGCGCAGGAAGGTTCCCAGGAAGAACGCTTACACTGAAACGGTCCCGGAACTCATTGACTTAGGCGAGGCGCTGGAAGCGCTGGGGATTGACCGACGGAAGCTCGTGTGGCTCGGGTTGCTGGTGGGGACTGACTTCAACGACAAAGTCGAAGGAATCGGGCCAAAGAAGGCCTTGAAGCTCGTCCAAGAACACGACTCCTTCGAGTCAATAACAACTGCATTAAAGGAAGACAACAAGTCAGTGCCGTTCGACTACTTGGAAGTTGAAAAAGTATTCCTGGAAATCCCGACCACTAAGGACTACGAATTGAAGTGGAACCCCCCGAACCGCTCAAAAGTAGTGGAGTTCTTGTGCGAAAAACACGACTTTTCCCAAGACCGAGTTGAAAACGCCACGACGGCACTGGAAAAGGCGCTTGGCGGCGCGCTCGGGCAAAGCCGCCTGGAAAACTGGTTCAAGAAATAATGATTGGGAAAAAAAGCCCGTTCTTACTTGAACTTCATTGACTGCTCGCGTTTCTTGAGTTCTCCTGCGTCAAGCGAGGAAAGGTTTTGGTAAAACCCCTGGTAAGGCTTTTCCGTGGGCTCTTCAAGCCTGTTGAAAATGACTTGGCAAAAGCGCGTGCCAATCTCGATTTCACACGGGCTAACGCAGTACGCGCTGAACCGCAGGCCCCCCTTGTACCCGGCGTCAACGTCCGCTGTTGAAAGGCTCAACCCCAAAAGGCAAGTGCTCATGCGCGGCTGGATTCGGGCGGTCATGTCATTGGGCAAGTTCACGCTCTCCCGCGTCTCCAAAACGTACGAGTTCCCGCGGTGAAAGACAACGGTTTCGCCGTCGC
>DATDTB010000075.1:0-25505 GCA_035291025.1 archaeon
CTGTTGGTGTACGTGTTCGCCAACAGGGACAAGGTATTGGAGGACAACTGGATCTTTTACCCGGAGCTGGAGTTTTCCTTTAACCGCTTGTCAGAGCAAAAGAACTTCAGCAGTGAAATGGGGCCCAAGGGCAAGACGTGCGTGTGCGCCGAGATAACTTACGACCCAAACAAGGAGTTGTGGAACGCCAGCGACGACGTGGTAGTGCAGAGAGTGGTTGCGGACTTGGAAAAGGCCGACGTGTTGACCGAGGAAGAAATTTATGACTCCTTGGTTGTGAGGCTGAAGAACATTTACCCCAAGTACGACGTGCGCTTCATGGAAAAGCTGAACGTGGTCTTCGAGTACTTGGAAGGGCTTACGGGAGTGCTGACGCTCGGCCGGCAGGGCTTGTTCAATTACAACAACACGGACAACTGCCTGGACATGGGCCAGCGCACCGCGGAATTCATAAAGAGCCACGGCTCCAAGCAGGACTGGAAGGACTTATTGAAGTACTTTTACTCCTACAGGATAGTCGACTAGCGTTTTCTCCCGGCGCCGCCCCTTAGGGTTTCAAGTAACGCGAACTTTATTATTGCAATCATTATCTTCAAGCCGTCACTGAACCCGTTCAACTTGCTTTCCCCCAGCCTTTCCCGGTACTCTATTGGGATTTCGCAAATCCTGTAACCCCTTTTTGCGGCCTTGATTGTCTGCTCGGTTTCGTACTCGAAGCGCTTCGCTGTCAGTTCCATTTCCTGGAACATTTCCTTCCTGAAGGCGCGGAAGCCGGTTTGCACGTCCCTTATTTCAACGCCCGACACGAGTGAAATGACCGCAGAAAAAAAGTCGTTGCCGAGCCTGTGGGTTTTGGACATTGACGTGTCCAGCCCGAACCGGTTGCCTAGAACCATGTCGTAGCCTTCGCTGACTTTTTCAAGCATTTCCGGTATGAAACGCGCTGGGTAAGTGTAGTCGGCGTCCATTATCACTATCACTTCGCCCGAGGCTTTTGAGACGCACGTCTTCACCGCCGCAACCTTTCCCTTGTTCACCCCGTGAGTGAAGGCTTTTACTTCCCTGAACTCTCTTGCGAGGTTTTTCGCGATCTCAAACGTGCGGTCCTTGCTGCCGTCGTCAGTAATCACTACCTCGAATTTGAATTTGGAGCCGCGCATGACTTTTATGACTTCGCGCACGACTTTCGCCAACGCCTTTTCTTCGTTGTACGCCGGGAGGATGACGGAGACTTTTCCTAGCTTGGCCATTTTTTTCACTGACAAAAAGTAACAATAAGACCACTTTCGGGGTAGCCTTTAAAAACCTAAAGAAGTTGTTACTTCTTTGAAAGCCGGAAGAAGCGCCGCTTGCAGCGCTTTCGCTTTTAGCGCAAGGCCGTTGTTTTTTCATCCTGCGTTCGTGGTTTGATTTTTCATGGAAAGAAACGTGATAGGCTTGATTCCCGCGGCGGGCAGCGGCGTGCGCCTCTACCCTTTCTCGAAGGCCGTGCCAAAGGAAATGTACCCCGTCCTCGGCAAGGCCGTCATAGAGCACGCGGTCGAGAACTTGAAGGCGGGCGGCATTGACAAGATTTACGTAATAGTAGGGCACAAGAAGGGCGCGTTGATGGACTACTTGGGCGACGGCTCCTTCTTTGACGCCAAGATTTCATACCTGTACCAGCTAAAGCCAAAAGGCCCCGGCCACGCCATACTCCAGGCCCGCGACTGGGTCAGCTCGACGTTCCTGACGCTGTTTGGCGACTCATTCATTGAGCCAAAAGAGGAAATTACGAGGCTTATCGATTTCCACTTCGAGGAAAAGCCGATTGCGACCCTGTTGTTGTTCGAGACGCCTACTTCGGAAGGCTATGGCGTGGCAAAGCTTTCACTCAAGGGAACCGGGGCCGTCATCGGCAAGGTCAAGGAAAAGCCCGGCAAGAGCGAGGCGGCCGAGTTCGCGCACAACGGCAAGTACTACGCGATGTGCGGCGCGTACGTCTTCGACCCGAGAATTTTCGACTTCATTGCCCGCGTCAAGCCCGGAGTCAACGGCGAAATACAGATAACGGACGCAGTGGCGCTGGCTTTGGAGGAAGGCGAAAAAGTCTGCGGCGTCGTCCTCAAGGGAAAGTACATTGACATGGGAAAGTGGAAGACTATCCTGAACGTTGAAAAGGAAATGCTCAAGGACTTGAGCCTCGACTCCTACATTAGCGAGCGCGAAAAAATGGCTGAAAAGATCAACAAGCAGTTAAAGAACTCTGACGAGTGAGGCTTTTTTATGAGAGTCCTGGTGACTGGCGGCGCGGGCTTCATTGGAAGCGCCTTCGTTCGACTTTTATTGGAGAAAAAGCCCGGCGACGAGCTCGTTGTATTCGACAAGGTGACTTACGCGGGCCGCCTCGAGAGCTTGAAGGGCTTGAAGCGGAAAATTGAATTAGTGAAAGGCGACGTCGCAAGCAAGGCGGACTTGGGCAAAGTCGGAAAGGTTGACTTAGTGTTCAACTTTGCCGCCGAAAGCCACGTGGACAACTCCGTCTCGACGCCGGAACCGTTCGTCAAGTCAAACTGCCTCGGCGTGTTCAACTTGCTGGAATTCGCGCGCAAGAACGACTTGGAAAAGTTTGTGCAGGTAAGCACTGACGAAGTCTACGGCTCGACCAAGAAAGGGTCCTTTACCGAGGAATCGCAGCTAAACCCTTCATCTCCTTACTCGGCAACCAAAGCCTCCGGGGACTTGTTGTGCCACGCCTACCACAAGACGTACGGCTTGCCCGTTGTCGTGACGCGTTCCAGCAACAATTACGGCCCGCGCCAGTTCCCAGAAAAGCTGATTCCAAGAATGATAGTGAACGCGTTGCGCAACAAGCCCTTGCCAGTGCACGGAACCGGTGAGTACGTGAGGGACTGGACGTACGTCTTGGACAACTGCGAGGCCATTGAGCTAGTTTCACGCAAGGGCGCCCCTGGAGAGGTTTACAACATTGCCTCGAACGACGAACGCTCCAACATTGAAGTCGTGAAATTCATCTTGGAGGAGTTGAAAAAGCCGGAGTCCTTGATTGACTTCGTTGCAAACCGGCCCGGCCAGGACTACCGTTACTCGCTTGACTCAGGCAAGGCCCGCGGGCTGGGCTGGGCCCCAAAAGTTTCTTTCGAGGACGGCTTGAGGCAGACAATCAAGTGGTACGTTGAAAACGAGGCGTGGTGGAAGCCGCTCGCGTAGCTTTTCACTTTCCGTAACTCCATTCATCGCACGCCACCAGCAATGGATAGCTTCCGACAAAGTAGGACTCGCAGCCCTTCATCTTGCTTATTTCATCTATTTGAGCAAGGCTTGCCAACACGTAGCTGTTTTCAATTCGCTCCCTGCCGTCCTTGTAGTAGTCGTAGTAGGCGATTGAGTGAAGCATGTAGCTAGACTTGCTGGCGAAAAACGTTGCGTTGCTAGCCAACCCGAAGTCCACGGCGCGGGAAATTGCAATTTGCCACTTTGTCTCGTTGAAGGCCACGTGGTAAAGGCCCGCGCCCAAGAACAGTCCCAGCAAAACCACGGCGGAAGTCCTTCTATGCCTGGGCAGGAAAACTGCCGCAGTCAACGGAATCAATGGCAGCGCGAAGGCCGCAAAACTCAACGCGTTAGAACCGTACAACGCGTACTCGTAGTAAAAGTACTCGTGGTAGCCCGTCGCTGCCAGCGCCGCGAAAGCCGCCGCGGCAGAAGCAGTTGCGAGTTTCCAGTCCTTTTCCACCCACGCCTTGACCGTGGACGAAAGCCAAGTCCCGGCGACGAGGAATGAAAGGTAAAGGCTTGGAGCGAAGTACCTGTCCTTGGCCATCCCTCCCGCGAGTGCCACCACTCCAGTTAGCAGCAAGAACAACGCCAGCACTTTGTGCTCCGTTAGCCCCAAGTCGAACTTGCGCTTCGAAACCGCGTTCCAGGCTGCTTGAGCAACTGCCAGGAACAGGATCGAGGCAAGCGCAGGGCTTAACTGCTGGAGCAGCAACGCGTTTCCCGCAATTATTCCAGTGAGCCTCTCGCTTAACGGCGCTCCTGACGCTATGGCGCTGAACGAAACTGGGTTGTAGAAAATCTTCAACAAGTACTCCGAGTCCAGGAAGGCGATGTAGCCGAGGGCGAGCGCCGCGTACCCAACGAACACGATTGAAAACACCACGCCGGCTTCCTTCCACTTGCGCTGCAATGCAAGCAACGCCACCATTCCAAACCACAGAACCACCGTGATCATGTAGGTCAGGACGCCGAACAACAAGACGGCGCCGGCCGCGGCGTAATCAGCTAGTTTTCCGCCTTTTTCTGCCTTCAGGAAATAATAAGTAGCGGCAGCGAACGCAAGCCCAGCAAAAGACCCCGAGACTTCTATCACTAGGGAGTTGTGGAAGGCGTGGTACGCCGAGAAAACGCCCAAAGCCAGGGAAAGCGCCGCTGTCTCCTTGCCAATGAATTTTTTAGCCGTCAAGTAAGTGACCAACAACGCCGCCAGGCCGGCGAGCAGCGCCGGGAGGCGCAAGGCGAACTCGTTGTGTCCAAGCGCCTCCACGAACGGAAGGTAGTTGTACAAGTACAAGGGTGGGTGGTTTTGCATCAAAAAGAACCGGCTCTGCGTTGCGGGGCTTTCAGGCGTGCCGTACCAAAAGGCGAGTTGTTTCGTGAGGCCGTCCTCTATTGTTATCCCCCTTGAAAGGTTTAGCACGCCGCTCGCGGTCCACGTGTCGTCCGCGGTCATCTTGTTCCACAAGTGCGGCGCCCTGACGGCCAAGGCCAAGAAGAGGAGCAAAACCGCGACGCTTAGAGTTTTACCAGCCATGAGAAGTTCGGATTGAAACTTTTGGGAACTCATTTAAAACACTACTTTCAAGGTTTCTGTCTGCTTTAATTTGACTTAATTGCACGCAGTGCCGGCGCGTGAATTTCCTGCCCTAACCCTTGATTGGTGTAATTGAATGGTATTCAAACTTGACGAAAACGCGGTTTTGTTTTCCTTGATTCCCTTTGCGGCGTTCTTCTTTACCCTAGTCTTCACGCCAGTGTGGATGCGCGCGGCCAAGAACATAAAGCTCGTTGGAAAGGACATAAACAAGCCAAACCGCCCCGAAGTCCCGGAAATGGGTGGCATTACCGTTGTGCTGGGTTTTTCGTTCGCCATACTGCTTTACGTGGGCTTCAAGATTTTCTACTTTCAAACAACGGTAAACGTCATTGAATTGTTTGCCTTGCTTTCAAGCGCGTTGATTGTAGCAGTCGTTGGAATGCTTGACGACATACTCGGGTGGCAGGTTGGCTTGAAGCAATGGCAAAAGCCGCTCTTGACCATTCCGGCGGCAATCCCAATGATGGTGGTCAACGCCGGGCAGAGCACCATGAGTTTTCCGTTCCTTGGCTCCGTTGACTTCGGTTTGCTGTACCCACTCTTGATAGTGCCAGTGGGGATTGTTGGCGCTGCCAACGTTTACAACATGTTCGCGGGCTTCAACGGCCTCGAGGCAGGGCTGGGAGTGGTGATTTTCGCCACCCTTGGAGTGATCAGCTTTGAAAAGGCGCCCTTCGTGGCCTTGATTTGCGCGACTATGGTGGCGTCGCTCTTGGCTTTCCTCAAGTTCAACTGGTTCCCGGCAAGAGTCTTCGCCGGGGACACGCTTACGTACTTCGTTGGCGCCATGGCCGCAATCGTGGCAGTGCTGGGGGACATGGAAGCGGCCGCGGTCTTGCTTTTCCTCCCGTACTTTGCTGACTTTGCAGTGAAGTGGCGCAACAAGCTCCCGGGAAAGGGCTGGAGCGGCGCTTGGAAGAACGGGAAGCTTTACTGCCCGGACTCCGGGCCCGTGCACTTGGCTCAATACGCAATGATTTGGGCCAACGGCGTTTCAGAGAAAAACCTAGTGCTTTCCTTCATTGCCTTCGAAGTCCTGCTTGGATTCATTGCCTTGTTTTTGTTTTCGGGGCTGGTTTAGGGAATGCTGCAAAGAATAAGGAAGTACTTGGTTACCGGCGGAAAGGGCTTCATTGGCTCCAACCTAGTGAGCTACCTGGAAACGGAAGGCCAAGACGTCTATTCCTTTGACTTGAGGGACGGCTTTGACATTTCCAGCCAGGAACAACTAAAGGCTCACTTGGAGGGCGTGCACGCGGTTTTCCACTTGGCGGGAATGATTTCAGTGCAGGAATCAATTGCCTCGCCGGAAAAGGCGCGCTCGTACAACGTCGAGGGAACGAAAAACGTGTTGAACGCCGCGCTTTCCAACCACGTGCCAAAACTAGTATTCCCTTCCTCAGCAGCCGTTTACGGAAACAACCCCGTGCTGCCCAAGACAGAGGACTCGGTTCTCGCGCCAGAGTCTCCTTACGCGTCAACCAAGCTTGAGGCTGAAGAGCTGCTCCTGGAGGCAGGCAAGGGCAACGGCTTGCATGCAGTCATCTTGAGGCTATTCAACGTTTACGGCCCGCGGCAAAACCCAACCTCCCAATATTCCGCCGTCATTCCGAAGTTTATAACCAACGCCCTCCAAGGAAAAGACTTGGTGGTTTTCGGGGACGGAACGCAGACGCGCGATTTCGTGTTCGTTAACGACGTGTGCCGGGCCATGCTGCTTGCCGCCGACGTGGAAAAAGCCAACAACCAAGTAATCAACATTGGCACGGGCCACGAAACGAGCTTGAACGAGCTAGCAGAGCTGATTATTTCACTGACTAACTCAAATTCAAAGGTTTTGCGCGTGGCTGCCAAGCCCAGCGAGGTAAGGCGTTCTGTTGCGGACGTTTCGCGCGCGAAAAAAGTCCTTGGCTGGAAGCCCAAGTACTCGCTGGAAAAGGGCCTGGAGGAGACAATTCGCTATTTTTCTACTCCAGCGCCTTGATTACCGCCTTGGCCATTTCGCTCGTTCCAACGGCGCCCGGGTCGTCCCTTTGCGCTTTCAAGTCGTAAGTAACGCGTTTCCCTTCGCTTATCACTTTGGCAACCGCTTGCTCTATTTTCATTCCCGCCTCCCTTTCACCCAAGTAGCTGAGCATCATTGCGCCGCTCAAAATCATTGCCGTTGGATTTACTTTGTTCAAGCCCTTGTACTTGGGCGCGCTGCCGTGAACCGCTTCAAAGACTGCCGAGTCCTTGCCGTAGTTCCCAGAAGGAGTCATTCCAAGCCCTCCCACCAGGCCCGAGCACAAGTCCGAAATGATGTCGCCGTACAAGTTCGGGCACAGCAGCACGTCGTAAAGCTCTGGCTTTTGCACTAACTGCATGCACATGTTGTCAACTATGACGTCCTCGAACTGGATTCCCGGGAATTCCAGCGCGATCCTCTTGGCAGTGTCCAGGAACAGCCCGTCGGTGTGCTTCATTATGTTTGCCTTGTGGACGGCAGTGACTTTTTTCCTCCCATTCTTTTGCGCGTACTCGAAGGCGAAGCGCGCGATCCTCTCTGACCCGCTCACGGAAATTGGCTTTATGCTCAAGCCGCTGTCGCTCTTGATTTTTTTCCCGCTCTTTTCGGACAAGAACTTCACCACTTCGTTCGTGGCCGGCTTTCCTTGCTCGAACTCAATGCCTGCGTACAAGTCCTCAGTGTTCTCCCTGACGACAACCAAGTCAACGTTCTTTATCGGGGTCTTTACTCCCTCGTAGTACTTCGCCGGCCGCAGGTTCGCGTACAAGTCCAGTGCTTGCCTGATTGCCACGTTTACGCTCCTAAAACCCGTGCCAACCGGAGTGGTCAACGGCCCCTTTATTGCAACGCGGTTTTTCTTTATGGAGGCGAGGACCTTTTCAGGAATTGGCGTGCCCTCGGATGCAATTACTTCCTCGCCAGCCAACTGCACGTCCCACGAAATCTTGCTGCCGCTCGCGGCCTCGAGCGCCGCCTCAACGCATTCCCTCATCGCGTTGGAGACTTCTGGGCCGGTGCCGTCGCCTGGAATAAGCGTTACCTTGTAATTCATTCAATTCAACTCCACTTCAGTCCTTGGTTCACTGGTTAACTTTTTCAGTGAACTCCTTCAACGTCAATACCTCTGTCTCGTACTGCCTGTTCCGCAAGTCTTCCAGGGCCAGCTTGTTCATTTTCCTGTGGCTCATCTTTCCATCGGACTGCGCCCCGCAGCAGTCCGAGATGAAAACAACGTGGTAGTCGCGGGCGTACGCGTCCTGCGCAGTGGCGCGAACGCAGTTGTTAGTGTAAACCCCGCAGAACACGATTGAGTCAATGCTTTCCTTTTTCAGTTCTTCTTCGAGGCTTGTCTTGAAGAAGGCGGAAGCGCGGTGCTTCCTGACAACAAAGTCGCCGGGTTTTGGCTGGATTTCCTTGATTATTTCCCACCCCGGCGTCCCGGTGATGCACACCCTCACGTCCAAGGGCTCGCCTCGTTCGGCGTTGGACTTGTCGGGGTTAATGCTTTGCTGGGTGTAAACGACCTTGAACCCTTTCTCTTTGCAAGCGCTTATTAGTTTCTTGACGTTTTTCACGAGTTTTTCGTCCAAGCCCTGGCACGCGTAAGGCGAGCCGCTGCCGGCGCGGAAGTCGTTTTGCATGTCCACCACTGCAAGCGCAGTATTTTTCCCCATAAAAAAGCACAATTTCCTTTTTCCAATTGCGGCCTCAGCCGAGTTTCTTGGAGCCGTCCTTGAGTGTTTCTTCCCAGCCGCAGTTCTTGCACTTGAAAGACTTTACGTCGGTGAAGCCGTTGTCAATGTCCGCGATTCTTTGCCCGTTCTTGGTAAGCTCTTCTGCTGCTTTCATGGCATTGCCGCACTTCTTGCACTTCAATCAGCTCAACTCCCGAGCCAAGTCATTTGGCGGTGAACTTTTCGTAGGCCTTGCTTTTCTTCACTTTTTCCGCCAGCCCAGCGTCCACTTCTCCGGGCTTTGTGAGGCTCTCAATGTCCAATACCTTGTCCAGGTCCGCCTTTGACATTAGCTGGTTTTCAAGTATGACGTCCTTGACCGAGCGGTTTTCGGAAATGCACGTCTTTACAATGCGGGACATGACTTCGTAGCCAAGGTACGGGTTGAGCGCGGTTGCCATTGCAGTGCTTTGCTCCAGCAGTTCGCGCGCCCTCTGGTCGTCAGCAGTTATCCCCTTGACGCATTTCTCGGTGAACATTTTCACGGCGTTGGCGAAGACTTCCAGTGACTCTATGAGGCAGTGCGCTATCACTGGAGTCATGACGTTTAGCTCCATTTGCCCTTCCTTTGCCGCCATTTCAATGGCGGTGTCGTTTCCGACGACTTTGACGCACGCCATCTTCAACGCCTCGACTATTGAAGGGTTAACCTTGCCGGGCATTATTGAGGAACCCGGCTCGACTTCAGGTAATTGAATTTCGGAAATTCCCGCGCGGGGGCCCGAGCTCATGAACACCAAGTCGTTCGAGACCTTCAACAAGTCAATCGCCGACATGCGCATCGCCCCGGAAAGGTCAACGAAGGGCATGACGCTTTGCGTTAGGTAAATGTGTTCGTTGGTTTCAAAGAACTTCACTCCAGTCACTTCAACAACGTTTTTCACGGCGGCCTTGCCGAACTTTGGGTGCGCCGTGATGCCAGTCCCGATCGCAGTGCCGCCCAGCCCCAGTTCCAGCAAAGTGTTTGCGGCAATGCGGACCTTGTTTGCGTCGCGCCTGACGAACGCGGCGTACGCCTCGAATTCCTGGCCAAGAGTTACTGGGACGGCGTCCTGCAAGTGAGTCCGCCCCGTTTTGAGTATCTTGTTGAATTCCTTGGCCTTTTTTTCCAGCGCTTCCTCGAGCGCTTCCATTTGCGCGGTGACGTTTTCGCTCAAGGCGTAGGCCGCTATCTTTATCGCGCTGGGTATGACGTTGTTTGAGCTCTGGCCCATGTTCACGTGGTTGTTTGGGTGAACCCAATACTCTCCTTTCTTGCCGCCGAGGATTTCCGTGGCGCGGTTTGCGATGACTTCGTTGGCGCACATGTTCAATGGAGTGCCGGCGCCGGCCTGGAAGACGTCCATGGAAAACTCGTTGTTGAATTTTCCCTCAATGACTTCCTCTGAGGCCTTGACTATTGCCTCCCCCCTCTTCTTGTCCAGCAGCCCGAGTTCCATGTTTGCCTGCGCCGCGGCAAGCTTGAGCAGCCCGAGCGCTCGCACCATGCTCGAATGCGTGGTGTAGCTGCTTACTTGGAAGTTTTCCAAGGCCCGTTGAGTGAACGCTCCGTAGTAAGCCTCGGAGGGCACGCTTACGTCGCCCAAGCTGTCGCTTTCCTTTCTCACGCTCATTTCTTCACTCCCTCAAGTGCCTCTTTATGTAATTAAGCAAACCGCCAGAGAGTACTATTTCTCGTTCGCGTTCCTTCAAGCTGGCCTTGCAGTGAACGCTTTTGCCATTGGACTTGTTCAACACCACAACAGCCCCGCCTCCCCTAACGGCCTTTTCCAACCCATTCATTTCAAGTTCGTCGCCTTGGTTGATTTTTTCGTATTCTTTTTCGTCCTTGAACTCCAATGGAATGAGCCCGAAGTTTATTAGGTTGCTGCGGTGAATGCGCGCGTACGCCACGGCAATTACAGCCTTCACCCCCAAGTACTTTGGCGCGAGGACAGCGTGCTCCCTTGAAGAGCCTTGGCCGTAGTTCTTCCTGCCCACAATGAACCCCCCGTTGGATTCCTTGCAGCGTTTCACGAAGTCCTTGTCGTACCTGTGGAACACGTACTCGGAGATTGCAGGGATGTTGCTGCGCAGCGGCAGCACCTCGGCGCCCGCGGGCATTATGTGGTCAGTCGAGACGTCGTCCGGGACTTTTATGACCACCTTGCCGCTCAATGAGTCAGGAATCCTTGGAGGCATTTCCGGCAACGACTTAATGTTCGGGCCCCTCCTGACTGCGTCAACGAACTTTGGCGCAATCACCATGTTGTCATCGATTACGAAGCTTGAAGGTTCTTTGTGATTGGGCCACTTTAGTCCCAAGTCGCGCGGGTCCGTTATCACTCCAGTAATCGCGCACGCAGTAGCGGTTTCCGGGCTGGACAGGCAGACCAAGTCGTCCTCCGTTCCGGAACGTCCTTCCCAGTTGCGCGGGAAAGAGCGGACTGAATAGATTCCGTAAGCGGGCGCGTTGCCCATCCCAATGCACGCGTTGCACGAAGGCTCGGCTATCCTAGTCCCAGCGCGCAACAACTTCATTATGCCGCCGTCGCGGTCCATTGTCTCGACGAGCTGGCGCGAGCCTGGAATTGCGTGAAAAGTGCAGTTTTGGCTTTTCGGCTTTTGCTCGAGCATGCTTGCGCAAGTCATCATTTCCTCGTAGCTCGAGTTCGTGGAAGACCCAATCATTGCCTGAAAGACTTCAGTGCCGGCAACTTCCCTGACAGCTTTCACGTTGCCGGGCGAGTGAGGCATGGCGATTAACGGCTCGACTTTGTCCAGTTCTATTTCCATGACCTCGTCGTACTTTGCCTTGTCGTCAGCTGCAAGGGCCGTGAAGTCTTTCCCCCTTTCCTCGGCAGCAAAGAACCGCCTCGTGAGTTCGTCTGACGGGAAAATGCCCGTTGTTGCGCCAGTCTCTACAGCCATGTTGCAAATCGTGGAACGTTCCGCAACGGAGAGCGTCTTCACTCCGTCGCCGTAAAACTCCCAAACCTTTCCCTTGCCGCCGTCCACGTCCACGCGCTTGAGGATCTCGAGCGCAACGTCCTTCGCCGTGCACCACTCCCTGAGTTTCCCAGTAAGCTTTACGCCGACAACTTTAGGCATTTGCAACGTTACCTCGCCGGTCGCCATCCCGACCGCGACCTCCATGCCTCCAACGCCAAAAGCCAGCATCCCGGAACCGCCGGAAGTGCACGAGTGGCTGTCGCATCCAATCAGCGTCTGCCCTGGAACCGTGAACCTTTCCTTGTGTACGTGGTGCGAAATCCCGTTTCCGGGAAGCGAGCACTGCGCTCCGTACTTTGAAGTCATTGTCATTAGGAACAAGTGGTCGTCCATGTTCTTG
This sequence comes from archaeon, assembly GCA_035291025.1. Classification (GTDB taxonomy): domain Archaea; phylum Iainarchaeota; class Iainarchaeia; order JAFGOX01; family DATDTB01; genus DATDTB01. Next base: position 11,952 of record DATDTB010000075.1, read on the forward strand.
TTGTCTGCTTGCAAGAGGTTGTGGTCAATGTATTGAACGGAAAACGGCTTGACGCGGGGCACTCCAATGGCTTCGTATTCGAGCCAAGCCATTGTCCCAGTAGCGTCCTGCAGCAGGACTTGGTCTAGCTTTATCGCAATCTCTTCGCCAGCGTCCAACTTGCCGGAAACCAAGTGCCCGGAAATGATTTTTTGAGTAAGAGTACCTTCTGCCATTGAATAATCCCCCTCGAATTATCCGCTCTTTTGGCTTGGAAGAGCTCGCAAAAAAAGCTTTAGACTACATTCCCGCGAAAAGTGTTTAAATCAATGGGCTTCCCAGCGTTTCCGGGTTCACTTCCTGCGGTCCAGCGGCGCGTACTTCAACCCGACCGGCCCAACGTACTCGGCCAAGGGCCTTATTAGCTTGTTTTCCTTGTACTGCTCCAAGACGTGCGCAACCCAGCCCGGGCTCCTTCCAATAGCGAAAATCGGCGTGTCAAGCTCCAAGGGCAAGCCAAGGGAGTGGTACACTATGGAGCTGTAAAAGTCAACGTTTGGGTACAAGTCTTTCTCGCGGACCATTACTTCCTCTACTTTGTCCGCGACCTCGTAGTAGCGCCTGTTGCCTGCCTTGTCGCACAACTCGTCAGCCATCTTCTTCAGGACGCGCGCCCGCGGGTCGTACGTCTTGTACACGCGGTGCCCGAACCCCATTATCTTTTCGTGCCTTTCCAGCTTTCCAGAAACGTATTCTTCAACGTTTTTCGCGTCGTGGATTTCCTGCAGCATCAAGTAAACCTCGCGCGCCGCGCCCCCGTGAAGCGGCCCCCGGAGCGTGCATATGGCCGCGACGATTGCGGAGTAAATGTCGCTCATCGTGCTCGCCGCGACGCGCGCCGCGAAAGTCGAGGCGTTGAATGAGTGTTCTGCGTGCAGTATTAAGTCCAAGTCCATTGACTTTGACTGCACTGGTGTTGGCTTCTTTCCGTGAAGCATCCACAAGAAGTTTTCCGCATACCCAAGCTTTGGGTTGGGTTTCACCAAACTCTTTTTGTGCTTTATCCTGTAATAGTTTGCCACAATGACCGGGAACTTGGCGACCAGGCTTAGCCCGACGTTTAAGTTCACGTCCAATGGAACGCTGCGCGCGTCCGGTATCCCGGACGAAAGGGCTGAAACAGTCGTTCGAAGCGCTTCCATTGGAGTAGTGCTGGGGTTCAAGAGCTTCATTCCCTGTTCTGCCTTGGGCTGGAGGTGCATGAAGGCGTGGAGCTTTTTCTTAAAGCCCTGGAATTCCTTTTCAGTTGGCAGTTCCCCGTAGAGCAGCAAGTAAATGACTTCCTCGAAGCTCGAGTTCTCTGCAAGGTCTTCTATGTCGTACCCGCGGTAAACCAGCCTTCCCTTCAAGCCTTGCACGTCGCAAATCGTTGACTCTGACACCGTCACGCCAGCCATTCCCATTGAAATTTTCCCAACCATTACAACCCACACCTTACAACCTGCACCCTTACATTCAACCCTTTAGCTTTCCAATTAGTTCCTTGACAGCCGCGGCAGACTTCTGGAGCGCCGCCTTTTCCTTTTCCAAGAGCTTCAGCTCAACCACGTCTTCCACGCCGTTGGAGCCCAGCTTGACTGGAACTCCCATGAACACGCCCTTGATGCCGAACTCTCCGTCCAAGTAAGCCGCGCAAGGCAGAACGCGCTTCTTGTCCTTTACAACGGCTTCAATCATTTCCGCGACAGCCGCGCCGGGCGCGTAGTAAGCGCTCGAGTCCTTCATGAGCGAGATTATTTCGGCGCCCGCGTTTCGAGTCCTTTCAACGATTTTCGCGATTTTTTCCCCAGGCAAGAGCTGGGTTATGGGGACGCCGTTCACTGAGGCGTGCTCAGGAAGTGGGACCATGAAGTCGCCGTGGCCGCCGAGGACGACGGCGGAAACGTCCTCGACGCTCACGTCCAACTCTGAGGCGATGAAGCTCCTGAAGCGGGAAGTGTCCAGTATCCCAGCCATTCCAACCACCTTTGAGGGCTTGAACTTGGAGGCCTTGTGCGCAACGTGAACCATGGCGTCCAATGGATTCGAGACAACTATCATTACCGCGTCCGGAGACTGCCTCGCGAGTTCTTTGGCGGCCGCTCCCACGATTTCCGCGTTCTTGTACAATAAGTCGTCGCGCGACATCCCTTCCTTTCGCTGCGCTCCCGAGGCAATTACGACAACGTCGCTGTCCTTCGAGTCCTTGTAATCCCCGGTTCCAGTCACGCTTACGTCAAAGCCTTCAATGGGGCCGCTTTCGCTCAAGTCCAATGCCAGCCCCTTCGCAGTCTCAGCAGTCCTGTTCACCAACACCAAGTCGCCCAACTCCTTGTAGGCGCACAACTGCAACGCAGTGCTGCCAACCTTTCCGGCGCCGACAAGGGTGATTTTTTTCCGGGACTTCATTTTAGGCTGCCCTTTTCTTTTTCTCACTAAAAACCAAGTTTCTTTTTATGTGTTTTGGATGCTTTCAAGTATGCTGACTGTCTTTCTTTTCAGTGACGCGTTTTCGCCCAATCGGCCCTTTTTTGAGAGTCTTTAGCTTCAAGGAAAAACGCGCGATAAACTTGTTGGCGTTGGCTTAAGGCGTGCGTTACATGGCTTTGAAAAAAGTGACCCTTGGACTCGAGGCAGAAATGTTTTTGCTGGACTCGAATGGTCTGGTGGTGAACAAGGCTGACTTGTTGATGAGGAAGGCGAGGCACAAGGGCATTAGCCACTTCCCTGTTGAAGTCAGCAAGTCCTTCATTGAAATCGGGTCAAGGCCCCACGGCAGGGTGCTTGGGCTCACTAGGAACTTTTTCTCTAACTTGGAGAAAGTAATTGAGACCGCTGAGTCAATTGGGCTGCACTTGTACCCGTTTGGCGCTTACCCCGGGAAATCCACGCCCATAATGCGCAGCAGGCCTTGGTACAACGCCCTGCATTCCATTTTCGGCCAAGCCTTCGTTGACGTGGCCTGCAAGGTCTGCAGTTTCCAGTTCCACTTCAGCACCCCGCGGGGCGTGATTGACAGGAGTGAAGGGGTCCTATCCGCAAAAATCAAGCGTTCCAGGGACGTTTACTTGAACCAATTCAATTTCCTGGTCGCGGCCGACCCGGCGCTGTCCACGTTCCTCCAGTCCTCACCTTACCATGACGGCGAGCTTGTAGGCAAGGACGCGAGGATGTTTTTGTGGCGCGCCATGAAGGCCGAGAAGGGGGCGCCCTTTGACGGCCTGTTCAGTTCTCACTCGCTTTTTGGGGGCTTGCCGCGTTACGCCACTTCGATTTACGACTTGAAGGCGTTGAGCGAGAAGAGGAAACGTGCTTTTGTCGCTGAACTGCGCCGGAAAACCGGTTCCGCCTCCATGGATATACTGAAGCGTTCGCCCCTAAAGTTTGACTGGGGGCCCGTTAGAGCCAACCCGCTTGGCACAATTGAAGTTAGGGGCATGGACATGAACACCCCGATGCAAATGATTGCCGCAAGCAGCTTGCTGAAGCGCTTCCTGCGCGAAATATTCCTAGGGAACGTGAACGTGGTTGTAGACGAGCTTGCCATTCGGAAGCCCTTCCTGTTAGAGGACGGAGTAGTGTTCATTCCGCCGTACTCATATGTCAACAGCGAACTCCAGTACCTTTCAGCTTCCGAGGGCCTGGAAAGCAAGAAAGTGCACGGTTACTGCAAGGCTTTTTACAAGACGGCGCTGCAATTGAACTCTGACAACAAGCGCTTTCTTTCCGGCGTTGAAAAAATGCTTTCCACCAGGAAGACTAAGGCTGACGAAATAATTGACGCGGCCGGCAGGGCCAAGTCGATTGCGTTAGACGAGCAAGGCGAGCTGGCGTTGAAGCTTTCAAGGAATTTCTTGGATGAAACGGAAAAAGTGCGCGAAATTATTTCACATGACTTTGAGGCAATTTGAAGTCCAACCACTGCAATTTTTACGTGTACGGGGGTGTTTTTGGCATGAAGAAACTAGGGGTTTTCCTCCCAATGCGGTCCAGTCTCACGAGGTTTGACAGGCACAACCCAGGGATTTTCCTTGAAGACGTCGGAAACGCCATTCTCGCTGAACTCCGCAAAAGCTTTGAACTCGTTGAAGGGCTTAACTTCCTCAAGGCGTCAGTGCGCGACGGCGTGGTGTTTTTCGGCGGGCTTGACTCCACTCAACTGGACGGATTCGTTTGGTTTTCCCAAATGGACCGCTATTCTGACAGCCACGACTTTTTAGTGCTCCGACAGCTGGAGAAGTCGATGCCTGTCATGAACCCGACGCGCGGCCTTGAAATAGGCGTTGACAAGTTCAAGACTTCGTCGTTTTTGAAGGAAAAAGGCTTGCCCGCGCCAAAGTTTGCATTGCTTGAATCCGGCGACGAGGAGTCAATTGAATGGGTTTTCAACAACTGGGGCAGCGTCTTAGTGAAGCCGCGTTTCGGGTTTTTCGGGCTTGGAATTTTCAAGGCCGACAACGCCGACGAGTTCTTGGACTTATTGGATTACTCGGGCCAGTCCAGCGCGTACGTTGAAAAGTTTTACGAAAACGACTTCAACGACTGGTGCAGCGTCAACGTTGTCGGAGGGAAAGTGCTTTACGGCTTCGCCAAGCAGCCTGAAAAAATCAAGGGCTTCAAGGTGCTCGACAGGAAGCAGACCGGCGGCAAGACCATTGAAAGAAAGCCGGACAAGGAACAGGAGAAAATAGCACTGCGGGTGGCAATGGAAACTGGCCTGGATTTTTTGGGCGTTGACATTATCAAGTCAGTTGAAGGCGAGTACTTGGTCGTCGACGTGAACACATTTCCCGGCATTTACACTGAAATAATGCCCGCCGCGCAGATCGCGGGGGAATTCGCTCGAGCCGTCAGGCAAAAAGTCCAGTGAGTAAACAGCGGCGGCCGCCGCTTTTCCTGCCATTATTTTTTGCCGTGCTTTATTTCTTAAAACCCACCGCCTTTCTTTTCCGCTGATGGCTTTCTCGTTTGGCGGAAGGAACCCGGGAATGGCGGCAAATGCGTTGGCGGCCGAGCTCGAGGTTTCCGAGGACTGGCCTGGTTCGAGGATTGCGGTGTCCTTGAAGGGGCAGCCCCCTCACTTGCTGTGGCGCGTCCTGCTGACTTTGTTCCTATTGCCTTTCGTCTTCGGCCCGGTTTTCGTTTTCTTGACCGTATTCATTTTCGCTGGAGGCTTTGGCTCGCTTTTTTCGCTTGCTTCCGTGGACTGGCCAGTGCTCGCGGTTGCCGCGTTTTTCCTGGCAGTGTGGTACTCGATTGTTTGGATATTCGTAAGCGTGGCCAGCACGGTCTTGCAGTCTTGGACGAGCGTTTCCCTTGACGCATCAAAAGGCGAGTTCAAGGCTCGAGTCCACGGGTGGATGGTGTGGCTTTCAAGGGATTACTCAGTTAAGCTGGCGAGGCTGAAGGGATTAAAGCTCGTCATGGGCTCCGAGGGAGGCAAGTCAGTTGACTTGTCTCTTTCCATTTCCTACGAAGACGAAGCCGGCAAGGCGCGTTCGCTTTTTATTCCATTCAAGGTCAAGGACGTGAACCACCGCGAAGAGGCAATGGACTTGTTTTTCAAGGCAGCGCGAATCGCGGGCTTTGATTATTACTCGGTTTTGAGGAGCGACCCGCGCTGGCTAGAAATCGAGTCATCCAAAGGAAAGGTTGAAGGCTCCGTTCAAGTGCCCGTGCAAGGCGAGAGGCAGGACTACGCGAGGGACACGGCTCTAGCAACCGTGAAAGAGCCAGGACTCAAGGTAAAGCCATTTGACCCGAAGTCCTTTTCTTCCGACAACGAATTGCTGGAATGGGCTCCAGGCGACCGCGTCAAGTTCTTCAAGCCCAAGCCCTCCATTTCCACAATTCTAGGGTTTTCCATTGTCATTGCGGCGATTGCCGGAGGGATTTCCTTTGTTGTATTGCCCGACTTTGCCTGGCTTCTCCCGTTCAAGCCCGACGCCCTTGCCGCGTCACTAGCTGTCGCTGCCGCAGCCGGAGTCTCTTTTGGCGCCGGGTTTCATTACTTGGCCAAGGAACAAGAGGCGTTGTTTGACTGGGGCTTCGGCAAAGTCACTTTCAGGGCTGGCTCTGCGTCGAGGGGTTTTTCATTCAAGGAAATCCAAGGCCTTTCACTGAAGGGGTTGAGCGAAACGCGTTCCAGCGGCGGCAAGAACAAGAGCACTTACACTGTTTACTGGTGCGAGCTTTACGCCCAGCTCCCTGGAGGCAACGAACTGGTTGCGGCCACCAACGAGTTCAGGGAGGACGCCGAAACGCCTTACGACATGTCCCTCCCGCTTGCAGTCGAGCTCGCGAACGCCTTGAATGTTCCATGGACGTGGGTTGACTACTCGAAAAAGCAGCCCTTCAACGTCAACTGGTCGCTGAATTTCAAGTGAGTTTTCCGCCGGCGGCCTTGTTGGTTTTTGCAATGCGCTTCGCGACTTCTTTTTCGTACGCCTTGAAGTCCTTCAAGTGAACTTTTGCCACGCCTGACTCTACTGCTGCTCTCGCCACTGCCGCGGCGACGCGCGGCGCCACTCTTTTATCAGTTGGGTCCGGGATTATGTAGTTTTCCCTCAATTCCCTGGCTGAAACCAGCCCCGCTATCGCGTGCGCCGCCGCAATCTTCATTTCATTGTTTACCTTCATGGCGCGCACGTCAAGCATTCCCCTGAATATTCCAGGAAAGCCGAGGACGTTGTTGACTTGGTTCGGGTAGTTGCTCAAACCGAAACCCAGGACTTTTACTCCAGCCTTTCTAGCTTCACCGGGAGCGATTTCTGGTTCTGGGTTGGCCAACGCGAACAATACCGAGTTCTTGGCCATTCCCGTCACCATTTCCGCAGTCAGGCTCTTCGGCTTGGACGCGCCAATGCACACGTCGGCTCCCCGCAGGGCCTCGGTAATCGTGCCGGAAAACCTTGCCTTGTTCGTCTGCCGCGCCATTTCTTCTTTTTCAAAGCTCAAGCCATCACGGCCCGCGTAAAGGGCGCCCCTTGAGTCGAAGACCACAACGTCGCGCGCTCCTGCGTGCACCAACAGCTTTGCAACCCCAACGCCAGCGGACCCGCTGCCGCTCACGACTATTTTCACTGATTCAATGCGTTTCCCCACCACCTTCAAGGCGTTCAGCAATGCCGCAAGCACAACAACGGCTGTCCCGTGCTGGTCGTCGTGGAACACTGGAATGTTTAATTCTTCGCTTAGCCGTTTCTCGACCTCGAAGCACTCGGGGTGCTTGATGTCCTCCAAGTTAACGCCGCCGAAGGTCGGCTCGAGCCTCTTCATTGTTTCAACGAATTCCTCCACGCCTTTCACGGAAATGCACAACGGGATCGCGTTAACGTCGCCCAATACCTTGAACAGCATTGCCTTTCCTTCCATTACGGGCAGCCCCGCCAGGGGCCCAATGTCGCCAAGCCCGAGAATCCTCGTCCCATCCGTCACTATTGCTATTGTGTTGCCCTTGAACGTGTACTCGAGCGCCTTTTCCGGGTCTTTTTCTATCTCGAGGCACGGGAACGCAACGCCGGGAGTGTAAGCGAGCTCCAAGTCCTTCTTGGTCTTCACGGGCTTGCTTGCAGTGACTTCAATCTTTCCCGGCCCGCCTTTTTTGTGGTACTCCAGCGCCCTTTCCTTCAAGTCTTTACCCAATCAAATCCCTTAACTACCAGTGAACAACAATAAGTTTTTATTGATGTCCGAGTTTTTTCCAAGCCTTGCCCTTGTTTTCCGGATGCTGAGCCAATGAGTGTTAACTTCTTGTTTTTTGCTTTTTCCCTTCTTTCATGGGTTTTCTCGCGCCCCGTTTCAGCGCACCACGACGTTTACCACAACTTCGCAGGAATGCCCTTGGTTTTCTTCACCTTGGTCTTGCTGGCAGCGCTTTACTTTTACGAAAGGCAAGGTGACACGGCCCTGGGGCGTTCCGTGCTGTTGTCAGTCTTGCTAGCGGTTTCGTTCGTGGAGTTGTTTTACGGCAACGGCTTGTTCTTCGGCGCGGGCTTCATTGAAGGGCCTTACTCGCAGCCGCGCGCGTTCGAGGCCGTGGACTACGTTTTAGTGGCGTTCGCTGCGCTCCTGCCTTTCGCGTTTTTCTACTTCATTAAGCCGAGGCTCGCGTCAATTGCTTCCCGGAGCTCAGGCCAGTAAAGTCAGCGCCACTCCAAGCAGCTGGCCCGCGAAAACGTCCCAGTCGTCGTGCCTCTTCAAGTAAACGCGGGCCTGCATGACGAACACGGAAAGCACGGCGAGGAAGAGCGAGAGGTAAAGGCTTTGGAAGTGCCAGGACAATACCATCATGGTGAAGGCAGCGCGGGCCGCGTGCGCGCTCGGGAAGGACCCAGTGTTGACTTTCTGCCACCAGGCAGTGAACTTTTCCTTGTCGGGGCGTTCCTTGTAGTGGACCAGGCGCACGAGCCACACCACTATCTCTATCAAGAAGTAACCCACGAGCAGGCGCAGAGCCACTATTTTCACTCCAAGCAATGCCGCTGCCGCGATGAGCGAGAAGTAAAACGAGCTGCTCCCCAGCGCCGAGATGTCGCGCCAGTGGTCAGCCAGCTTGGCTTTCCAGGAAAACTTCAATTGCGCCACGCTGTGTAGAAAGCACTAGCTTTTTAAGTTTCTTTCCCTTTTCCCATGCGAGCTGCATGGTCGCAAAAGGGAAAGCCAAGGCCGTTGCCGAGCCAGGCTTTTGGAACATTGCAAACCAGGTAACCTTGTTCCGGGTCTTCATGGTCTTTGCCGCGCTTTACCTGGCTTCACTGCAGGGCGCGTTCCTGTTGAACTTGTTCGGCGTGGCGTTGATTCCATTGGCGTTCGCGCTGGACGCAGTTGACGGCTTCATTGCCCGCAAGTTTGGCGCGGCAACAAGGTTCGGTAGCTTTTTCGACGTCTTCGGAGACCGCGTCACTGAGCTGACTTTGTGGATTTTCTTTCTCTCAACGAACGCCGTCCCGTTTTGGGCAGTACTGGTGGTGGTGCTCCGCGGCCTCGCAACCGACGCCGTACGCGCAGAGGCATTGTCAAAAGGGAAAACTGTTTACGGAATGATGGAGTCAGGCGCGGGCAAGGCGTTCGTTTCCTCTAGGTTCATGCGCGGCTTTTACGGCGCCGCCAAGGCGGTCTTGTTCACGCTTTTGGCCTTCGCGCACGCCTTCCAGGCGCCGTTGCTCGCGCAGCCAATTGGTTACCTCGTCTTTTTGGTGGTGGCGTTGAACTTGCTGCGCGGCTACCCAGTCCTTGCCGAGGGCTCGCGGTTCTTCCACTGAAGAGTTGGGCTTGCCTTTGCTCAGCGTTTTTTCTTTTTCGCCTTCTTCTTCACGGCCTTTTTCCTTTCCAGGCCCGCCTTGCTCAAGGTCTTGTCAACTTCCCTTTCCAGCCTGCCCTCGAGTTGTTTGCGCGCCTTGGCCGAGTCGCCCATTACTTCCGTCACCACTTTGTTTGCTTCCTTTTCGTTGATGTTGTATTCCTTCATCAACTGCTGCGCCAGCCTCGTCCCTTCCTTTTTTGCCGCCAGCGTGGTCCCCAAGCCCAACAGGACGAGCTTCCTCAGGATTCCCTTGACTTTTTTCATGTCACGCATTTGCAAACCCCCATTTCCTTCCTTTCAATTCCAGTTCCCTTTTGAATCTTTTCCCATCACTTCCTGGCCGCACGCAAAAGCGTTATGAGCAGCCACGCCGTGAAAAATATCGCCAAGTAGAACTCAATCAAACCAACGGAAAAGCCGAGAACGCGCGAAATTCCCTCGGCGCGCAGCAACAGCGAGGAACCCATTATCAGGGCAGCAGCGACAATTCCCAGCACGACGAGCTTTCCCAGCCTGTACAATTCGTCGGTTATTTCGAGGAACTCGGTCTTTTGCAGCCTTACAGTCAAGTCCCCTGACTCGAACTTTCGCACCACGTTCGAGACGTGTTCGGGGAGGTTTTCAAAGAACTCCAAGTACTCCAATGAGTTTTGGAACATTTTCTTGACGCTCTTCACTGGGCTTAGCTGTTCCCTTATCAGGCGGTGAATGAAGGGCTTTGACTCCCTGCTGAAGTCAAAGTCCGCGTAGAGCTCGACGCCCACTGACTCAACTGTGAGAAGCGCCTTGGCCAGCAAAACCGTCTCGGTCGGGAAGTGCACGTCGTGCCTTGCCGCCATTGAAACGGTCTTGTAAAGCGTTTGCGCCACGCCCCTTTCCTTCAACGGCAGCCCGTACCAGGAGTTAATGTTTTTCCACACCTCTCTCTTGAATCCTTCCAGGTTCCCGCGCTCTCCCACTTCCACAATGTCCATCAAGTGCTTCACTGCTTTCTCGGAGTCGTTCTCGTTCAATGCCAGTATGTACAGCGCCAGCTTTTTCCGCGTCTTCATTCCCAGCCTGCCGATTATGCCGAAGTCCAGGAACGCTATCCTGTTGCCCTTCAGCGCCAATAGGTTTCCCGGGTGAGGGTCGCCGTGGAACACGCCGTCAATGAATATTTGCTTGAAGACCGCGTTCGCGCCATTCAATGCCAGCATGCGGCGGTTGAACTTGCGTTTTTTCAGCTCACTGGAATCGCTTAGCTTCACGCCGTCAATGAACTCCATCACGAGGACTTTCTCGGAAGTATGCGCCCAGTAAACCCTTGGAATGACGACAGTCTCGTCGCCTTCGAAGTTTTCCCGGAACAGGCTCATGTTCTTGGCTTCCACGCGCAAGTCGAACTCGGCATTGGTCCATTCCTCGAATTCCTTCACTAGCTCTACCGGCCTGTAGGCCTTGGCTTCAGGCAAGTGGCTTTCAAGCAACTCGGCAATCTGCTTCATTATTGAAATGTCCTGCTCAACTATGCTTTGCACGTTCGGCCGCAATACCTTCACGGCAACAGTCTCGCCGGTTTTCAGCACCGCCTTGTGGACTTGCGCGACTGACGCCGCGGCTATTGGAGTCTTGTCGAAGGACTTGAAGGTTGCGCCGAGCTTTTTTCCAGTCTCCCCCTCGATCACTTTCTCGACTTCGGCAAAGGGGACGGGGTGCACTTGGTCCTGCAGGTGCCTTAACTCCTTGACGTACTCGCTGGGCACTATGTCCGGCCGCAGGCTCAGGACTTGCCCGAACTTGATGAACGTGGGGCCGAGCTTTTCCAAGGTCACGCGAAGAGACACTGGCAACGGAACCTTTTCGCCGGGCTTTGCCTTTTCAATGTAGCCCTCGTAGAAGGCAAGAGCCCTGTGCTCCAGCGGCAAGTGCTTTTTCAAGTCCCCGCGCTGCATGAACACGGCAAAGCCTCCTTCGGCTAGCACGCGCATTATTTCCCTGAATCTTTTCATGTTGTTTATTTTCTTCATTCCAAAACCCAGTAAAAAACGCTTTTTTCAGCAAATGACGTTTTGCTCGAACAACGTCCTTATTTGCCCCGCAGTGAGAGCAGTCGTGTAAACGCGTGGCTCGTCAATTACTCCCTTGAAGAATTCCGCGGTTCCGTCGTGGCTGCTCCCAATTGACAACCCTAGAGTGGTGGAGTCAATGTCGCCGCCTACTAACTGCGTGGCGGCCTCTTCACCGTTGACGTAAAAAGCGTAGCCGTTGCCGGCGTAGGCTAGGGGGTTGTAAGCAAAGGCAACGTGGTACCATTCGCCTGCCTGGAAGTTTGCCGCGTAGCCCCCGCTCTTCTGAGTGCCTGCTTCAAAAGTGACCCCCCTCAAGTCAGTGTTGTCCAAGTAAACAGAGTAAGCCTGGCCCTTGGTGATTATTCGCTGCACGCCGGAAACAATTGTGGGCTTTACCCACGCCACCAAAGTCAAACCCGTCGTGGCGTCAAGGGAGTCGTCATCGCCAACAGCCACGTAGTCGTCCGCCCCGTCAAAGTCCAGCGCGCCCCTTTCCTGGCCGACAACCCAGTCAGTCGCGGGGTCCATGAACGTGAGAGTTCCGTCGTTTCCGTTTCCAGACGAGTCGGCCGCGGTCGTCCCGGCTGCCTCGTCAAGGCTCCAGTGCGCGCCGAGCGTGCCGCAGCACAGCGCCCCAGAGCACTCCCAGCAGTTTTTCTTGCAGTCAAACCCGCAATCGTGGGCGTTGACTCTGGCGTTGTTGAGGCCTTGGCTCTTGCAGTCCTTGATGCACGCAGTGGTGTCCTTCCACGCCGGGTTGTTGTTGCCGCAAAAGTCGGGGTCGGCGCAGGCGCGCGTGCACTCAGTGAACTCCTGCTGGCGTTCCTGCGCCTCGGTAACAGTGGGGTTGGGCGTTGAAGTCAGCACCACGAATATGGCTATTGCGACCAATCCAATGGCGCCGCCAACCAGTAAAAGGTACTCCAGCGAGCCCTGGCCCTTCAATGAAGCGTTCATGTCAACGGCGTAAAAGGCGTTTTTGGTTTTAAAACCTTTTGAAAGAAGCGCGCCCCTTGCCCGGGTTCTTACAAGTGGCCGGCCACTAGTATTTGAAGGACCATGGCCGCGATCGCCGCCCACATGAGGAAGCCGTGGTACTCGTTTGCGTGGCTCTCTGTCTTGAAGAACGCCGACCTAAGTTTTCCGCCGCGTATGCAGCTATAGCACGCGTTCACGCCGCCGGCGGCGGCGTACTTGAAGAAGTGGCAAGACAAAAGCCACGCCGTGAACGTAATCAAGTAAAGCGCTTCAATCATTACTCCCAGGTCTTGCCAGTAAAAAGTGTAAGTGTAAGCCCTTCCTTGCGACAGGAAGTTCCAGCCCTCAATGGCCTCCCACCAGTGCACTCCAATCAGCAGCGCGTTGGCGTACCAGAAGTACCTGTGGTAGTGGTGCAGCTTTCGTTCGCCCGCGTAGCGTTCGCCGTAAAACCTCTCGCAGCGTTCGGGCTGCTTGAACACGTGTTTTTGCACCCAGTAACGGAAGTGGTAGCACGTCCACAGCATCAGCAAAATGACAATGAAGTGAACCTTGTCGTGCAGGCCCCAAGCGTTGTATACGAACTGGTTCCACAAGGGCTGCTGCGCCAGCCACGCCTCGTCCGTGTAGTGCTCTTTCGGGAACAAGTCAGGGTGGTCGTGCGCGGGCGCGAACGCCGGCAAGAGCAAGGCAATGAAGAGCAAGGCTTTGGCGTTCATTTCACTGAGTCCTCCAAGTGATAGACTTTTTTGGCGTTTTCGTGGAACACCTTGAAGTGGTGCTTTTCAGGCACGGCTTCCTTCACGAAGCCCGAGTAAAACTGCATTGTTGCAGCAGGCCAGTCCGACCCGTACATTAGCTTTGAGTAGTCGCCGAGCAACGCGAACGCTTCGCGTAACTTGGCTACGACAACGTCGTGCAAGCCCTCCGACCCAGCGCCGGTTATCAGCGCGCCTGACAAGTCCGCGTACACGTTCTTGTTCTTGTAAACCACTTCGGCGGCGTCCCAGAACCACGGCTGCCCGAAGTGCGCCAAGACAAACGCCACGTTGGGGTAGTCAACCGCCACCTCGTCCACGCCCACGGGGCTGGAGTACTTTAGTTTTGCGTAGTTTGTCTCCGACCACGTGTCCCCAGTGTGGAAAACAATTGGGACGTTGTAATCCTCTGCCAGCTCGTAGTAAGGCTCGTATTTCTTGCTCG
>DATDTB010000076.1:0-26185 GCA_035291025.1 archaeon
AGACGGCTCTTGCTGCGAGGACGGTGAATGCCAGTATATTCCGCTTACTTTTTGTTAAAATTAGCTACTACTCTGTTTTGCCATATTCAAGAAGTTTAAGATTTTTCACTCGCGCCAAGCTCATTTGCCCGCATGCACGAGCGAGCAAATCCATGAACGGCGAGTGCTGAAACGCTGTTCACTTCCCAGCAAACCAGCACAAGAAGCACCCTTTGGACAAAAGAAGAGAACTCACGGCTGTTTTTTAACCCTTTATCGCTTTATTTTGCCTTAATGGCTAACTCTAACTTGCTGTACGCCTTGTACGCGGGCCACGCACCCCAAATGATTGTGGACAGGAAAATACGCACCGTGGGCGTGCTCGAAGGCGTGGGGAAAAAAATCGCGGAGTTAAAGCCCGAAGCCATAGTAGTGTGCTCTTCGCACTTCGTAGGCGACGGGTCCTTTTACGCCAACACGTCCAAGAAACTCAAGTGCATCCAGGACTACTACAATTTCCCCCAAGAATACTACAAGACCACTTACGAGGCCGGCGGCGCCCCTGAACTGGGCGAAAGGATTGCAAAGGAAGCCAAAAAGCTAAAGCTTTCGGCGGAGCCAACCGAGGAATGGGGCTTGGACCACAGCCAATGGATTCCCTTGCTTTTTTTGGCGCCAAAGAAAAACATTCCCGTTGTCTCAATCTCCATCTCGAACCTTTCAAAGAAGGACCACTTGGCGTGGGGCGCGGCGGTCAGGAACGCCATAGAGAAAGGCTCCAAGAAAGTCGTGTTCGTTGGCTCCGGCTCGCTGACTCACCGGCTTGACTTGATAATGCCCGGCCCCAACAAGTCCTTCCCGGAGTCCGAAGTGTTTGACAACGCGGTAAAGCGGTGCGTTGAAAGCCAGAACTACGAACGGCTCTTGAACTTTGACAAGAGCTTGTGGGAAACCGCAAAACCCGAAGGCGAGCTAGGGCCGCTCCTGACAACGGTTGGCGTGGCGGGGAAAGACTTCAAGGGAAAGCAGTTGTTCCACGAGAGAATGAACACGGGCGTCACGCTGAGCACTTTCGAGTTCACGAAGGCGTGAAAATGGGGAGCGCATGAAGGGACCGCGCGGCAGGCCCAAAAAAACTGGCAAACCCCCGGGCAGCCCGCGGCCAAGGATTGACCCTGCAAAGGCAAGGGAAGCAGCGGCTAAAGTTCAGGGGATCGCGCGGTTTTCCAAGGCTGTTGAACAGCACGCAAAACTAAGGCGGGACGGGCTGAAAAGGCAGGAAATAATCGCGGTTCTTTCACGTAAATTCAACGCGCCAAGTGATGAAATCAGGGCAGTTCTGGAAAAAATCGAAAGGCTCGAAAAAAGCAGGAAACAAGCACAGTTCAAGCCATTAAAAGAAGTGGAAGAAGAAAGGAGCGCTTCAGGCGCGGCAAGGTACTTGGAACAACACCCTGTCACTCGCGAGGAAAGGCTTTTCCTGGAAAGCCTGCAGGCAGTAAACTCGCGCCTGGCCTTTGAATTGCTTGGGCGTTCAAGTATTGCCGGATTCAAGGAAGCAAAGGCGCATGGAAAAGAGGCAACGCAACCAAAAGCAAAGGCTGAAGGATTAGCCATCAACTCAAGGGCAGCCGGCTTGGCCAGGAAACTTGAAGGAATTAAAGGCGAGTTCCCAATGCTTGGCAGGGAAAAACACATTCAAATCCTTTCAATGCGGGCCGGGGTCCCGGAAAAAGAACTGAAGAAAATGCTCGGGCTTTAGCGAGTGATGAGAAAAATGAAGGCGAAAACGGCTCAAAAACAGAAAGCGCTCCTCTTGCTGTCGGGAGGCTTTGACAGCCCGGTTGCCGGGCTGTTGATGAGGGAAAAAGGCCTTGGCTTGGAAGCAGTTCATTTCTCGAGCGAAATAGTGACCGGTAAGGAGTCAACGGAGAAAGCTAAAAGGCTTGCAAAGTTCCTGGGACTGGAAAAACTATTCGTGTGCGACATCAGCGAGCCCTTGATTGAGTTCTCCCGAAAGTGCAGGCACGAGTACTACTTCGTGTTGATGAAGAGGCTCATGTACAGGATTGCCGAAAGGATTGCTGAAAGAGAACAATGCGGGTTCCTTGCCACGGGCGAAAACCTGGGCCAAGTCTCCTCTCAAACCATTGAAAACCTTTACTGCATTGACGCTTCAACCAAAATGCAGGTGCTCAGGCCGCTCATCTGCTTTGACAAGAACGAAATAATCGAACTCGCAAAGAAACTCGGCACGCACGACACGTCCATTGGAGTCGAGCACTGCGACGCCTTAGGGCCGACGCACCCGATAACGAAGGCGAGGCTCCAAGACGTTTTAAGGGAAGAGGAAAAAGTTCCCGCTCAAGAATTCGTGGAAAAAGCGCTTGCGTCCTTGAAGGTCACGTCATTTTGAACGGAGGAGTAGTACAACTCGGTGGGCTTATTGAAAATAACCATTCGAAAATTCAAGGAAGGCGACGCTTATGAATTGGCTGAATTGATTGATAAAAACCGCAGGAAGATAAGCTCGCTTAACCAGTCGCAGAAAGCCTTGAAGGAAATGGCTGCAAGGAACACGCCGCCGAAGTTAATTGAAAAGTCAAAAGACCGAAGCCTTTTCGTGGCCGAGTTTGGCAGTTCATTGGTTGGGACCGCGGGCTTGAAAGGCAGTCAAGTAACTGGGGTTTTCGTCAAAGTTTCACAGCACGGCAAAGGCATTGGGAAAAAACTGATGGAAAAAGTTGAAGGCAAAGCGGAAAAGAAGGGAGTCAAAAAAGTATTTCTTTACTCAAGCATTTACGCGGTTCCGTTCTATGAAAAACTCGGTTACGGGAAAGCCAGCGGCGGCAAAAAGGAAACCGACGTTGTTTACCGTGAAATGGTCTTGATGAGCAAGAGCCTTTCCTAAAAACTCGTAATGTCCAAGAGCTTGGGCCTGATTTTAACGCCGCGCTTTGCGTCTGCCTCGTCCACTGAATGGCCGTCCGTGTCCCTGACGCGTTGCTTCTTTATTTCAATCGTTCCAGCGCGTACCACTATTTTGTTGCCTAATACGTGGCTTAGGGGCAGCCACCCGAAACCGTCAACGGGTAGCGTTATTTCCTTGGTCATTCACTTCGCGCAGTCTTCCAGCTTTTTCAAATTTTTCAATAATTAAGTCAACTTGCCCAACTGGTATTCCGAGAGCGAAGGAAATCTGGGGAACTGAAACGGTTTTCTCGCCGGCAGCCTTGCGCGTCAGGATAAAGGAAGAAATCGCTGACTCAGCAAGGGAGTCGCTTAGCTTGTAAAATCCTGCAATTTTCTTTTCACGAAATGCTTTTTGCACTTCCTCGTGCACAAGCTGTCTTAAGGAATGGCTGTTGACTTGAGAGTAGGCAGTCATATTAACCAATGAAAAAATGGACGCTTCCGGTATAAAAGCATTTCCAGTGCGGTTTGCCGGTGAACACGAACGTCACGTCATTTTGACGAAGAACAAGTCCGGGTCTTCCAAGTACTTGGCGAGCGTGTTCAAGAACTCCGTCGCCAGCGCGCCGTCAATTAGGCGGTGGTCGAACGACAAAGACAAGGGCAAGATTTTCCGTACCACGACCTTTCCATTCCGTGCAACGGGTTTTTCCTCGGCCCGCCCGAGTCCGAGGATCGCTCCCTCAGGGTAGTTTATTATTGGCACGCCGAACCAGCTCCTTCCAACGCTGCCGTAATTCGTTATCGTGAAAGTCCCGCCGCGGAGCTGCTCCAAGTCGATTGCCCTGTTGCGCGAGTTCTCTGAGTAGACAAAGACGTCGTGGGCGACGTCAAAGATGCTCTTCGCGTCAACGTTTCTTACAACTGGCACCATCAGACCCGCGGGCGTGTCGACCGCAAAGCCCACGTGGTAATAGTTTTTCAGAACGATTTCCTGTTTTTCCTCGTCAAGGCTCGCGTTAACGTACGGGTGCTCCTTGAGGGCGCTAGCAACCGCCTTCATGACGAACGGCAGCAACGTCAGCTTAATCCCTTTTTCCTCAGCGGTGGGCTTTTCCTTGGCGCGAAGCTTTTCCAATTCAGTAACGTCGACTTCAAGCATTGCAACGGCGTGCGGGGCGTGCTTCACAGAATCGCTCATTTTTTCCGCTATGACCTTGCGCATGTTGCTCATTGGCACGCGGATGACGCGGCCGTACTTGTCGAAAGTCATTTGAGGGCCCTTAACTTCGCTTGCGGGGGTGACTGGCGCGCCTGCCTTTGCGCCCACTTCGCTCGCGGCGCCTTGCTCCTTTCCGGCGCGCTTGACGTCCTCCGCTGTTATCAAACCCTTCGGCCCGGTGCCAATGGTTTTCGACAAGTCCACGCCCAGCTCGCGCGCGAGCTTTCGGGTTGCGGGCGCCGCCATGAAGTGGCCCGCGTCGCTCTTTAGCGGGGAAACTGATACAACGGCGGGCTTTGCCGCGACCGCCGAAGGCTTTTCCTCTTCGGGCGCTTCCTCTAACTCGCCCACGACTGAAACTGACTTGCGGGCCGTTGGCCGTTGGGGAATGGAGGGAGTCAAGGGTTCCTGGAAAGGCTTTGAAGGCAACGAGTTAGGGACAGCCTCGCCTTCACCGCCAATTGTCGCGAGAACGTCTCCAACCGTCATCGTCTGACCTTCCCTTCCGTGGAACCTTAATACTTTCCCAGTTTCAGGCGAGGGGATTTGGACCACTGCCTTGTCGGTCTCGATTTCCAGCAAGACAGCGTCCTTCTTTACGGAGTCGCCTTCTTTCACGTACCACTTCACTATGACCCCTTCGTGTATTCCTTCGCCGACGTCGGGAAAGCGAAACTCTACAACCATTAAACCCACACAGTTAGTTACTTGTAACTCATTAACTCCCTTACAGCATCTAAAACCTTTGCAGCGTTCGGCAAGTAGTAGTCCTCGAGCTTCGGCAAAGGCATCGGCGTGTCATAACCCGTTATCCTCTTGACGGGCGCTTCAAGGGAAAAAATGGCGTCCTCGTGCTCCGCAATCACTGCCGCCACCTCGCCCGCCAGCCCCGAACAACGCGGGGCCTCGTTCAACGCAATCACGCGCCCGGTCTTCTTTGCGGTTTCGAGGATGGCGTCGCGGTCCAATGGGAAGACAGTGCGCAAGTCCACTACTTCAACGCTCACGTTTTCCTGCGCGGCCTGCTCTGCCGCCTTTACCGCCTCTCTAACGAGGGAACCGTAAGTGATTACTGAAACGTCGCTGCCCTCGCGTACGACTTTTGCCTCGCCTAAAGGAATCGTGTAAGGCTCTTCGGGGACGTCTTCGCGGAACGCGCGGTAAATCTTTTTCGGCTCGAAGAAAATGACCGGGTCCGGGTCGCGGATCGAGCTAATGAGCAGCCCTTTTGCGTCGTACGGAGAGGACGGGATCACTACCTTCATGCCGGGCATGTGCGCGAACAACGCCTCAGGGGATTCGGAGTGGTGCTCCAAGGCCTTGATGCCGCCGCCCCAAGGCACCCTCACAACCAAGGGCACGTGAAACCTTCCACGGGTCCGGTTGCGGAGCTTGGCCGCGTGCGAAATGAGCTGGTCGAGGGCTGGGTAAATGAAACCGTCGAACTGTATTTCGGCAACTGGCTTCAAGCCGTAGGCAGCCATTCCAATCGCAGTGCCAACAATCCCGCTTTCCGCAAGCGGGGTGTCAATGACCCTGTCGCCGCCGAATTTTTGCCACAAGCCCTCAGTGGCGCGGAACACGCCGCCGTCGCGTCCAACGTCCTCGCCCATTACCACGACCTTTGAGTCGCGTTCCATTTCCTGCAACAGGGCCTGGTTGACTGCCTGGATTAGAGTTAGTCGCGCCATTGTTTCACTCACTTTTCCCAAGGTTTAGTTTAATTCTCTGCAACGCGGCAAACTTTTCAAGAGTCTTCAGAAAAGTTTGCGTAAAGGGTTCGCCTTTGGCGCGCATGCCCTCTATTTCACTCCATGAAGCAAACCTCAGTTCTTCTACTTCTGTTGCGTGCGGGTTTAGTGAACCAGAAAGGATGCAGGAAAATACGCGGCAGACGTGGTTAGCTGTTGCTCCTTCGTGGAAGAACTTAAACAAGGGGGCTAGTTTAAAGTTTTCCAATCCTAGCTCTTCCCGGCATTCCTTAACTGCAGCCTGGACATAAGTTTCACTGGCTTCAACGTGTCCACCCACTGAAGCATCCCAAAACAGCGGCAGCGCCTCACTTTTGCCTCGTTTTTGAAGCAGCAGTCTTCCTTCGTTGTTGAAAACCAAGACGTGCACTATCCTGTGCCACTGACGGTTTTTGTGCGATTCAGCGAGTGTTGTCCTACCGACTACTTTGTCTTTTTCGTTTACGACACTCACTACTTCCTTAAATGGCATATTCACTCCTTTTTCTCCCCCGCAGCGGGCTGCCTTGACAGGAAGTCCAGTAATTCAACGCGTTGTTCTTCCATTTCAACTGTCGGCTTTTCGTAAACGTAGTCAAAGAAGGCGTCGGGCCTGTCGGGCGTGATTGCAAGGAACTCTTGAACGGCTTTCTCGACTTCTGCGCTGCATTTTTCCAATAACGCCGCCTCGTCCCTTTCACTCCAAGCCTTTTTCACAAGCAAGTGCTTCCGCAACCTGTCGACTGGGTCGCGCTTGGCCCAGTACTCGACTTCCTTGGCGTCGCGGTAACGCGTCGCGTCGTCAGAGGTAGTGTGGTCGCTGCGCCTGTATGTAAAGGATTCAATGAAAGTCGGCCCGCCGCCGCTGCGCGCCTTGTCCAAGGCGTACTTTGTAGCGGCGTAAACAGCGAAAACGTCGTTGCCGTCCACTTGAATTCCCTCAAAGCCGAAGGCAATCGCTTTCTGCGCAAGCGTCTTCGCGCCAGTCTGCCTGTGCCTTGGAACGGAGATGGCCCACTGGTTGTTTTGGTTGAAGAACACCACGGGGGCCTTGAAGGCGCCGGCGAAATTCATTGCCTCCAGGCAGTCCCCCTCGCTCGTGGCTCCATCCCCGAAGTACACAATGAAGGCCTTGTTTTTTTCGCCCAAGAGCTTGGAAGCCCACGCGGCGCCGACTGCGTGAAGCGTTTGAGTGGCAACCGGGACGGCGATGCTGAAACAATTCGTTTCGGGCGCGAAAACGTGGCCGCGTTCGTCGCCGCCCCACATTTGCAGCTGCTGCTTCATTGACACTCCGCGGACCATCAGCGAAATCGTTTCACGAAACGCGGGAAAGAGCCAGTCCTGTTTCTCGAGCGCGAAAGCGCTTGCCACGTTGGAGGCTTCCTGCCCGAGGATTGAGGCAAAAGTTCCAAGTTTCCCGGTGCGCTGGAGGGCGAGCATTTTCTGGTCGAAGGCGCGGCCGAGGACCATCCAGTAATACATTTCCTTGACTTGTTCCATGGAAAGCTTTGGCATGGCCTTTGCGTTGGCTATTTTTCCTTCCTCGTTCATTACTTGAAAGAGTTCAACCACGGGTTCCGTGATGAGGGGAAGGAACGCGTGCCTAGCACTGCGCGGGGCGCGCTTTTTTGACCGCTTTCGAGGCGCCTTTGCGGGAAAGCGCTTGGAGGCCTTTTTCTTATCCATTAAAACCAGGACTCGTAAAAGGGGTTAGTGATTAAAAAGGTTTTTTCAACGGCACACCCTTTGCCTTCAAGGCCCGCAGCTTCAAAGACAAGACGAGGCGTTCGTCGGCCAGCTCGCCCGCCCGGCGGTGGTCCTTTTCTTCGCGGAGCCTGTCCTCCAAGCCAGCCAAGTCCGCCTGCCATTTCACGGACAGCCTGTGGAGGCGTTCACGCGAAGAAGAGAGCTCGCCGTTCAAGCCAACTAATTCGTCGTAGCGCCTTTGCTCGTAAGCGGACGCCACGCCGCCGGCCACGCGTTCGTCGAGTTCGTCCAGGCGCCTGCGCTCGCCTTCCGTCAAGCCGCGCAATTGCTCCAACTGGAACAATTTCCGCATTCCCTCCGAGCCCGCCACTGCGGCTGCGTGAGGGCTTTTGACGTCAACCAAGGGCCTTTCAACGCGCACAAGCACCAAGCCCTTCCCGCCCTTGGGGGCTGGCTTCGCGGGCTTTAACCCCTTTGCTTCAAGGTCTTGGACGCGCAACGACAAGACACTGAACTCGTACTCCAGCTTCCGCTTCTCTTCTTCTGGCAGCCCCTTTGACAACTGGGCCTGGATTTCCCGGATTCTTTCAACTGCCTCATTAAAGTAACGCGTGGCTTTTTCTCGCGCCGAGGGAACGTGCTTGGAAATCCTTGCAAAGTGCTTGTAGTCAGCAGCTTCCCAGTCCTCAATGTCTCCCCTCAAGGCCTTCCTGTGGAGGGCGCGGAGCCGGGCGCGTTCCTCGGGCTTCAAGTCCAATAAGCTTTCGACCTTGAAGCGCAAGTGCATTCCCTGCGAGCGCATTTTTGGCTTCAAGTGCGCCCTGCGCGCGCGGACCCAGTCATTCCGCGAAACGCCTTCTTCCTGCGGAACGGAAACGCCTTGCCCGCGCTTGCTCCTTGGAAGTCGTTTGCTTCTCTGCCTCGCGCTCACTTATTCAATCCTCCCACGGCGCCTGCGGGGCCTGGATTTCTTTGGAAATTCCTTGAAAGGCAGTCCCTTGTTGCGCAAGACGCTAAGCTTGTCTTGAGTCGCTGCAAGGCGTTCCTCAACGTCTTGCGCAGCAGACGCGCGTTCTTCCTTCCAAGCCTGGCTAATGACGGGGTCGTACAAGTCTTCAGCTATCTCCTGGTACCACTTTTCGTCTTTTGAAAGCTCCCTGAACAGTTTCTGCGCGTTCCTTCGGTTCCTTCCAAGTCTTTTTGCGAGCTTCCTGAGTCCGTGCAGTCTCGCCTTTTCCGCCTTGCCTGCCTTTTCCTGGAAAACTTTCTCGGCCAAGTCCTCGAACTCGGCGCGCTGCGCCGCATTCAGCCCGCGGTACTGCTCCAATTGGAACAATCGCTCCATGTTCCTGGAGGCGATAACGGATTCAATGTCCGCTTCGCGCTGCCTGAATTCCGGCGCCTTTACCCCACGCGCTGGAACAGGCTCGCCCAGAGGCTTCTGGAGCAAGGGCGGCCCTTCTTCTCTTGGCTTTCCGGGAAGGGACAACTTCAAGCCCTTGGCCTTGAAGGTTTGGAGGCGCAGGCTCAAATGGTCCAATGCGTATTCGAGTTTCCGCTTTTCCTCGGGCGTCTTGGCGTTCGAGAGCGCGTTCCTTACAACGAAGAAAGCCTTCGCTAACTCAGTGTAATGCCTTCGCATGCGTTCGTAAACCTTGCCCGAGAGGACTTGCACGCTGTTCAAGGTTTCATACTCTAAAACGTCTTTGGGCGAAGCCTTGTCCCCCGCAATCCTGGAATGCAGTTCCTTGAACCGGGTAGCCTGGGACTTGCTTAGGCTGGAAAACAATTCGAGGCGCGCCAGCGCGTGCATGGTTGGCGAGGCGTTGAGCGCGTTCAAGTGCTTCCTCTTCTGCTCTTCCCAGCGCTTCAAGCCCGCGTTGCCGAACGCCAGGCGGGCGGGCCTTTGCCTTTTAGGAATATCAGGCATTTGAAACAAACACCACTATAGTCTTTTAGGCGCGAGCTTTTCTTAAAACGTTCTTTACGAAGAGTTCGCCGGCCTTGTACGAGCTTCGCACGAACGGCCCCGAGGCCACGAATAGAAAGCCCTCGCGTTCCGCGAGTTCCTTGTAGCGCGCGAACTTTTCAGGCGCCACGTATTCCTGCACGGGGAGGTGCCAGGAGCTGGGGCGCAGGTACTGGCCCATCGTGAGAATGTCAACGCCGGCGAAGCGCGCGTCCTTGAACGCCTTAACTAGTTCTTCCTCGGTTTCGCCAAAGCCTAGGATAAGAGACGTTTTCGTGTAAGTCTCGGGCGACGCCTTTTTCGCGAACTCAAGCACGGAAATGGACTGCGCGTAGTTGGCGCGCTTGTCGCGTATCACGCCTTGCAGGCGCTCGACTGTTTCCAGGTTGTGCGCGTACACGTCTGGTTTTGCGTCCAAGACCCTTTGCACCAATTCCGTGTTGCCCTGGAAGTCGGGCGTGAGCACTTCAACCAAAATCGAGGAATCGCGTTTCTTGACTTCGCGCACGCAGTCCGCAAAATGCGACGCGCCTTGGTCCGGCAAATCATCGCGGTCAACCGAGGTTATTACTGCGTAGTCCAAACCCATTTCAGCTATCGCTTCCGCGAGCTTCCGCGGCTCTTCCGGGTCAAGCGGTTTTCCCTTGCCGGAGGCGTTGACTTGACAAAAACGACAACCGCGAGTGCAAGTGTCGCCCATTACCATGAAAGTCGCGGTGCCCTCGTTGGCCCAGCACTCGGGAATGTTTGGGCAGTGAGACTCTTCGCAAACCGTGGTGAGCCCGCGGGAGTGCACGGCGTTCTTGATTTTTTGATGGCTGGCAAACTCTGCCTTGTGCTCTGGAGTGAAAGCCTTTATCTTGAGCCACTCCGGCTTGCCCAGCGACGCAACGACCATTCCCCACAAAAGGCAGGGCGATTTATTAAATGCTTTTACAACGCTCAATGCAGGCGAAAACGTTAAATATTGTAAGGATTGTAAGTATTGTAAAGATTTACAGGGCTTACAACTGGTGCAGTGGTAACATGGTAGAGTTGGCGGTGAAAAGAATTCCGGTTTCTGAAAAGGTTTGGATGGAATTGGGGGACATGAAGCGTGCTGGGCAGACTTATGACGAGCTTGTGAAAAGCTTGATAAAAGAATACAAGCAGAAAGCATTAGGTGACATGGTAAAAAAAGCACGCAATACGCGGTTCGTTAAAGTTGACACGAGTAAGTGGTAGAGTTCATTGCAGTGATTAATCCTTCCCATTTGACAATTGAAGATTGAACAAAAAATACGGCTTCTAAAAAAAAAACAGCGCCCCACAACCAATTTAAGCCCCAGCAAGGCAGTTCGCTAGAGATACAACTCCTAGTCGGCGGTGTTTTTTTTGAATTTTTTTCTCTTCGGGAAAGGAGTCGAGTCAAACGCTGCAAAACT
Source organism: archaeon (assembly GCA_035291025.1). Taxonomy (GTDB): domain Archaea; phylum Iainarchaeota; class Iainarchaeia; order JAFGOX01; family DATDTB01; genus DATDTB01. The sequence goes on from DATDTB010000076.1 coordinate 10,948, forward strand.
GCAGTGGATAATGTCGCTGCGGTGGTTCATGCTGGCAATGCCGGTAATAGTGCCCTTCCTTCAAAGCAATGGTTTGACTCTGGCGCAAGTCTTTCTCTTGGAGTCGTTTTTTGCGCTCTTCATTGTGGCGCTGGAAGTGCCAACGGGTTACTTTGCTGACTCGTTCGGGAGGAAGAACTCAATACTGTTTGGGTGCGTTGCCGGGGTCGCGGGGCTTGCGGGCTGGGCCGCTTCAAGCACTTTCAACGGCTTCCTGGCGTCAGAGTTGTTGCTGGCCCTGAGTTTCAGCTTCATTTCCGGCGCGGACTCGGCGTTGTTGTACGAGTCGCTGGCGCAAGTGAAAAAGGAAAAGGGTTACCTCCAAGCAGAAGGCAGGATAATGGCAGCGCACGGCATTTCAACCGCAACTGCAAGCGTTCTTGGCGGGTTCCTCGCGCTTTCAAGCCTGAGGCTCCCCTTCCAAGTCCACGCAGTTCTTTTAGTTTTGTCAATTCCCTTGGCGCTGTCATTGGTTGAACCGGAAAGGAAAAAAGCCCACGCTGGGGTTTTTGCAAGCTTCAGTGAAATGTTCAAGGCAGTAAAGTTCGCCTTGCACGAACACGGGCAGTTAAAGTGGTTGATTGCTTACTCGGCAGTCGTGAGCTCGGCGACTCTTACAATGGCGTGGTTCGCGCAGCCTTACTTTTTGGAAGTCGGGCTGCCTTTGGAGTGGTTCGGGTTAGTGAGCGCAGCCTTGCTGTTTTCAACAAGTTTTTTCTCGCACAACGCCCACAGGCTAGAGTCGTTCCTTGGCAAGAGAACAGCGCTGACTTCGCTCGTGTTCCTTGTCGTGCTGGGCTTTGCAGTACTTGCATTCGTGCAAGCGCTTTGGGGCATTGCGTTCCTGTTGTTGTTCCATTTCGCGCGAGGATTCAGCAAGCCGGTGTTCAACAACTACGTGAACGAATTGCTGGAGTCAGGTAACCGCGCAACAGTTCTATCAGTCCAGAGCCTGCTGGAACGGCTGTTGTTCGCAGTCCTCGGGCCAGGGTTGGGGTTCGTTGCGGACGCGCACTCCCTCCAGGGCGCCTTGCTTGCATGCGCTGCAGTGTTCCTGGTAATGGGGGTCACTGCATTGTTTTTCCTAAACAAGAGCAAGGCGCTGTCAAGCGCTTAAAGACAGTGGCAGGGGGAAAAAATCGAAATTCTTTCCTCAAGCGAGGGCTGCCGTAACGGCGTTAAATGGCCTTGTTATTGGCGCTGGAAGCATTCCCCATTGCCTTTCCCGGCAAAGTATCTACATTACCGAGCTGGGTTCCTGAAGCAAGGGCCTTTGCCTTGGAGTGAAGCCGCAGTAAGAGCACGCGGTCTTTCCTTCCTTGGACATCATGACCCCCTCGCAGGCGGGGCAAATGCCTCGGGCGTCCTTTTTCTCGCCCGCCATTAAAAGAAAACGCTATACGTAGGGCATTTAAACCCCGCCCGTCTATTTAAAGGCCTTCAAGGCGCGGCTTTTACGGGGCTCAAAGTCGATGGCCTGTAGCTGTTCACGCAGTTCGCCTTCCACGGCTCTTCCGTGACGAGGGAGCAAAAGCCATTGAATTCGTCTTGGGTGCCAGCGTAAACGCTCATTGCCCCAAACAAGCCCTGGTAACAGCTCTGCTTCGCCTCTTCGCGGACGCTTGAGCAAATTTCAAACGACAATTTTCTGCCGCCGACGGAGAAGTCTGAAATGGTTACGACGTCCAAACAGTAGTCCACCCAGTCCTTGGGAAGCAGCGCGCACTGCTCGAAGGCGAGTTTTTTCTCGCCCTTCGTCAACGGGTGGATTTGGCGCGCCAAGGCGTTAAAGCACGTCCTCTTCAAGTTTTCGGGCTCGACTTGCAGGCACAACTCGCCCACGCGCTTCAAGTCGCCCTTCAGCATTTGGTACATCAAACTGGGCTGGTTGGCCCAGCACCCGTCCAAGTCTTTTGCGTCAATGCGCGGGTCGTTGCACGGATAGAACAAGTCGCCTTCCTTCACCCAGCGGTCTTCGGCGGGCTTTCCGTCGTGGACGCCCCAAATGTTTTCCATGAAAACTCCATCGCGGCAATTAAATCCCGGGAATCCTTCAACGCGTGCAGTCATTTCATTGCACAAGTCCAAGGCCTTAGTGAAGTTCTCGTAGCCAACCCATGCAAGGAAGCCGTGGCCGAAGGCGTGAGAGCACTGCGACGTGACCGAGAGGCCGAGCTTTTGGCACTCGCGCGCTATTTCGTCCATTCCCTCGACGCCGGACCTGCCGATTGCGAGTATCGTGAAACCGTGATAGCACGAGGCCAGGAAGTACTCCTTGCACTGCGCCAAGCCTTGCGCGCCGAATTCATTGAACAAGTACTCCCCGACGGCGTGGTTGAGTAAGTGCGTCTGGCCAGTGAAAGGGAGACCTGAATGATAGAGTTGTTCCTGCGCCTCCGCCGGGCCGACGCGTTCAATCAAGCGCCTGTAAACCCTTACTTGTTCGTCCAAGTTCGTCAACGACTTTATTTCCTGGATTTCCGGGGACAAGCCTTGAAGGCCTTGGGAACTGGAAACCGAACTCAAGGGGTCCCGGTTGTAGGCCTTGATTATTGCAGTGGTCCGTTCGACGCATTCCTGCCTGTAAGTCCCGCCAAGGGACTCGCATAACTCCTTTGACGTCGCCGGCCAATCGTTGTATTCCTGGAAAATTACTTCAATGGCGGCGTGAATCACGCAAACCGCCCTTCCCTCGCTGGTGGACGCGGTGCCGCAGACGTTTTTCACTCCTTCAATGCTTCCAAGGCCCGAGTTCGCGGCAAAGAATCCGAGGCCTGCAAAACAGCTCGTCTTGAGCACTTGGCTGGGCGCTGCCTCGCACGAACTAGCCATTGCCTTGAAGTCCCAGTTGACTGCCTTGCCTAGGGAGTAAATGTGGTACTTGGCGCACTCGTAGTGGTATTTTTCGCTCACGGAAGAGCAAAAACTCCAGTCCTTAACGGGCGCGGGGGCGGTTGCGCTGTATTCCATGAACACGCCGTCGTAGCAAAACCCGCGGTGCCTTTCACCCAGCAAGTCGCAGTCAACTAAGGCGGCGCCGACGCCGAGTTCTTCCCACGCCAATAACCCGTGCCCGGTGCCGTGAATGCAGCTCGCCGTCAAGGCATCCCCGCCCTCGAACAAGCCAACGCACGCGGCCTCTATTTCCTTCAACGCGTCAACGCCTTTCTCCAGCAACATTTTCTCGGTCACGCCGTGATAGCACCCGAATGCAAACGACGGGTCGCAGGCCTTGACTCCCTTGATTCCAAGCTTGGCGTACAAGGCGTTCCCGGCAATGTGGGCTAGCTCGTGCGGGTTTTCCCTCACCACGCCGTTGACCTTGAAGGCTTCAACGAGGAACTTCCAAGCCCTTTCAGGGTCCGAGGCCGCCAGCTTTTTCATCACGCCCTGCTGTTCCTGGTAGGAAAGCGCCTTGAACTCGGATTTTTCAGGGAAGGCGATCGCTTCAGGGGGCGCTGCCGGCAGGAAAAGGTTTGCGAGCGAAAAGTACGCGGTGACTTTCTTGAACAAGTTGCCGAAAAAGGCTTCGATGAAAGCGATGCCGGGGTGTTTTTGCGCGGGATCGCCTTCCAGGGCGCCGGGCTCGGCGACGGCTTCAATAGTCATCGTGTTGCCTGGAAGCAAGTGGTCGTGCACGCCCCACGTTCCAATTTCATTGAAGGCGAACTTGAATTCCTCGCCTGTCTTCAAGCCCTTGCACGAATCCAATAGTTTTCCCTGGCCCGCGGAAAAGCATTTCCCGATGTCGGTCCCGGGGTAAACAGTGTGCGTTGGGTGCACGTCTGACGCGGGCCAGTGCTGTTTCTTGCCGTGGTTCACCCAAACAACTGAGTCGCCGACGTGGACTTTTACGTGGTCGGGGTAAAACCCATCGCTAGTCACGCTTACCACTTGTTGTCCGCCGTGCGCTGAAACTGGCGAGGGAAAAAAGGCAAGCAATGCCAGCGCTAGAATGCAGGTGAAAAGTTGAAGCCTCAAGAGTCCCTACCCTGGAGAAAAAAAGGAGGCGTAGTCCTTAAAAATTGGTTTCCAACTCACGCGGGAGTCGAGTAAGGAGAGTCGTAAGGACTGGAGTACGGGGAGTCGTAGGGAGTCGCGTAAGGCGACGGGTAGTCGTAAGGGGTTCCGTACGGGCTTGGGTACTCGTAACTGCTAGGGGACCCGTAAGGGCTTGGGTATTCATAGCCGCCGCCGGGCGTGCCGTAAGGCGACGGGTAAGAGTAAGACGACGGCGTGGGGTACGAGTACGGACTCGGGTAAGAATAGCTATCGCTGGGGGTTGGGTAAGCGTAAGGAGTGGCGTACGAGCCGGGAGTCGGGTAAGAGTACGGGCTCGGGTAAGCATAACTCCCGGGCGTAGGGTATGAGTACGGCGAGGAATATGACGGAGTCGGGTATGAATAGCCTGGTTCGGGGGTTCCGTAAGGAGTCGGGTAAGAGTAAGTGCTCGGGCTTGGGTAAGCGTAAGGCGTCGGATACGAGTAAGTAGAGTCGCTGGGCGTTGGGTATTGGTAAGGTGACACGTAAGTGCCGTCGCTGGGAGTCGGGTAAGAGTACGGCGTTGAATACGTTCCAGGAGTCGAGTACGAAGGCGATGGGTAGCTCCCAGGAGTTGGGTAAGAGTACGGGCTTGGATACGAATAACTCCCAGGCGTGGGGTACGGGTAAGGGCTCGGGTAAGCATAGCCAGTGCCTCCAGGAGTTGGGTAAGCGTAAGGCGACGGGTAAGAATAGCCAGTGCCGGAAGGCGACGGGTAAGAGTAAGGCGATGGATACGACGGCGAGGGGTAAGTGTAACCGCCTTCAGGGCTTGGATACGGCGACGGGTACGAGTAAGTTCCGTCCGGGCTTGGGTATGTGTACGACGGCGAGGGGTAGGAATACGTTCCAGGCGTTGGGTAAGAGTAAGGACTGGAGTAAGAGCCAGGCGACGGGTACGATGGCGAGGGGTAAGCGTAAGGCGACGGGTAAGAATAACTGCCGTCAGGGCTCGGGTAAATGTATGAAGGAGTTGGGTAAGGATAACCGCCGCCAGGGGAAGGGTAAGAGTACGGGCTATTGTATGCGGGCGTGGCGTAAGTGCCGCCCGGCGTTGGGTAAGAGTAGCCGGGCGAGGGGTAAGAGTAAGGCGTGTGGTAATCGAAAGGCGTTGGATACGGGTAAGTACCGGGAGTCGAGTAGGAAGGCGATGGATAGACGTAGCCTCCTCCGGGTGACGGGTACGCGTACGACGGGGTCACGTAAGTGCCACTGGGTGATGGGTACGAGTAAGAAAACGGCGTTGGGTAGTCGCCAGGGGTAACGTAAGGAGTGGGGTAAGCGTAAGTCCCGCCAGGAGTCGGGTAAGGGTACTCGCCTCCTGCCGGCGTTGGATACGCGTAAGTGCCGGAGGGCGAAGGGTAGGAATAGTAAGGCGTCTGGTAAGTCGTTGGAGACAAGTACGAAGGGCTCGGGTAAGAGTAATTGCCTGCAGGGCTTGGATACGTGTAACCGCTCGGCGACGGGTACGAGTCGTGCGGGGTCGGGTAAGGATAGTTGCCGGGCGAGGGGTAAGAGTAAACGGTTCCAGGCGACGGGTACTGGTAGCCAATCCCTGAAGGGCTCGGGTAACTCGGGGTGGGGTACTCAAACGAAGGCGACGGGTACGAAGGCGTTGGGTACTCACCGGTTGAAGGCGACGGATACGAATAGTAAACCGGCGTAGAGTAAGTCGAGCCATCCGAGGGCGTTGGGTAAGAGTAATACGTTGGCGACTGGTAATAGTAAGGAGTCGGGTAAGCCCCGCCAGGCGTTGGATACTGGTAAGGCGTTTGATAGAACGGCGTTGGATACGAGTACTGGCCAATTGACGGGGTTGGGTAAGAGTAAGCAATTCCAGGCGTTGGATACGAATACGAAGGCGATGGATAGGAATTGGGCGACGGGTAAGAATAAGTGGGTGTTGGATAGTCACGGCTCGGCGTCGGGTAAGCATAGTAAGGCGACGGGTAAGTATACGCAGGAGTCGGGTAAGCCTCGCCAGGAGTCGGGTACTGGTAATACGTTGGCGACTGGTAGTACTGGCCCGGCGACGGGTAAGAATAATAAGGAGTCGGGTAAGCCTCGCCCGGCGTTGGATACTGGTAAGCCGTGGGCGACAAGTACGACGGCGTTGGGTATTCTCCCGGGGTTGGGTAAGCGTATGAAGGCGATGGGTAAGTATAGTAAGGCGTTTGGTACACGAAGCCGGGAGTCGTGTATTCAACTGGCGGCCCGGTAAAGCCTGGAGTCGGGTAAAACGGCGTCGGGTACTCCTGCGGCGGGACCAAGGGCGCACCTTCCTCGACTGGCACTGTTTCAATGGCGTCGCCAACTTGTCGCGCCCACGCGTTTAATTGGGAATTGTAAGTCCACTCGCCTATTCCCTGGAAAGTGCTTACTTCAACGCGGTAATCGCCTGTTTCCGTGTCGTGGTCAAACGTGCGCGAGTCGTAATTGTAAACGTGTTCCTGTTCCGCCCCGGTTGCCGGGTCGAATGTGCCTTCCCCAGTGTCATACGTGTCGCCCGCGTCCGATTCCCACGTTGACGTCTCATTATTCCAGTTCCATTCAGTTCCCTCAGGGGTCGTGAAGGATTCCTGTGACTCGTAGCCAACTGGCGCAACCAAGTCCACGGGCGGCTGGTAAGCCTCGCCGTCAGGCGAAACCCACGCGCCCGCATCCGAGTCAAAAGTCCAAGTGTCGCTTCCGTAGTCGTAAGTGTAGTCGCCCAATTCAGAGTCGAATTCAGTGTTATAGTGAGGCGTCACTCCTTGTTCGGGTGTGTAAATGGTGCCGTCGGTTGAAACGTAAGTCTGGAACTCGGGGTTGTAGTCATAGCGCGCGTCGACGCCGTCAGTGCTTTGCAGTTCGTACCCCGTGGGCGTGTATTCAACGCTCCTGCCATCCGGGAGCTTGTATTCGCCTGGAGTGTAAGCAAAGGCCTCGCGCCCGCCGTCAGGAGTCACGACTTCGTAGCCTGTCGGCGTGTAAGTGTATTCGACAACGCCTTCCGGCGTTTCAATTGAGTAAGTGTATTCCTCGTTGCCGTTCTGGAATGCCGTCGGCGGCTCGTAGCCCTCTGGGTAGCTTTCCTCGTAAGCCTGCCCCGTCGGGGTCGTGAAACGCCAGCCAGTTTCAGTGAATTCGTACTTGTAGCCGCTTGCGGGGTCGTCGTACTGCGTGCCAATCAGGAATCCGCCGCCCGCGCCTTCCGAGATGACTTGGCCGCCAACGTTTCTTTCGGCGTCGGCTCCCGCGGCAACGAACTGGAAATTGTCCTCAATAACGAAGCCCGGCGGCAGGAAAGGCTCACCGTAAGCCTTCCGGTACTCGTCGGCGAACTTTTCGGAAACAATTTGGGCCGCTTCCTCCCCAGTCCTTCCCTCGGCCTGCAACGCGCTTACCTCGCCTTCATACCTTCCGCTGAACTCGTCAGTCAAAGCCGTGACTTTTTCGGCGCGGGCGTGTTCTTCGTCGAAGTAATCAGCGCGGTCCGGGTATTTTTGCTTCAATTCTTCCTTGAACGCCTCGTAGTCCTCAGCGTGTTGTTTTTCTTCCTCAAAGCGCTGCGTTTCAATGGAGTCAACTCTTTCCTGGAACTCTCCCACTTCCGTGAAAACATCTTCCGGGGCCTCTTCCTGCAATGCCGCGAGCTCTCCGGGCAGCAATCCCTCTGGAGTGATTCCTTCCTGCACGAACTCGAAGTCAATGAACCTGTCAGCGTTCAAAATCAAGTGCTCTGCCGCGCTCAAGTCGCCAAAAGCCCTTCCAAGCCTGTCGCCTTCAAGCGCGTTCTGCGTTTCCTGCAGCTTTATCTTGGCCTGCTCGACCATCTCGGTCAACGCGACCGCGTTCGATAGAATCAAGCCCTGCTCCTTGGCATCCGCCAGCTGTCTTTCGACTTCGGCAATCTTTTCCGCAATGACGGGGAGTTCTTCCTGGATGTCCTGCGTGCTGGCAGCGCCCAAACCGCTCGCCTGGAAGCCTGACTCGTAAAACAATTCGGCTTCAACTACTGGAACGCCTTGCGTTGAGGCAATGCCTTCAATCAACTGCGACCTCACTTCGCCGCCAAGGGATGCCTGCACTTCGCTCGTGGCGCTTTCAACTGAGCCGAAGTCAAGGAAGGCCGCGGCCTCGCCCGAAATGGCCCCGGTGGCAACCTGTGATTTCACGGTTTCATGCAAGTCCTGGGCGTGCTGTCCAACGGAAAGGGCCGCGGCAGTCAATTGGTTGACGGCGCTGGCGACTTCTTCCTGCTGCGTTGCTGCCCCTTCAACGGCGGCGCCGGGTGAAGTTGCGCCTTCAAATGCAGGGGATGACTGGATTTGCTGCAAGACGCTTTGAGTGGTAAAGCCAGCTGACTGCAAGGCCAGTGAAGCGCTGGCGGCAAGTTCCGGCGTGACGTTTCCACTTGAAAGAGCCGCGCTGGCCTCTGCCACGCGCTCGCCAACCACTTCAGTGGCAATCAACGCCTTTTCATGCAAGTCAGGCTCGACGGACACGCGGATGCTGTCCCACAAGTACTCGGCGGCGCTGAAGCCGTGGGTGTTGAACGCGGTTGGAGAGCCAGTGAAAGCAAACGCTGAAACGTCCACTGGCTGCGGCGTGAACTGGCCCTGCGCCAAGGGCGACAAAGCAATCAAGAGGAACACCATCGCGGCTTTCTTCCTGCCGGGCTTCACGTGACCCTTTGACTTCCCGGAACCGCGTGAGAGGTTTGAAGGCGCGCCGCCTGCCGTTTTGCCCTTGCCGAAAGCGTTGAAGCGCTTTGCTCCCAGGAAAAGCAATCCAAGCGCCAGCAGCCCGGCAACCGCCAAGTTCACCAAGCGGAATTCCTTGGAGTAAAACACGGCCTCGGGGCCGCCGCTCAAGGCCTGGAGGGCGCTCGCGGAATACTTTCCCCCAGGGGTTTGAACAGAGTAAGTCACTTCCACGCCGCCGCCCTGCAACTCGGCGAGCTTTTCAGGCGACAAGTCCATGAAGCCGAGAACCTCTGAAACGAAGGCGTCACTGCTTGCCGCGTTGTACATGTAAGTGGTCTCGAAAAGGGAGTCAATTGCCGAATAATAGCTTGCACCAGACAAGTTCGCCCTGCCGGTAAGCACGACTGAGTTGCCCGATGGCGCGCACGTCTCTCCTTCCCACGCCACCCTTCCAAGGATGCTCGCGCAAAAGCCGGCAAAGGAAGAGCTCACGTCCGAGGCAAGCGCTTCGTTGAAGGAAAAAGTGACGCTCCTCGCCGAAACACCTTCCCTTGAAATTGACTCACTCAACGCGATTTCAAGGCCGGACTCGGCAAGAACTGGTGACGCTAGCGCAAGAACAAGAAGCAAACCCGCGGTTTTTTTCGGAAAATACATAAATCAATCCTACAATCCTTGCCAGATCAGCCTGTGACTTTCCAATTGGAAACTAGATAACCCTTAGAAAAGAATTACCATTAAAAAGGTTGCTGTCAGGGCTACCTAGCGGGAGCTTGCCCAATCCAAGGCATGCTGGGAAAAACCAGCACGCTGCGCATCCCAGGCGTCGCTCTTAAAAAACCTTGGCGGGGCATTGAATGGAATGAAGGGAAGACTTGGAAAAAGAGCCGAAGAAGTGCTGGCGTTGCTGGAAAAAAAGTACGGCAGGATAACTGGTTTCCTGAAAAGCAAGGACGCGTGGCAGCTCCTCGTCGCAACCCAGCTAAGCGCGCAGTGCACTGACGAGCGCGTCAACCAAATCACTCCCGCGCTTTTCGCGAAATACAAGACCGCCAAGGATTTCGCGGAATGCGACCTGATGGAACTACAGAAGCTGGTTTACTCGTCGGGTTTTTACAGGCAAAAGGCGCGCAACATAAGGAACGCCGCGAGAGTTGTTGTGGAAAGGTTCAAGGGCAAAGTCCCCCGGACTATGGACGAATTGCTGGAGCTCCCGGGGGTTGGGCGCAAGACCGCGAACGTCGTGCTGGCGCAAGCCTACGGAATAGAGGCAGGCATCACGGTCGACACTCACGTGGGAAGGCTGGCGCGAAGGCTCGGCTTCACGAAGGAAGTGAACCCGGACAAGGTCGAAAGGGACCTGGTGAAAGTGTTCCCGGAAGGGCGCTGGGAAGAGCTTGACTTGCTGCTGATACAGCACGGCCGCGACACGTGCACTTCGCGCAAGGCTTTTTGCTCGCGGTGCGTCCTAAGCGGGGCTTGCCCAAGAGTTGGTGTTGAAAAAAGCCGCTGAGTTTTCAGCGTTGGCCGCGCTTTTCAGAGTAGTCCTGAACGGCTTTTTTTGCCTCTTGCACGAGCCTCACTGTTACGAAAATAGTGGACTTTTCCAGCAAGGCTTCCAATGCTGTAATTACTTGTTTTTCCGTCAAAAGGCTTTCCCTGAAAGCACGTAGTAGCAGTCCAATGGTCCCATGAGTTTCAATTCCGTGCGCTTGCGCCATTATCCGTGCCTGCAAATCATCGGTCAAAAACACGGCCTTCAAGCGCTTCGCTAGTATTATCGCTTCCGACTCCCCCAGTCCAAGTTTGTACTTGGCGGAAAACAAGACAGCAAGCTGTTTCTCACGCGGTGAGAGGTTTACTGCCACAAGAAAATCAGGCAAGGCTCCCAGCTTTTCAAATTCCTCCCGCACGGCTAGTGGAACGAAAGCACGGGAAAAAACCCGAAAAGACTTGACGGCTTTTACTTCAGTCAAATGAATTACGGGGCCGGTGTCAGTGACAGCCTCACTTGCCATGCAAGCCCCACTCAATGTCTTCCCTGATCGCTTGCTCTAATAGCTTGGCGCTCATTTCCTCCACCAAGCGGCGCACTGCGTCCCGGATTGCCTCGCTCCTGCTGGCGTAAAGGCCTTCCTTGACCAAGACGTCAACCTCGCCAACAAGTCGCTCTGTAAGTTTTGCTGGAATTGTAACCATTTCCAAGAAAAAACCACCTTTTTTACACGTTTTCTATACGCATTATATACCATTGTGGTAATATTTAAACCTTTTGAAAAAGTCATTTGAAGTAGTGAAGCCTTGCCGCGGCTGTTGCGGCCAGCACAAGCACCCCGTTCAAGGCGAACAAGGCGTGGTACCCGAAGGCTGTCACGATGGCGCCGCTCACCAGGAAGCTGAGGAACGCGCCAGTTTTCGCGAGCGACATGTAACTCCCAACAATCGTTCCCTCCTTTTTCAGGCCTTCGCCGATGTCCGACATCAGGCTCCACGCGCTCACGTTCCACAAAGCGTGCGAAACCGAGCGAGTGAACGCCGCCAAGAACAGCAACGACAAAGAGTTAGAAAACGCCATCACTATCATCGCCGCGCCCCCGAAAAACGTGCCAACCAGCACCAAGTTCTTGTCGCCGAACTTGTCGGAAAGCCTTCCAGTTAGCGCTTGCAGGACGGCGAGGCTGCCAAGAATGAAGAAAAACACGCCGGCGTCCGTGAAGCTCCCGTGGAGTTCCTCTAAGACGAACAAGGGGACGAAGAGGAACAAGGCGGGCCAGCACGCGTGCATGGTGAAGCCCAGCCAGGCCATTCCCCTCAACTCCTTCACTGAAAGAAAGCGCCTCACGGGCGTGGCAAAGTCGCTCTTCAGCGAGGCAAGGGAAACCGGGTGCTTCTTTTTCCAGTTCACCTGCCCAACGCCGAAGACAAACAACAGCAATAGAATAATAGTAGAGGAATACAAGGGCGCGGAGACAAAGAAGTGGTCCGCGAGGAACGCCCCGAACAACGGGCCAAGCATCGCCCCAACGCTTTCCATGCTAAAGGCGATGCCGGCAGTCGCGCCGCGTTTTCCCTTTTGCGCGTAGTCCTCCACTTTTGAAACCGCGCCAATCGTCAGGGCTGCCAATGCCAAGGCTTCGAGGACGCGCGCCGCCACAATTCCCTCCCACGTCGGCAGCCGTACGTATAACGCGAAGGCGAGCGCCTGCGCCAGCACTCCCGCGGCCATCACTCTTTTCCTGCCGATTTCATCAGACACGGCTCCAATGAAGTGCGACGAAAAAATCACGACCAACGGGCTTACGGCGAAGAGGATGCTGAGGAAGGTGTTGTCGAAGCCCTTTGACTTGATATAAGGAGAGAGCATTGGGTTTACTGAGGAAAGCGCGAACACGAACACTGTCCACAGGACTGAAAGCACGAGTACTTTATCGCGCGTGCGCGCGTCCGCGAACAACTCGTTCAAGACCATTGCCCTTCGAGTATGGAGGCAACGTTTTTTATCCACTCCCGCGCATTCATTAGGGTGTAAAGATGATGTCCTCGTTAACTTTTGACGGCGAAAGCTGAGTGATAATAGACGGGCGGACTGATTTACACACTTGAAAAACAGTTCACGGGAAAAACTCATGGCCGGACTCCCTGCACGGAAACCGAAGCGCGAAACTCACGAATTAAAAATGAGCGAGTCGCTCCTGGGCATTCACTTGCTCGGCAAGGGCTTCAAGAAGCAGGGCGCTGGGGTGTTCGCGAACAAGCACGGCGACGTCATAAGAGTCTTGACGCGTGACGTGGGCACTGGGACTATTTCAATTTCAACTCACTCCAGCACGCCTGGCGCCATGCGATTGATGCTTGGAAACATCCGCAGGTTCGGCGCCTCCCGCCCCCAGCAGCGAAGGAAGCCGCCGCGCGGCCGGTGAGTTGGTGAAGCCAAGGCTCAGGGAACGCGCCGCCAGGCGCCTCAAGTTCTGGGCTGAAAGAATTGAAGCGGGAGCCGTCCCAGGCAAAATCATTGAATTCGAGCCCGTGGACCACGCGAAGGGCACCAAGGCCTTCAACCATTACAGGAAACTTGAGATGGAAATCTCACGCGTCCACGGAAGCGAGGCAAAGATTGAGGCATTGAAAGCCGAACTTGACAGGGCCCGAGAAGACTTCCTTGAAGCCACGACTCGAAGGGAGGTAATGCACGTTTCCCCAATCACTGCAAGGGAAGCGCGCGAGCTTTCTTCAAAGCCGTTAATGGAATGGCCCGCCGAGGCGCGTAAGTTCATGAGAATGAACCCATTCGGTTACAGGTTGCTCAGGCTCGCCGCAAGGCTAAGGAAGGTAAGTGAAAAAATCCAGGGAAAAAAATGACTGACTTTGTTTCACGGAAAGCCCTCGGAAAAGTTTACGGAAAACGCCGCGCGTGGAGCCGCAAGGGCGAGTACGGAAAGCTGCTCGTCGTGGGCGGAAGCGAAAGGCACACGGGCTCGCCAGTTTTCGCGGCAATGGCTGCCTACAGGGCGGGCTGCGACTTGGTCTACGTTGCCGCCCCACAACGCGCAGCAGACGTCGCGGCGCAATACTCGCCAAACATCATCACTGAACCATTGGAGGGAACGCGGCTGCAGGCAAAACACGGTGGTGCAATCCTGTACTTGATTGAAAGCGTGCGCGTTGACGCAGTGCTCTTGGGGCCAGGGCTTTGGCGCGAAAAGGACACGCTTGAAGCCATTTGCTTCCTTGTCTCAAAAATCAACGTACCAATGGTGTTGGACGCGGACGCCGTGAGGGCGGTCGCGCACAAGAAGCACGTGCTTTCTGGGAAAAAAGTTATTTTGACGCCGCACTCCAACGAGTTCCTCGAACTTTCGGGGAAAAAAGTCAGTGAAAACATTCAGGAAAGAATTCAGGCAACCGAGGGAGCCGCGCGGGAGCTTTACAACAACACGGTCTTGCTGAAGGGGCACGTTGACGTTGTCTCTGACGGCGCGAAAACGGCCTTGAACAAAACCGGAAGCCCTTTCATGACGAAGGGAGGCATGGGCGACACTCTGGCTGGAATATGCGGTGCGTACTTGGCGCGAGGCGTAGCGCCCTTCAACGCGGCCTGCGCTGCAGCCTACGTGAACGGAAAAGCCGGAGAGTTGTGCGCGAAAGAACTCGGCGAGGGAATGCTGGCGACGGACTTGATTGAATGCATTCCACGCGCAGTAAAAATTTAAAGCCTTTCACGCAAAAAGGACGCCAAGGCTTTCACAGAAACGCGTTCCTGCTTCGTTGAATCGCGTTCGCGAATTGTGACAGAGTCGTCCTTGAGCGTGTCGTAGTCAATTGTGACGGCGTACGGGCAACCTATTTCGTCGACGCGCGCGTAACGCTTCCCGATGCTCCCCGATTCGTCGTACAACGCGTCAAAGCCCTCGTCGAACAACGCTTTGCGGACCGCTTGGGCTTTTTCCGCCAACCCGTCTTTCTTCATCAACGGAAACACGGACACTTGCACTGGCGCCAGAGCCAGTGGCAGGGAAAGCCACTCGCGGGCCTCGCCTGCCTTTACGTCTTCGCGGAACGCGTGCTGGAGCGCGAGGTAGAAACTCCGGTCAACGCCCGCGGAGAGCTCGAAGACGTGCGGCGTGAACTTTTCGCCCGACGGCTCGCGCCTAACGGAAAAGTCCTGCTTGCTTCCCTTGCCGTGCGTCGAGAGGTCGTAGTCCGTTCTGTTATTGCACGCCATTAGTTCAACCCAGTTTCCTTCCAAGTCCTGCACTTCCAAGTCCCACGTTTCAGCCGAGTAAAACGCGCGTTCTTCCTTCGTCAAGCCCCGGAACCGCATTTTCTCTCCGGGAATGCCTAGTTTTTTGTAGAACTGGAAAACGCGCGCCAAGTAATACGCTGCGAGCTTTCCTGAAAAGAGCTTCTTGGAAAAGGCGTCCCTTACCGTGAAAGACTTGGCTTCCCTTTCGCCTGGCAACATCAAGGGCAGCGACTCGTTTTCCACTTCAGTGAAGGCTGGAAAGTTGTCCGCGTCCCTCGGGTCGAAGAAGACTTCAACGTCCATTTGCGATAGTTCGCGCATGCGCAGTAACTGGTTGCGTGGAGCGATTTCGTTGCGGAACGCGCCGCCGACCTGCGCAACCCCGAAGGGAAGCCTGACGCGCATTGTCTTGTAAAGCCTCGCGAAGTCCAGGAAAATCGACTGGCAGGCCTCGGGCCTGAGAAAGCAGGGCTGCGAGCCCGTCGAGCCAACGTCGACTTTCATCATCATGTTGAATTTTTTCACGGGCGCGAGCTCGCCCTTGCACTTCCCGCACGCGATCCCGAGCTTCCTTATTTCGGCGTCCAAGTGCTCCGTTGGAGCGCCTTCCGCGAACGCCTTCCCAGTCCTTTCCTCCAAGAGCTTGTCCGCCCGGAATGGAGTGTTGCACTTCAGGCAGTAAGTAACTGGGTCCGCGAACGAGTCAAGGTGCCCCGAGCTCTGGAAC
>DATDTB010000077.1:0-3532 GCA_035291025.1 archaeon
TTTTTTCCATTCAAAAAGCAGCTTTCCTTCCATTTCCGTGCCTTCAACGCGCGCCTTTTCCACTACCCCTTCAACCAACCTCAACGCCTTTTCCTTGTTTTCCAAGTACTTCCTATGCAGTTCCTTGACGTTGCGTTCGCAGACGTAGTCGTGGTGCCTGAAGCCCCCTCCAAACGCCTTTGGTATGTGCATTAACTCGTGTATGAGCGTCTTTTCCTGCTGCTCGGAGTCAAGCCCGTCGAACACTTCGCTTATGACTTCAATCGTGTAATGCGCCTCCACCCCCAAGGTAGTCTGCCAAATGCGTGGGAGCGCGTGGCAGCGCGCAACCACGTTCCTGGAGCCGCTGCCGTAAGAGCGCACGCACCGTAGCCTGTCCAGGAGGACGTGGTCCATTTCCAGAGAGGAGGCAATGCGCGTGATTCTTTCCTTTAAAGCGAAGTCCTCGTAGTACTTTATTTTCGCCATTTCAAAAAAGAGTGGGGGGCGAAGGCGTTAAAAAACCCTTAACTCTTTCACTCTTTCATGGCCAAAAAAGGCGCTGTGCTGACGCAATTGCTTGGCGGCGTTTTGGTTGTTTACTTGAACCGGCCGGGAAAACTCAACGCCTTGAACAAGGAATCACTAAAAGGGCTCAAGGACGCGGTTAGGCGCGCTTCCAGGGACTCCAAGGTCAAGGCCGTCCTCTTTGCCGGCAAGGGGCGGGTTTTCAGCGCGGGTGCGGACTTGTCTGAAATGCGTCACTTTGGCGAAAAGGAAGCGCTTTCGTTTTCAAGGCTCGGCCAAGGCGTTTTCTCCAAAATTGAGGAATTAAAAAAGCCGACCCTTGCCTTGGTGCACGGCGCGGCTTTCGGCGGGGGAAACGAGCTCGCGTTGAGCTGCGACTACGTGTTTGCAACGCCGGACGCGAGGTTCGCGCAGCCTGAAAAACGCTTCGCGTTGATTCCCGGCTTTGGCGGCTTGTACAGGCTTTCGCGCGTCATCCGTTCAAGGAATGACTTGAATGCGGTCCTTTCAGGCCGCACTCTCACGGCGCGCCAGGCACTGGCGCTTGGATTGGTTGATGAATTGCATGACGCGAGGGAAGCAAAAACGCAGGCCTTGACCTTCTTGGAACACGCCGCAAGGCATGACTCCCTTTCAATGCCTTCCCGCAAGAAGCCGTTCACCAGAAAGGAAAAGTCACTTGAAAGGAAGGCGTTCGAGCTGGAAGGGAAGGAGTTTGCGGCATTGTTCAAGTCAGGCGCCCCGCAAAGGCTAATGAAGGCGTTCCTTGAACGCAAGCAATGATGGCTTTTTTTGTGGGTGGCTTGGGGTTGATTTTGCCGTTCAATGGAGCGTGGCCAAAAATACACAAGACCGCGTTCATTGCGCCCAACGCAGTCGTTGTAGGCGACGTGAAAATAGGAAGGGATTCAAGTATTTGGTTTGGCTGCACTTTACGCGGCGACGTCAACTCAATACGCGTAGGCGAGCGAGTAAGCATCCAGGACAACTCCGTTTTGCATTCCTCCAACGACCCCGGAAGGACCGTTGTTGGCGACAACGTGGTGGTTGGCCACGGCGCAATAGTCCACGCTTGCCGCGTCGGCTCAGACTCGTTGGTGGGCATTGGCTCCATTGTTTTGGACAACGCCGTGATTGGCAAGGGAAGCTTCATTGCCGCCGGCTCCCTCGTTTTGCCGGGCACGCGCATTCCACCCAAGAGCTTCGTCGTAGGCTCTCCCGCGAAAGTGTTGAAGGAAGTGGAAAAAGAGAAAACTAACTACATTGCATGGGACGTGAGGCACTACGTGGAACTAAAGAACAAGTACTTGAAGGAACTTGTTTAGGCTTTCTTTTTTCCCCCCTAAAGCGTTGCAGGTTTCACTTGGGCCTTGGAATTCCTGCCGCCCGCGTTCGGGAGGCTTTTAAAAGCCTTTTAGACAGTCGTATATTCATACTTCGACAATTGCGCGCCCCCTTCACTGGGGCTGGTTCGCTTGGAAACAAGCAGGACCTTGATAGGACTCGTTTTTTCTTTTTGGGTGTGCGTTTATGGCTAAGGTAATTGATTACTTGAACAGGAAGGCAAGGGAGGACGGCGGCATTTTATTGGTGTTGTTCGACCCGCCCAAGCAGCCGCCGGAGGTTGCCGGGAAGCTTGCTCGGGTGGCCCAGCAAAGCGGGGCAGACGTAATACTGGTTGGGGGAAGCGTCGGCGCGCAGGGCGAGCTCTTGGACAGCACTTTGATTGAAGTGAAAAAGAACTCGGACTTGCCAGTTGTCTTGTTCCCTGGAGGCGCTGGCACGGTTTCCTCGAAGGCGGACGCGGTCTATTTCCAGTCGTTGATTAACTCGCGCAACCCTTACTGGGTTTCCCACTTGCACATTACCGCGGCGCCGCACGTGAAGAGCATGGGCTTGGAAACGATTGCTACAACTTACATCGTGATAGAGCCAGGCGGCGCGGTTGGATGGGTTGGCGACGCAAACCTGGTTCCAAGGGACAAGCCTTACCTTGCGGCGCACGCAGCGCTCGCCGGCAAGTACTTCGGCACAAAACTCGTGATATTGGAAAGCGGGTCTGGTTCGCCGACGCACGCGCCAGTTGAAATGGTTAGAGACGTGCGGAAAGAACTAGGAGACGACGTGTTGTTGTTCGTGGCCGGCGGCGTCAAGACGCCTGAGTCTGCGTACGAGTTAATCAAGGCAGGGGCTGACGGAATACACATTGGCACCGTGATAGAATCCTCTTTCACTGACTTGGACAAGTGCAAGGCCAAAATAAAAGCGCTTTCTGCCGCAATCAAGAAGGCTGGAAAGGAAAAGCTGGCGCTTAAAAAGTGAGTTTTTTCCTCCCGGCCCGTTGTCTTGTTTTTTTAAAGGCTTTTCCGGTTACGGCTTTGTTATGCGCGTGCTTGTCACGGGCGGCACCGGTTTGGTTGGCGCGCCTTTGGTTGAAAGGCTCTTGAGGAAGGGTCACGAAGTCTTCGTCCTCGGAACGGTTTTCGACGAACGCCTCAAGGCAATGGGTGCGCAGTTCGTGTTATGTGACGTCATGCACTTCAACGGGGTTTTGTGGGCGTTCGAACGCGTCCTACCCGACGTGGTTTACCACTTGGCTGCCACCTTGGACGAGCACAGCCACAACTTGTTCCGCTTGAATGTGGGCGGCACGCGCAACGTGCTTCAAGCCGTTTCCTTGGTGCAAAAAAGGCACGCATTGAAGCTTTTCGTTTACCCAAGCTCAATTGGAATCCTTTCAGGGGAAAAACAGCCAATTGACGAAAGCGCGGCGTACGCGCCCAAGACGAAGTACGAGCGCTCGAAAATGGAAGCCGAGTTGTTCGTGCTATCCTCTGGGCTGCCTTACTGCGTGGTCCGCAGCACTATCTTGATTGGGCCAAACGAGGCGTGGGCTTCCATTGCCCGAGCTGCCAGGAAAAACCAGCCAGTACTTGGCTCGGGCGACAACGCTTTCCACTTGGCTGACTATAGGGACTTCGTGGACTTGCTGGCATTGCTTCCTTCAAGGGTTGGAAAAGCCAAA
>DATDTB010000078.1:0-10991 GCA_035291025.1 archaeon
CCGAGGCACGCTACCCGAAGCACTGCAACCCCCGCAGTTAGACGGGTCCACTGAATAATTAGTGCACCGACCACCACAAGAAAAAGTCCCAACAGGACAACGACACACGCCACCATCACAACTAGCGCCAACGCCCTTGGATTGAATGCAGTCCACGCACGAAGAACCGCAGGCAGTCGGGTTCACGTCACTGCACGTCGAGGGAACGACGTCCTTGCACTGGCTGTTCTCGCAAACCCTGCCAACGCCGCACTGGTTCGGGTCCCCGCTGAACTCGTCAGTCAACGCGTCATTGTCGCCGCAGCCACCGCAATTTCTTGGGTCGGAGGCAGTGAACGCGCACGCCATTGACTCTCCCAGCACAACTTCGGCGGGCAGTTCTGGGACAACGGCAACGCAGGCATTGCTGTAATCACAGTAAGCCAAGCCGCTGGCAATCCAGCAATAACTATTGCAAGGCGTTTCCGGGTCGCGTGGCACGCAGTTACCCCACTCGGACTCGCAGTAAGCAAGGCCAGTCTGCAGGAAATCACAGTAAACACTGCACTTCAAGCCCGAATTCCCCCCCGAACCACTGCACTCACCATTACCTAATTCAGGAATGCTTAGATTTTCTAAGTCGCTGGGGTCTATTCCAGTTCCCGCGCACAACTTGAAGTTAGGCCACATTACGCGGATTTCCGTTTCCTCGGTTAAAGCGCAGCACTTTGCATCCCCTCCGAACCGGTTGCATAACTGCTCGTCGCCTTCCGAACAATAATAAGGAGTGCAAAGCCCGTCAACGCACGCGCGGGGCTTTGTTGGGTCTGAAAGGCAGTTGATTTGGCCAACCCCGCAATTCAAGGAGTCAGCACGGGTGTCAGTGCAGTACCCTTCGCTAGTGCAAGCAGTTCCTTGCGGGCACGCTGCCAGTCCTTGCTGGCCGCAAAGTACAGTCGCACAAGAACCCCCAACGCAAACCTTCGGGTTCAACGCGTCCGCCAAGCAGTTGTTGCCGCACGAACCGCAGTTAAACGTATCAATTGAAGTGTCAACACTGCAGGGGCCGCCGCAGTTTCCGCAGTCGGTTGGGCAACTACTGCAAGACTCTCTTCCCTCTTCTCCCTCCAAGTTGCATACCCCGTCACCGCAATAAAACAGTAACTGGGGCGGTTCGCAATCAAGAGGGCAAGTCAAATAGCTCTCGCCGCCATCGCACCACCCGTTCCCGCAAGTAATCGGGGGGACTTGGTTCAGCACCAAGTTTAAAGCCGCGAAAACAGCATTCAAGGCCCACGTAACCGAGTCCCAAATTAAGTCAATTGAGACAGGGACAGGGGTGCATCGATGGCACCCGTCATTCCTGCAATCAGTGCATGCCTGGTTTGGGCCACAACTGCAGATCCCGCCGCCCCCGCCGCCGTCACTGGTCATTACAGCACTCGAGAGACTGGAAAAGAAAACGGAAAAAAGCAATAATGCCAGCAACGGGCGTCTCAGCATTAGTACATTACGAGTCTTAGAAATAAAAACCTTGTCATAAGTCCCTGAATGCCTCGCTCAACGGCCATTATAGAGTTCAAGTAAGTCCTTCGTGGTGAACACCTTCACGGCTTTTTGTCGCTGGAAATGCTTGTCATCCGACCAAATCGGGCAGTCAAGGGTCAGCGCTGCCGCAACGAATTGGGCGTCGTCAATGTCTATTTTAGCCATTACGCGCCTTGCAATTGGGTATTTTTCAGCAAGCAACAACTCGTGCATTACGCTGGTGCGCTGCAAGACTCTTTCAAGCAATGCGTCAAATTCCGTGCTGGTGAGACCGGTTCGCTTCAAGAGCAAGGGCTTGTGTTCCTCAAGTTCTGCTCTGGCAATGAACGGGGTGTAAAAACTAAGGCGGTCGTCCAACAACAATTTGCGAGAATAGGAATCCCGGATTAAGGCTGCAATTATTCGGTTAGTGTCAATTACAAGTATCATTTCAGAAGCCCTTGGACTCCAAGCGCTTGCGCATGGCGTGCTTTATTTTATGGCCGATTTCCTCCGCTTCCTCCTCGGTCAGCTTGCTGTTCCTAAGCAATCGGTTAAAGAGTTCCAGTTCCTCAATCTTTCGCTTGAAGGATTGCCTTGCAATGTCGCTCCACTTAAGTTCGGAGTGTTTCTGCATTTTCCTGTACAATTCCTCTGGGACAGACAAAGTCATGTTAACCAAGAAAACCACCTATTTGTATTACGTGCTAGCACATATAAATAGCTTGCGGTTCAAACGTCCCTGAAGGCCTCGCTCAAGGGATGGCCCTTGCATTCAATCTTGAATTCCTTGTACCAGCCGAACGGGCTGCGGTGAACCTCGAAACCCTGCGCCGCCAGCTCAACTTCAAGGTCCTGCAATAAGTCCTTGGCGAAGGCTGGCTTTGAAAGCGAGCGCGACAAGTGCGCGTAAGGGTATAACACGACTTTTTTGCACTTGATCCTGTCGCAGAAAGTCGCGAGTTCTTGCGCGAAGGACTGCTTCACTGAGTCCTTTCGTTGCTCGTCCTTTTGCTCCACGCACGTCAAGGCAGCGACAACGTCCTTGAACTCCCCTGAACGGTGCGGGGGGTTGGGCTCGGCTATGGGCGTTTCCTCGGTTACCTTGTAGGAAAACGAGTCGCAGTGCAAGAAGAGTATTTTCATGAAACTCGTCCCACTAGGAAAAAGTCAGGCCATGCGCGCTTGGGGCGAAGGCTTGTCATTGAATTTTCCGCTGGAGTAGTCAATTGACAGGTTAACGTCCAGTTCCAGGAGTCTCTGCGCGGCAGGGTTCGCCCTGTTCAACTGGAACATTTGAGACTTCCCGGCAACCCGGGTTTGCTTGATTACCCCAAGCTTCAAGAGCCTTGAAATAACAGAATCCAATGTGACACGTGACACGCCGCTTTCCCTTGCGATGTCGGACTTGGAGTAGTCAAAGGAGTCGTTGTCGAGGAAAAAGTCCACCACTCGAATGAATGGGGTGTCTCCAAACATTTTAAGGAAAATGCTCTCGTCCATGCACCAAGAAGCAGCGCATAGGGTTTAAAAACTTTATCAAACGTTGTACAGAAAATAAACATTGGCTTTTATGGGCGAAGACTTGAGGCACTTAAGGATCAAGTACGCAATTCTAAGAAAGCTGCACAGGAAAGCAATGTGGGGCGGTAATTACCGGCCGCTGGAAACTGCCATTAGCGGGGTGCCAAGCCACGAAAAGGGGCTTGCAAGGAAAGTTGCGGCAGAGCTCGTGAAAACTGGGTGGTTATTGGAACACAAGGGAGGCCATACCATTTCCCTAAACGTGGACATGAAAAGGGAAATCGATGAATTCATCAAGAAGCACGCCACGGAAGAGCTTGATTGAAATCCTACTGAAAGCATGATGAAAGGCATTTAAGTTAATGCCCTTCACTTTTTTCAGCGCCAACTCAAAGTTCGTTTTGCGGAAAAGCACGGGAAAAGATAAAGTGAAAGGGGGGTTTTTTCCTTGTTTGACAACTCCATAGTCTTCGACAAAGTTGACGTAAACGTGCCCATAGACCCGGCAACCGGGAAAATAATCGACATCCAGAAAATACTTGAAACCGAAAAATCAGTTAGGTGGTGCTTCGCCAACGGCGCGTACTCCGTCGTCGTCCTGTCACACCAGGGCCGCAAAAAAGACGAGTCGCTGGAAAAGCACGCTCAAGTCCTCGGCGAACGGTTTCCTGTCACGTTGTTCGCGGCAAGGACTGGAAGCGAAGCAGTCAAGAAAATCGCGGGCGCGAAAAAAGGAAGCGTCATAGTCTTGGAGAACCTGCGCAGCGACGACGAGGAAAAGGACTATGGGGACGCAACGCAGACCAAGCTTTACGGAATGCTCAAAGAAGTCGAGCAAAAAAGCGGGAAGAAGGTCGCCTTCGTGAAGGACGACTTTTCCGTGTGCCACCGGAAAGACCTTTGTGTTTACGGCCTGCCAAGGCAGTTGAAGAAGGAAGGCTACAAGGTCGTGGCGGGGCCCGTCATGCAAGAAGAACTGGAAAAGGCAAAGGTTGCCTCGCAGAAAATGAAGGAACGCAAGGTCATCGGGATTTGGGGCGGGAAAAAGCTCGAGGACTACATCAACGTTTTCAAGGCGCTCCTAGAAAAAAGGAAGGACGCAATAGTCCTGACTTCGGGGCCGCTTTCCATACTAATGCAGTCAGCCATGGGCCTGGACGTGGGGGAAAACGCGAAGGCCTTCAAGATCACTCCGGAGTTGACCGAGAAAGCCAAGTCAATAGTTGAAAAATTCAACAAGCAAGTAGTGATGCCGCTTGACTACTACTCTGCAACGGGCAAGGGACGGGAGCTCGTGAGCGCCAACGACTTGCGTGGCGTGATAGTGGACTTGGGGCCGAGGACCGTTGAGGCTTACAAGAAGGTCTTGAGGGAAAACCCGCGCTCCGCCATCATTGGGAACGGGCCGCTGGGCGAGTACGAAAAGGAGGAAAACCGAGTGGGCACGTGGGAAGTCTACGCCGAAGCCTTCAACCCCGCCAACAACCACTTCGTCATGGGCGGCGGGGGCGACTTCAACGCGGTAATGCACATGCTCGGACTGCAGCCGCACGTTTCGAGCACTGGCGGGAAGGCGTTCCTGGAATGCGTCGTGAACGGCGGGATGCCGGGCTTGGAGGTAATTGAATGGTGAACGTGTGCATAAACGGCTACGGGACAATCGGGAAACGCGTCGCTGAAGTAATTGCAAGGCACGAAAAGCTAAAGCTCTTGGGGGTTTCAAAGTACTCCCCTGACTCTGACGCAAAACTGGCCGTGTTGAACGGCTTCAAGGTGTTCGTGCCCAGGGAAAAAGTCCAGGAATTCCAGGAGAAAAAAATTCCAGTTGCGGGCACTGTTGACGAATTGCTTGACGCAAGCGACTTGGTCATTGACTGCTCGCCTGACAAGACGGGGGAGAAAAACAAGGCCGTTTACTCTGGAAAGGGGAAAAAGGCGGTGTTCCAGGGCGGCGAAGAAGAAGGCATTGGGTTCAGCTTCAACGCCCGCAGCAACTTCGACGACGCCAAGGGAAAACAGTTCGTGCGCGTCGTCAGCTGCAACACCACGGGGTACTGCCGAATACTCAAGCCGTTGGGCGAGAAGTACAAAATTGAAAGCGTTTTCGCGACGCTCATCAGGCGGGGCGCGGACTTGAACGACTCCAAGGGCTCGGCGTTGAACAGCGTGGACTGGAAAGCTAACAGTCACCACGCCGACGACGTGAAAAGCGTCCTGAAAGGAGTGAAGATCAGCAGCGTAGCATTCAAGGTGCCCCACACGCACGCGCACATCAACTCGCTCTTGGTGAAGTTCAACGGAAATGCCCCGTCAAAGGACGAATTGAGGGAGTTGTACAAGGGCGAACGCGTGGTGGTACTGGAAAAGGCGAAGTCTAGTTCGCAAGTCATAGAGGCAGCGAGGGACTTGGGCTTGAAAAGGTTCGACTTGTTCATGCCCTGCATTTTATTGAACACTGTCATGACGGAAGGCGATTCATTGTTCCTGACGTTCATCACGCCCCAGGAGTCAATAGTCGTGCCGGAAAACGTTGACGCGGCAGTTGCGCAAACAGGGGTAATGGGAAGGAAGGAGTCAATGGATTACACTGACGAGTTGATGGGCTTGAAGGACACCAAGGCAAAGCTGGAAAAAGTGTTTTCCTGAAAAGCGTCACTTGTGGAACACTGGGCGCCTTGAAAGAAAAACAGGCAGGGGAAGCTTGCGGTAGGGAAAGCCCTGCGTGCGCTTTGAAATTTCCGTTATCAAGTCCTGCGCCCGGATTTTTTCCTGAGAGTTGTTTTGCTCCCTAAGCCTCACCGTCAAGTCGCCCGACTCGATTTCCTTGTCGCCAACGACGACAATGTAAGGAATCCATTCCCTCTCGGCCTCGGCTACCTTTTTCTGCATGCGCTCGTTGCGGTCGTCGACGTCCGCCCGAATTTTCTGCTTTTCGAAAGTGTCCGAGAGAGTATTGCAAAAGCCCACGTGCTTCTCCGTTATTGGCACAAACCTTACCTGGGTTGGACAGAGCCACAGCGGCAGCGTCGGCTTTTCGTTTTTCTTCACCTTCATTGCCGCGTCCTCTAGCAATGCGTAAACGTTCCGGTCAATGCTCCCTGAAATGGAGGCGTGCAAGATGAAGGGCAGCTTTTCCTTCCCGTCCGCAGAAGTGTACTTGATTCCGAACCTTTCGGCGTTTTCCACGTCTATTTGCACGGTGCTCAACGCGCTTGCCTTGTCTGCGTTGTCTATGACGTTGAACTCGAACTTCATTGAAAAATACGCAATGCGCTCCGGCCACATTTCCAGCAGGAACGGCCTCCCGATTTCTTTCACGAGCTCCAAAGCGAAGCCCTTGTTTTCCTCGAAGAAGGCCTTCTCGAAGCGTATTCCGACTTCGTAGTCCAGCTTTAGCGACTTCATCCACTCCACGCACAGCTTGAACTGGGCCTTGAACTCCGCGCGCGCCTGGTCCAAGTCCGCCACCAGGGAATGCATGTCGGGCATCGTGAACGCCCTCAACCGCTTCAGCCCCGCAACCTCGCCGGACTGCTCGCGCCTGAAAGAGTAATGCGTGAGCTCGTAAAACCTCAATGGCAAGTCCTTGTACGACACAATGGTGTCGTGCATTATCATGTACTGGCCGAAACAGGCAGCAAACCTCAGGAAGAATTCCTTGTCATCGCTTTCAACAGTGTACTGCCTTGCCGGGAAGCGGTGGAGGTACTTGGAAAGCGCGGGGTGCGCATAGTCGTACATAATGGGCGTCTCGACTTCGAGCCCGCCGTAGTTCTGCACTACCTGCGTGACGGCGTTTTCGAGCTGGCGCTTTATGAACGCGCCCTTCGGGTACCACCTGAAGTGCCCAGAGTCCGAGGCCGGCTCGTAGTCCACGAGTTCGTGTTCTTTCATCAAGGCAACGTGCGGTGGCTCTTCGGCGTACGCGCGCGCCTTACGGATTTCATAGTCCGCGAACTTCTTTAACTGCGGCCACTTCGAGTAGTCAAACTGCTCCGCCTGAGTCAGGCTGCCGTCCAAGTCGAGCACGAACCAGGAACTCTTGACTTTTTCCTCTGCCTTCAAGGACTCGGAAACAACTTCGTTCTTTTTTTGCTCCATTAAAGGTGACACCTTCATTCAAGCCTTTGAAAACGGAAAACCGGCTTGCAAAAAGACTAGTGCGGGGTTGTTTATTTAAAAGTACTGGGGCTCAAGAAAAACTCAAATCGGCCCCGGGCACGGCGCCGACGAGCACGCGTACGTGCCTCCGGAAGGACAGCAGAACGGCCTGCCCGCGTTGCCGCCGGAACCGCAAGTGTTCCCGCAAGCGCCGCAGTTCACGACGGACGCGTTAGAGTTAACGTTAGTGCACGCCTTGACTGACGTGCCAGCCGTGCCGCAGCACTTGTAATTGACTCCAAGAGTTGAACAGTTGGCGTTCGACGTGCACGCCGTCACGCCGCAGTTCCCCAAGTAACACACTTCCTGCTTGTCCAAGCAGTTCTCGCCCTGAGGCACGCTGCCCAAAGCACTGCAACCCCCACAGTTCTGCGGGTCAGCGCGCGGCGCAGTGCAAAAACGAACTCCAGTCAAGGAATCACGACACGACGTTGTTTCAGGCGGGCAAGAACAAACGCCGCCATTGCAAACCGCGCCAACGCCCACAGTCTGAGTACAATCCACGCACGAAGAACCGCAATGGGTTGAGTCGTAGTCAGTGCACGCCTGGGTATTGGGGTCAACGCAGATGCCGTCATAGCAGGCAAAGCCGGGGGGGCATTCGTGATTGCAGTAACCACAGTTCACGGGGTCAACCTCGTAGGCGGGGCACGAGTAAACCATAGTCAATGGGTTTAGGCAAGAGCTTGACCCTAGGGGGCACTGGCACTGGCCGTTGACGCAGGCAGAGCCAAGCCCGGGGTAAAACGTGCAGTCAACGCAGGCCGCGCCGCAAGCTATGGGGTTGGAGTCGCTGCAAACAGTAGGGCAGTCAGCAGGGCAAGTAATTAGAGTTTCATCCAAGTCGCAGGCGCCGTTGTAGTTGCATCCCAGGATTCCGCAGTCCAGCGGGCACGTTACAGGCGTCTCCCCGCTTGAAGCGTTACACCATCCATCGCCGCATGTGGTGGGTAGCTCCCATAAGCAGTCAACCGGGCAACTTATCACAGTTTCGCCAAACGCGCACCAACCATCCATGCATGCAGTACACCATCCTTTTTCGTTACACCTCCAGCAGTCTTCCGGGCAGTTGTACCAGTCTTCCGGCCCGTAGGTAGGACCACCATCGTTTTCGCAGACGCCGTCACCGCAAGTAATGGGAACGTTGCAAAGGACGCCGCAGTCAGTGGGGCAACTGGAGCAGTCCTCGCCGCCATCGCAGGAGCCGTTGCCGCACGCTGGCAGCGGCGGGGGAGGCGGCAATGGAGGCAGTGACTGGAGCACGTATCGGACTTCCTCGTAAATTGCCTGGTCAATCGTAAGACAATGGCAAGATGCTTGCAGGTAGCAAAATTGAAAAGTGCCGAAATGGCATTTGAATAGGTCCATCCAGAGGTTGTCCAGGGTATCGGATGAATACGAAAAACCGGGGAAAAGCAGGCCTGCTAGTAATAACAAGTAAATGTTCGCCATGGTGGAACTAATTAGAGGCTAGTCGTTAAAAAACGTTATGCGCAGCCAAAAAAGCGAGGGACGCGGCAGGCAGGGGGGCTACATTTTGTCGGGCGCGTCAATTCCCAAGACGTCCAAGCCGTTTTCCAGGACTGTCTTCGTTGAACTGACGAGTGAAAGCCTCGCCGACAGCAAGGCCTTTGGCGACGCCGTGAGGACTGGGCAGTCGCGGTAAAAAGCGTTCAGCCTTGACGTTAGCTCGACTAAGTACTCGCAGACCTTGAATGGCTGGAAGCGCTGCGCCGCCTCGAGCACGACCGAGGGGTACTTTGTGAGCGCTTTCACCAAGTGCTTTTCCGAAGGCGTAACGCACAAGCCAAAGTCAGGTGGCTCCAGGTATTCCGGGGCCCTTTCAAGAATGCGCGAACAGCGCGCGAAGGCGTACTGCGCGTACGGCGCGGTTTGCCCTTCGAAGTCCAGCACTTCGTCCCACTTGAAGGTGATGTTGCGTACCGGGTCCACCTTGAGCAACGCGAACTTCACCGCGCCCACGCCTATTTTTTCGCTTAACTCTTCGCCGCGTTCGTCAAACAAGTCAGGGTTGCGTTCCTTCATTATCGCAGTGACCTTGTCAACTGACGTGTCCAGTATGACGTCGGCGCTGTACCCGACCCAGTTGCCGGTCCTCCCGGAAATCGCGCCATCGGGCAAGTCAACCAAGCCGTAAGCCAAGTGCGTGAAGTTGTTGCATTGCTCTTCGAAGCCCAAGAGCTTCAAGGAATACTTCACTACTTTCTGGGGGTAGGACTGCTCGGAGCCTATGACGTTTACTATTACGTCTGCGCCGTTGAACTGGGGCGCGTCCTCACTCGAGCCGCGCTTGTCCAGCGTGGAACGCCAAACGAACTCGGAGTTGTCCTGCTGGTAGTGCCTCGAGTAATAAAACGGGTCCCGGACCAAGTTGAGCTTCCACAAGTGGAACGCGATGTCCTTCCCCGTATAAGTTGTGGTGCCGTCGCTCCTGACTATGATTTTGTCCGGGTTATCCATTCCCTTGAACTCGGGCAAGTGGCTCAGCTTTACCACGGCGCAGCCCTTGTTCTTGCCTTCCCTTTCCACGACGACGTCCTTGTTCTTGGAAAGCAGTTCAAAGGCGTCCTTGAACAGCCCGGAGTGAAGCACGTCTGACTCGAACACCAAGACGTCGTGAAAGATTCCCAGGCGTTGAGTTGTTTGGTGCTGTGACCTGACTCCGTCCATGACAATTTCACGCGAGTCCAGGAAGGTTCGGCTCTCCGGGGACTCCAAGTGCTTCAATAACTCTCGAACGCCTTCCTCGATTTTGGCGTCGGACGCGGCGCGTTTTTCGACTTCCACGTACAATAACCCCTGCCAGTGGTCCAGCTTGGAGCGAGGGTCGGGTTCTTTCGCGGTGTTCTGGTAGCCCCACAACAGCTTCGCAACCTGCAAGCCCAAGTCGTCAATGTAGTCCATTCTGACCACCTTGCAGCCAAGCGCTTGGAGGAGGCGGGCCACGCTTTCGCCCAAGACCGCGTTGCGCAAGTGCCCCACGTGCAAGGGCTTGCCTGGGTTGACTGAAGGGAACTCGATTACGGCCTTCTTGCCCTGCATTAACGAAAAAGCCCCGTAGTCCTCCGCAGACAAGGGGATCAGCTTTACCAGCTCGCCTAGCCTTGCGTAGTCAATGAAGAAGTTCACGTAGCCAGGGCCAGCGGTTTCGGCCTTCGAAAAAAAGCTGCCTTCCAGGTCGAGGGCCTCCACTGCCTGCGAGGCCACTTCCAACGGGTTTTTGCCTAGTTTTTTGGCAATTGACAGGCACGCGCTGCTTGAAACGTCCCCCATTTCCGGGGAGGGCGGTTCGGAAAAGCGCCTCAGCACGTGTTCGTCGGCGTTGACTTCCAGGCGCTTGAACGCAGCAGTCAATGCGTTTCCAGCCTGGTCCAGTAAAACCTGCCAGGGGTTTGCGTCAAGCATTACAGTTTCAACTCACGGGGGTAAAAAACAATTCAAGGCCTTGCTTGGAAAATAAATGCGGGGCAAGGCTTTAATAAATTCACACTTGCCTGGTTTTTTGCCGCGAGGGCTTCCGGGCGCGGGCAAGGTAAAGCCCTTCTTCCTCAATCACTTCCCTTACTTTTTCTGGCACCAACCCCGCTATTGTGCTTCCGCGCGCCACTCTCTCGCGGATTTCGCTCGAAGAGGCGGGGCTCGGGTTTTTCGGGGTCACGCACTCGATTGCCGGCGTTTCAGGGAAGGGGTTGCCCTTGCGTAGAACCATCAGAGGTGGAAAGCGTTCGCATAACTCTTTCCCGCCAGAGTAAGCCTCGGGGTTCAAGTCGCTGCCCGTA
>DATDTB010000079.1:0-23400 GCA_035291025.1 archaeon
CGCGATGACCCCTGAAACCGTGCTAGTAATCGAGTTAACGCTTGCCTGGGTTTTGTTGAACAACGTGAAGTTCTTTGACTGCGACCCGCCCAGTCCAAAAGTGTAATTTTCCGAGGCTGGCTGCGCGTAAAAGCCAGAGCCAACGAGCAGCGAGCCGTTGCTCAGCAATCTAAGCGTAACCAAGTGGACTCCTGGAGAGAGAGGGATGCCGCCCACTGACGACTGGATTATCGTGTTGCTGTAAACAGCGGTGGTCCCAGCGCTCGTGTTGACGTCAAATCCAATTACTCCGCCTTGCGCGAAGTGCCTTTGGACGTTTTCAGGGAGTTCTATTGCTATTGTCACGCTGCTGCCTGGGCCGAGCGCCGTTACCTGGTCCGCGGCCCCCGCCAGCTGGTCTGTTGCCTTTTGGAGCTTTGCCAGTGTAATTCCGTCCTTTGACGCAATGCTAGTGGAAACGAACACCACGCCAAGCATTACCAGGAAGACGCCAATCAACAAAACGACCTCTATTGAGGCCTGGCCTTTTTTCATTTACAACCAGCCAGAGTGAGCTTTTTTTCTCTTTAAATCCACAACCCTTATTTAAAGGCTTTTTTTGGGCAGGAAAGACGCTGGGACCGCTTTTTACTGTTAGGTCATTTCAAACGTCACTGAAACCGAGTCAACGCTGTTTGACTCCGCAACAGCTGTCCACGTCCCCGTCGGGTCGGAGCCCGTGATGTTGTCCTTTTGGCAGAAAGAAGTGGTTGCGTTGACTGTTTGCCCAGTCCATAACTGATCAAGGCTTCCGTCGGGTTGCTTTACTCTTACGTTTGCGTCGGAAACGCTGCAGCCAGCGCTTATTGACACTTTGACGTACGGGTCTTCGCTTGGCTTTGAAAAGCTTGAACCGGGCGTGAGGCACAAGGAATCCGAGTAAGTTCCCAGAGTAAACGTGCACTCAGATGAAACGCTGAACGTGGATGTGGCGCCGTATGCCTGGGCCGAGTTAGCGTCAGCCAGCCACGTCCCCGACGGGTCGCCTTGCGTTATGTCCACTTGCTGGCAGAACGCGCTTGAATCAGTAACTGTCTGGTTTTGCCAGCCCGTTTTCAGTGTGCCGTCGGGCTGTTTTACTTTAATGTTTACGTCGTTGGGGCTGCAGCCGGGGCCAACGCTTACTTTTACGTAAGGGTCTTGGCTGGGTTTGAGGATGGTTGTGTCGCTCAAGAGGCACGAGGAGTCAGAGTAAGTCCCAACGCTTAATGTGCAAACTGGAGTGACTTGGAACGTTGTTGAGTCAGCGCCGGCCAGCTGCGCCGGGCTCCCGGCTTTCGCGGTCCAAGTACCTGTTGGCGTTGACGTGTCTATTGTGAAACGCTTGCAAACGCCGACGACGTTGTCCACTGCCTCGCCAGTGTATGACTGCTCCAATGAGTTAGCGGGAGAGAAAAACTCCACGTTTCCATCAGTTATAGTGCAGTTGTCGGTAACGACTTTTGCGTATGCGTTCTGGTCTTGCCTGAACGAACTCGCTTGGGTGGTGCACAGGAAGCTGTCAAACATCGCAATGTCGAGGCTGCACTGTGGAATCATTTCAAGGCCTTGCGTGTCCAAGTTCGCCTGTCCGGAAAGCGAGGAAGCCTGCGCAGTCCACGTTCCAGTAGGGTCGGTGCTTGCCGTGCTGAAACTCACGCACACTCCAGTCGTGCTGTCAATTACCCCCATTCCAGTGCTTGAATAACGCGTGTTGTAGTCCGGGTAGTTCAATGCAATGTTTCCATCCGTTACAGTGCAGTTGTCAGTTATCGCCTTGACGTAAACAACGTCGCCGGCGTTGAATGTTGTCGCTGGGACCAGGCACAAAGGCGATGAGTACGTGCTCACAGTAAGGCTGCACCCGGGCCCGGCGCTCGTCACCACCACAGTCACTTCAATGCTTGCCTTTTCCTCTGACCCAGTTGAAGCGTTCCTGGCGTTCACGTCCACGGTCCCCGTGTAAGTCCCGGCGCTTACCGCGCCAGTGACGCTTACATGGATTTTCGCGTCGTTGTCGTTTGAGTCGTTCACCAGCGAGGAATTCAAGTCCTGCACGCTCACTGTCCACCCGCTTCCCGCGATGTCACCGGTGGCCTTGGCGTCAATCACTTCCACTTTTGCCCCGGTCTCGTTCAATAAGTCAAACTCCTTTGTCTGTGAAGAGCTAGTGGAAACGGAAAAGGAGAGGCTGTCGGGGATGGTGTAAAAGCCGCCTAGGGAAAGCCTTCCGTCCGACAAGAGCCGGAGGGTCACGAAGTGCTGTCCCGGAGCCGTTGGCAGCTTCCCGATTGAATCGCCTGCGATGATGGCGCTCAACGCGCTGCTCGGCCCCGCGCTCGTCGCAAAATCGAACTGGATCGCCCCGCCAGTTGAGCTAGAGCTTGTCACGTTTTCCGGCAACTCAATCAACACAGTCATTTCGCTTCCTGGCCCCTGCGAGTAAACCTGGTCCGCGGCGTGCGCAATGACTTGGGCGGCCTTGGAGGCCTTTGCCTGAATCACAGCGTCCTTTGAAGTTGAGCTCGTTGCTGCGAACGACACGAGCATCATGACCAAGAATAAGCTAATCAAGACAAGCAATTCAATGGAGGCCTGGCCGTTTTTCCAAGGAAACTTCCCCATATTTTCAAACCGCTTTTAAGAACTCCAACGCGTATTTAAAAGTTTCCAAACCTTTTTCCGTAAAAAAGGCACGCGCATTCGCTTTTTTTGCATTTTTGCGTGGTTAAATGCTTGACTTGAAACTTGTAAGGGAACGTACTGACAGCGTCAGGGCCAACCTCGAGCGCCGTCAGGACTCTGGAAAGCTAAGGCTTTTCGACGAATTGGTCAAGGACGACAAGAGGCTCAGGGAGCTAAAAGTGCAAGTGGAGGCCTTGAGGAGCGAGCGGAACAGGCTCACGCAGGAAGTGTCTCAATTGAAAAAGGAAGGACAGGAGGCCTCGCGAGTCATAGCCGAGGCGTCCCGCGTTTCCGAGAAAATCAAGAGCAGCGAACTGGAACTCGTTGCATTGGAGGAACGCGTGAAGGCTTCACTCTTTAGGGTCCCGAACTTGATGCATGAAAGCGTGCCCTACGGAAAGGATGACTCGGAAAACGTTGAAGTAAGGGTTTGGGGTACTCCCAGGAGCTTTGACTTCGAGTTAAAGCCGCACGGCGAGTTCCTTGAAACTGCTGGGATGGCGAACTTTTCCAAGGCCTCCGAGGTCTCGGGGGCGGGCTTTAACTACTTGCTTGGCGGGGTGGCAATGCTTGAACGCGCTCTTGAACAATTCGCATTGGAAACCCTTCAAGGTAAGGGCTTTACTCCTGTTCTACCGCCAGTCATGCTCCACCGCAAGCCCTACGAGGGCGTCGTTGACTTGGGCGACTTCGAAAACGTCATGTACAAGATTGAAAACGAGGACTTGTACTTGATTGCGACCTCGGAGCATTCCATGGCGGCACTTTACTCCAACGAAGTCATTCCAGAGGAACAACTGCCGGTGAAGCTCGTTGGCGTGAGCCCTTGCTTTAGGAAGGAAATCGGCTCGAAAAACGTTGACACGCGCGGCCTTTACCGAATGCACCAGTTCCAGAAAGTCGAGCAGTTCGTGTTCTGCCACCCCGAAGACTCTTGGAGACTCCACGAAGAACTCTTGGCTAACACGGAAGAACTGTGGCAAGCGCTCGAAATACCTTACAGGGTTGTCAACATATGCACCGGCGACCTTGGAACCATTGCCGCGAAAAAGTACGACATAGAGGCGTGGATGCCGCGCCTCGGGAAGTACGGCGAAGTAGCTTCTTGCTCGAACTGCACTGACTACCAAGCCCGCCGCCTCAACATCCGCTTCGGCAAATATGGGGGTTCAAAGGAATTCGTGCACACCTTGAACCAGACGGCGTTTCCAGCTTCTTCGCGCGCCCTCCTCGCCGTTGTGGAAAACTACCAAAACGCCGACGGCACCATAGGCGTGCCAAAAGCCCTGCAAAAGTACATGGGAAAAGTCAAGAAAATTGAACCTGTTTCTCTTGCCGCGAAGGGCTCTAAAGGCAAGAAATAGCTTGTGTTTTCCCGTCTAGTAATTTAATTGAGTGGTTTTTATGAAGTTCAAACTGGACTTGGCTCCGGCGATTGAGAAAATCAATGCAATGAAGGCCAAGCGCGTCATGCTGCAATTGCCTGAGGGCTTGAAGCACCACGCCTTGGAGTACGTCCCGGAACTGGAGGAACAGACCCACGCAGTAGTGTTCCTTTCGGCTGACCCGTGCTTTGGCGCGTGCGACTTGGCCGACCACAAGGCAAAAGCGCTTGGCTGCGAGCTGCTTGTCCACGTGGGCCACAGCCAAATGTACGAACCCGCGCTCCCCACGATATTTCTTTTAGGCACTTGGGTCTTTGACCCAGCCCCGTTGCTTGAGAAAACCCTGGAGTTAATGAAACAGCAGGGAATAAAGAGCACGAGCATTGCCACCACCGCACAGTACAAGGAGTACTTGCCTAAAATCCACGAGTTCCTGCAAAAAAACGGGATTGAAAGCGTGATAGGAGAGCCAACCGAGCGCACGAGCTTCGAGGGGCAAGTGCTCGGGTGCAGTTTCGGTTCTGTCTTGAAGACCGTGAAGGGCGTTGAATCGATTTTGTATTTTGGCGACGGGTTGTTTCACCCACTGGGTATGGCGTTGTCGTTCAAGAAACCCGTCGTCTTTGCTGACACGATTTCCATGGCAGCGAGAATGATTGACAAGGAAAAAGAAGCTTACCTGAAAAAGCGCTGGGTCGCAATCTCAATGGCGCGCAACTCCGAGCGGTTCGGGGTTATTGTGGCATTGAAGGAGGGCCAGTTCCGCCCTCAGTTAGCGGAACAGTTAAAGAAGAAAATCGAGGACTCTGGGAAAAAGGCAATGATAGTGCAGCTGGACCACGCCTCCCCTTCCGTGTTGGGCGGCATGCTTGGAAAGAAGGGCAACGAGTTTGAAGTCCTGGTTTTCACTTCCTGCCCGCGCATTCCAATAGACGACCAGGAAGGCTATCCAATCCCAGTCCTCACCGCGCCCGAACTCGAGATGGCGCTCCGAAAGGACGACTTGGGCAACTATTACTTTGACCAAATGAACCAGGCCCGTTACGCCAAGATAGGCCACTAGCATTTGATTTTTTAAAAAGAAAAGGCTCACATAGTGGGCAGTGTTTTTTGTCAAGGGTTTTTCTGGAATGGATTCAACGCAGCTTTCAAGGTTCAAGAAGCAAGTAAAGGAGCTCTCGCAGTTGCGCGGGCAAGGCACCGAGCTCGTGAGCTTGTACATTCCCCCAAAGTACCCAGTTAACGAGATCACCTCGCAGCTTTCCAGCGAGGCGTCGCAGGCGGCCAACATAAAGAGCAAGCAGACTCGCACGAACGTGCAAGGCGCGCTGCAGCGCATCATTCAGTACTTGAAGGCCATCAACTACAAGCTCCCGGAAAACGGCTTGGCTGTTTTTTCCGGTAACCTTTCACGCGACGCCGGAAGCGACAAGATTCAATTGTTTTCAATCGAGCCCCCCAAAGCCCTGCGTTCGCGCATTTACCAATGCGACTCGCGTTTCTTCCTCGAGCCCTTGCAGGAACAGCTCGCAACTGACGAGATTTACGGGCTGATTGTCGTGGACAAGCGCGAGGCAACTGTTGCGGTTTTGAAGGGAAAGTCTTACGAAATAGCGTTTCACGCCAACTCATGGGTTCCGGGAAAAGCGCGCGCCGGCGGCCAGAGCGCCCTTCGCTACGAGCGCATTCGCGACATTGCCACTCACGAGTTCTTTGTAAAGACTGCGGAGGCAGCCAACGCCGCGCTCGTCCCCATTCACGACAAGGTCAAGGGAATAATCGTGGGGGGCCCGGGCAGCACTAAGGACGACTTCCTCAAGGAAGACTTATTGAACCACTTGATAAAGAACAAGGTCCTTGGGACGCTTAACACGGGCTACACTGACGAATACGGCATAAAGGAACTCATTGACAACTCCGACCAGTTGCTGAGGGAAACCACGTTAATGCAGGAAAAGAAGCTGCTTTCACGGTTCTTGAAGGAAGTCGTGACAAACGGCTTGGCCACTTACGGCCCAAAGGAGACGCTGGAAGCGGTCGAGCGCGGGCAATCTGAATCAGTTCTGCTTTCAGAGGACTGCCCTTGGGTGAAGGCCTCTTTCCAGTGCTCCAAGTGCGGCGAAAAACAAGAACTGCTTTTGCAGAAGTCGCCCAGTTACTCGAAGGCGTGCAAGTCCTGCCAGGGGCCGTTGTCGTTGCTTGAGGAAAAGCCGTTCGAGGAACACTTCGAGGAAGTGACTGAGAAAACAGGGTTGCGGGTGGAAGTCATTTCAGCCGAGAGCCCTGAAGGAAAGCAGTTCCTTGACGCATTCGGGGGAGTTGGCTGCTTTTTGAGGTACAAGTTGTAATTTATTTTTGTTGCTTGGGAAAAATTAAGAAAAAGAAGGGGCCTTAAATGGCCCCTCATTGGAGCGTTTTCAGGCCTTGACCCATTCAACGCCGGACTTCTTGACCCACGGCTGCCACACTTGTTCTGGGAGCCATTCGGGCGCGCCTTCAGGCTTCCGGACCTTTTTCCTGCCGCCCTTGAACTTGTGCGTCCTCGCCAGTCTTTGGCTCTTCTTCTTGCCCTTCTTGTCCCTCACGGTTTCGCTCCTGTAAGCGCCTCTCTCCCTCAAGGTAATGGACGCCTCGCCCCTGGACGCGGCCTTCAAGGCGGCCTGCCTCGGCGACCTGCCAGTGAAGACAGCCCCGTTGTTTTTCCCGCCAACTAATTCATACGTCTTTACTTCTGCCATGCAATACCCCCGTTGGTTTTCGCTTTTCCTGGAAAAGTCTGGCCCGAAACCGAAAGCCGTTTGAAGCAAAGTCAAGTTTTTATTTGCTTTCGTTGGTTTTTCCTTTCCCGAGGACCGCTTTCCTCTTTTTTTACCGGCGCAACAAATTCAGCACTAGAAAAACACTACCATGCGCCCGTACAGAGAACAGCGCAAGGTATTTAAGTGTTTCCCAATGCTTTCCAAAACCACTAGCCTGAAGTACCCTGAAGAGTTAGTCGAGCGGAAAACCGGCATTTGGTGGCCGCCTCAAGGCAGCTCATTGAGCGCGGTCGTGAAGGCCAAGCCCGAGGACTTCGTGGTGGAGGAAATAACGCCCGACGGGGCGGTGATGGGAGCCGAACGAGCCGTTCAGAGGCCTTCCTTTGAAGGCCTTGAAAAACCAAGGGGCTGCGAGCACTTGCACTTGAAGCTGGTCAAGTACGGCTGGGATTCTTCCCTTGCATTGAAGAGGCTGGCGAGGGCGTTGCGCGTGGGCCCTTCGCGCTTGGGTTTTGCCGGGACGAAGGACAAGCGGGCGCTGACAGCGCAGCGGGTTTCGGTCTTCGAGCCCAGCGTCCAATTGCTGGAGTCGTTTAACGAGAAGGACTTGTGGGTTTACCCAATTGCCTGGGAAAAGGAAAGAGTCAAGCTGGGCGACTTGAAGGGAAACAAGTTCACGGTTACGTTGAGGAAGCTGGAAGGGGGGAAAAAAGAGGTTGCGGCCGCGTTGGAGGCTTCGTTGAAGGACTGCGAAACGCTGGGCGTTCCGAATTTTTTCGGCTTGCAGCGCTTTGGCTCCTCGCGCCTTAACTCTCACTTGGTGGGTGAAAAAGTAATCAACGGCGACTTGAAGGGCGCGGTTTTCGAGTACTTGTCCGGTTCCCTTGAAGGAATTGAGTCAATGGAAGCACGCGAGGCGCGCGTGAAAATCAAGGCTTTCCTGGAGGAAAACGAGTACGGCAAAGCCATTGAAGCCTGTCCTACGTCGTTGAAGCACGAGCGTGCAATTCTGGGCGCGTTGTCGGAAAGCTACAGGGACTATGGAAACGCGCTCATGCGCCTCCCTGGAAAGCTTTTGTTGTTGTTCGTGCACGCGCACCAGTCTTACTTGTTCAACCAAGAACTGAGCTCGATGCTGAAGGCCAACGGCTTTGACTTGAAGTCCTTGAAGGGCGAAAAACTCGAATTGCACTCAATAAAGCCGAAGAGCTTCCCGTTCCTCTCGCTCAACGGCGCGGAAAGGGACGCGGTGTGCCTTGCCGGGAACGCGCGCGTCTTGTCAGTCGAGGCGGATGACGCGTTTGCGAAGCGTTTAAAGGCAGTCGTTGAGTTTTCACTGCCTAAGGGCTCTTACGCCACCATGGTTTTGAGGAAAATAACAGGTGAACTCAGTGCTTGATTTTGCGTTTCTTTCCCTGCTTTGGGTTTCTTCCATTGCCTTGAGCCTTTCAGTTTTGTGGCTTTCGCGTTCGTGGCTTTACGGCATCGGCTTGGTTGACTTGGACTGGTTCAAGCCCAAGGAGTATTGGGTTCCCATTGGGGGAGTGCTGTTGTGGGTGCCAGTGGCCATTGTTGGAATGGCGCAGGGTTTCCTGGGAGTAACTCCCAGAGAGTCATTTGAGTGGGTTGCCGTGTCTTTGTTGCTGGGAAGCGTTGGAATCGCTGACGACTTGGGTAGGAAGTTAAGGAAGAGGCTGGGGTGGGCCTTTAGGGCAGTGCCGATTGCCGTGATTTGCCTTGGCGCGTCGTTTTTCCTCGCGCAGCCCTTTTCGTTCTTTGGCTTTTTCAGCGTTTCAAGCCCGCCGCTCTTGACGTTGTTCGGAGCGTTGTTCATTGCGGGACTGCTTGGCTTGGAGAACAGCTTTGGCGGGATAAACGGGTGGAACGGCGGCGCGTCTTTTTTCGTCAGCCTAGGCGTCATCGCCTTGGTGTTCAACACGCCTTTCCTTCCCTTGGCGGTGGCGTTTTCCGGGATAATTGCAGGGTTTGCCTGGCTGTACAAGTACCCAGCGCTCGTGTTCCCGGGAGACTCGCAGCCTTACTTGACTGGCGCGGCGTTTTCGCTCGTCTTGTTGTTTGCCGGGAAAATGGACTGGGGGCTTTTGCTTTACTTGCCTCACTTGCTTGACTTTTTCCTCTTGAAGCTGTTGCTGAACAAGGGCGACGTAAGCCAAAAGGCGACCTTGAAGGTTTTGGGCGGGGAAAAGGAAACAGGGGTAAGGCCGTACGCGCTGCTTTCAAGCGGGGAGCTCGCGATCCCCAAGTACGCCGACGGGTTCACTAGGTACGACTTTGCCAAGTTCTTGATAAAGCTGCTGGGGCCGCAGTCAGAGCAAAGGCTGATGCACTTGATTTGGCTGGTTGTGGCTGCCAACGCGTTAATCGTTTCCCTTGCGCATTATTACTTCGCGGCAGCGTGAACTTTTTCTAGTTGGAAAGCCTTCCCAACCCAGTTGCCTTCATTTTGGACAGAGCCAGTTCCCCGAACACTAGGCTGAAAGTGGTTGGAATTATTACTCGCACGAAGCTGAACACCACCAAGGCCGCGCCCAGCACTCCAAGCGTGAACACTTGTTGTTGCGCGAAGAAATCCGCGCTAAAAGTCAGGTACGCGGCGAACTCAACGAAGCCCACGCCGCGCGGCGAAAAAGGCACTCTTTCCAGTACTTGGAACACTGCGAACAAAACGAAGAACCTGTCCCAGCCAAGTCTTATTCCAACTGACTCGAATGAGTAAACTACTGCCACGAATTCAAGCGCCGTGGAAGCCATAACCAAGAACACTGCGGCTGCCTTGACCGAGTTTGGGGTGGACTTGAAGACTTCGTAGTATTTCTCGAAAAACCCCGCCAGCCATCCCGCCCTTGGCACTCCAATTCTTTCGGCGCCGCCCAGAAGCGACTGGAAAAGCCTTGAAACCCTGGAACTCAGAGCGGCGGTGAACGCAAAGGCAATCACGCTCAAGGCGGCGAAGCCGCTCAATAAAACCGCGTAATGCGCTTGGTCCAATGCCGTGGAGCTTGAAAGCCACCAAAGGACTCCTGCTGACATCACCGCGACCAACGCAAACTTCAACCCTTTAGTGAAAAGTGCTGCCGACAAAGTAGTGCTAGCGCGTATTCCGTAAAATTTTTTCGCGTAATAAACCCTCAAGGCGTCCGAGCCTAACTGTAGGGGAGTGACGGAACCGCAGACGGACGCCCAGCCAATCTTGACCAATCCCCAGAGACCTGCGTTTTTTGCGTGGTGTTTCAGGAAAACCGCCCACGCGTCCATCCACATTAGCTGGCTAAGCAGGTAAGAAGTAGTTGCGTACAGCGCCAGCTTCCAGTCAAGGCTCCACTGCAATACTCTAAAGGCTCCAGTGAACGACCCAAGCGAGTACGCGAAAACAGC
Source organism: archaeon (assembly GCA_035291025.1). GTDB lineage: Archaea > Iainarchaeota > Iainarchaeia > JAFGOX01 > DATDTB01 > DATDTB01. The sequence continues at coordinate 10,244 of DATDTB010000079.1, forward strand.
CATGAACGCCAGGAACAGTGAAACCTTTAGGAGCCGTTCCCGTTTCCCTTCAATTGAATTCAAGAAAAACTCCTCTTTCCCTTTGCTCCCCAAACTCTAGGCCTTTCCCTTAGCTTGCCTGAATGCTTTGCGTTAGCTTGTTTACTTTTTCAACGACTTCCCGAGCGTTTGGGTAAATTGTTTGCGCGACAAACCAAGTCATTGCCTCTATTTCGTTGGATTTGCCTAAGACGAAGTCGTTTGAGCGCAGGACTATTCTCACTCCGCCATAGCCAACGTATGCTTTCACTGTCTCGTTTCCCGGTTCCGGGCGCTCGAATGTAATCACCGCGCTTTCAGGGTCCAAGGTTGCCTGGTTCTTGAAAGACGCGCAGTCCTCTGCCGTAACAGCAATGGCCACGTCAGCGCTTCCCTGGTTCGTGTAACAAGTCCCTAATTCCCCTTTGCTTGAGTATTCTTCTATTAAAACCGTGCTTTGTGCGTTGTTTGCCGTTGCAACCGCTGAGAGAATGATGAACGCCCTCGTTATGCCCCCAATTGAGTCATTGCTTTCCAGGGGTTTTTTTCCAACAATCACCACTTTCCCCCTCCCAGCCAAACCCTTCAATAACTCTAACGGCGGACCGTCGTCTGAAAACAACTCAATGACGCCTTCCCTGTAGTAGTACTTGTACTGAGCGTATTCGGGCTTGTTTAACTCGCTGTAAGCGTAGTAAACAGCCACGCCCAAAACCAAGGTCAGCGCCAGCAACGCCGCCCCCTTCAATGAAATGCGCACTGTTTCCCTTGCTTTTCCGGGCTTTTGTGCCGCGCCTTGCTCCATTTTTTTTACTTCATTCCCCATTCCAGTCCTCTTTTTTTTAGCCAATTGAAGGCGGTGCTTTTTGTTTTTTTATTGGCTTTTTTTGCTTTTAAACCTTTTCTCATTAGCTGAAGCAATGTCAACGCTTCGCGCTGGAGCCGTGTGGAAAATTGAATAGAAAAAGAAAAGGTTAACAGGGGCCCTTTCGAGCCCCTGTTTGTTGGTTTTTTACGCCAAGCTCTTGATGTAGCTTACCACGACGTCTGTTGCGCGAGTCGTGTCTTCCTTGGTGTAACCGAAGACGTACAACTTGCTTCCGTCGAATTCGATGGTGAAGTTGCCTGCAGCGGAGACTTTTCCGTCCTGTCCCCTTGCCAGCGCGTTAACCACCGGTCCGCCTACAACGACCAAGTTCCCGGCTGGGACTACTTGGTTGTCCAACACGACTTGTGTTCCCACGTTCAATGGGGTTGTAGTCGTGTACTTGGCTGTTCCAGCGCCCCCGCCCGTGGTAGTTCCACCTGAAGCGGTTGCCGCGATGGATTCAACGGTTAGCTTGGTTCCGCCCGTGGTTTCCTTGGTCTCGCCGACCTTGATTGTCAAGGTCTCTCCGCCGGTAGAGCTTTTCGTGGTGCCTCCAACGAACAACACCAAGTCCCTTGCGTTCTTTGACAAGATGAACTTGGCGTAGTTGTTTTCGACTAATTCCGCGTAGTCACCCTCAATGTCCCAACCCTTTTGAATGTTGGTCGTGACACTGTCGGCGTTCCTCTTCAAGGAAAAGCCATCGTTTCCAGAGTTCGCGGCGTACCTGACCTCTGACACTCCCATCGCTGACGGGAAGGTGTTACTCGAAGACGTTCCGTCTGCGAGCTTGTCGTTGAAGGTGTCCAACACGACGTCGAACTCGTTTCCGGCGTTCAAGTGACCGCCTTGGATAACGAACAACGCAGCGTACTTGCCGCGCGCGGCGTCGTTGGTGCTCCTTTGCTTGACAACCCCTGAAACGGCCGGGATGTAGTAGAAGTGCCATCCACCCTGCTTGTTGATGTCAGCGTTGCGGTCGCCGTTGTATATTGGGTCGTTGTTCAAGTCGGTTCCAACGAAGTTGATGTCCGCGGTCGAAGCGTCATCGTACAGCCTCGCGCCCGTGAGTCCACTTCCCCTGAGCAGGAAGTACACGTCCGAGGAGTCCAAGTAGGACCCGTATTCAACGTCTGAAGTCGGCCAAGAGTCGTCTCCCAAGGTCCTTCCATTGGTCTTGTAAACAAGCGTTGAAATAAGCCTGTTTCCATCCAATTGGTAGTCAGCGTCGGGGTCCGAGTACACTTCGTCGACGTTCATCCAGTTCGCGTCACCGGCAAGCCAGTGCAGGTCGCCCTTGTCGTCTCCTGCCAAACCGAACTTGTACGTGTTGTTGGAAGTGTTCGTGTCCCTTACCTTCCACTCGGTTCCGTTGACTTTCACGATGTTCCTAGCCCACAATGACAAGTCAATGGCCTTGTCGGAGTCGTTGGCGTTCCTGTACGAAATCTTGCCGTCTCCAATGGTGACGGTGTACAAGGTCTCGTCAGCGAAGCCCTTGAAGTTCACAATGGCGAAGCCGCTTGGGAACTCTGCGCTGTCTCCAACGTATAACACGGATTGCCTGTCAGACGTGATGTCGGACTTCCTCTTCGTGTCAAAGGAAACACTGGAGTTCTTGATGGTCACCAAGGTGATCTTTCCACCCGACGTGGTCATGGAAATGTCCCACTTCGTGTCGTTCGGGAAGGACTTTCCGTCCTGCAGTTTGAGGATTGTTCCAGTGAACTGCATTTCAGCTCGTCCCTTTCCAGCGTTTTCTCCGCCGACTACTTGCTCGATGTCCCTGATCACGATGCTGTTCTTCAGTTTTCCGCTGAAGTCAGTCGTGGTGTTCGGGTCAACGCTCACAGTAGTGAGTAAGTTTCCGGCGTTGTCGTACAACTCAAAGGTTCCAGTGTAAGTGCTCGTTCCACTGGACTGCTTGACGCTTACAAGTTTTGTCTTGAAAGTCGTGTCGCCTTGAGTAAAGCTGACTGCCTCGTCTCCAGTGAAAATGGTCGTTTTCCCTGAAGAAGTCGCCAACTGTATTTCAGGCGTTCCAGTAACGGTTGCCTTGAGAATCTCGTACTGAGACCCCATGAACCAGATTACTGGCTTCGTCTTGGAGTCGTCGTCCTTGCTCGCGTTCAAGTTGTTGAACGGCTGCAAGCCGCCGCCGAAGTCCAAGATGTACCTCAAAGCATTCGTTGAAAGCTTTGCGTACAAGCCATTGTGGCCGTCCTGGTGCGCCAAGTAGTCCTCGTCGTTCCAGCCGTCTGCCGTAATTCTTAGTTTTTCCTCGACGTTGATTGTGTAAGTTGTTCCGTTGTTGTAGTCGAATTCCTTCGAGGACTCACGGTGCAAGACTTTGGTGTCAGTCGAGGTAACGTTCTCGTCCGGCCACTCATTTGTTCCAGAAGCCCAGTTTGAAACAGACTTCTTGATGCTCCTGCCGTCAGTGAAGCTAGTCGTAGAACCACCAACGTTGATGGTCACTGACTTGCTTGCCTCGTCAACAGTGCACGCAGTGGTTGTTCCAGCCGTGCTGGTGCAGTCCGCTGCCTTTTCCTCGGACTTGTAAGTCTTTGCAGCCGCCGCTATCGCGATCCTGGCCGCGTTGACTCCGTCCAATGGGTGCGCGTTTGCTCCAACAACAATGTTGAAGTTTGTCCCGCTAGCGTTCCAGAAGAAACCGGAATCGACATTGCTCGGGACAATTTGTCCACCTACTGCGAACGCGGACGCGAGAGCGACAGCCCCGGCTCCAACAGCAGCAAGCTTTCTAAACAACTTGCTTTCCATATTCATTTCACCTCACGTTGTTTACGTATCGGATCAAAATCTACACATAGACTACGCGCTAGAGGCGTAGTACTAATAGCCCTTATTATCAACCCCTATATATACCTTTCGGTAATCAACGAGTTTTTCCGGGTTTCGTTAGTTGTCCAAGGTGCCATTCGCTTATTACCTTATGGTTTCCTTTGGGGTGCTTTCCCGTGACTGCTTTCACTTAGTGGTTGTTTTAGGGTTTTAAGCCCGCTAATTCATGGTTTCTTTTTCGAGTCCTTCTTGGCTTCGGAGAGCTTGGCGTTGAACTCGGCTATTTCCGCCCTGTTGGACAAGTGTACTATTCTCTCAACGTACGTGTGAACCATTTGAGCCACGTCCAACAAGCCGTTCTGGAAGTCCTCCAACGGCAGTTCCAGGCGCTGCGGCGCCAGGACTTCCAATAAAGTGGGCCCGAAGAAGTACACGAAAAACACAGCCTCCCTGAAGGTCTTGCAGGAAAAAGTGATGTCTAAGTAGGAGTGGAACTTTTCCTCGTGCTCCACGGGGTCTTTGACTGAGTAAGAGTGAACGGTGAAGTTCTTGTTTTCCTTTAACTGTGCCACGAGGGCTTCGAGTTGGGGTTTTAACTCGTCTTTTTTGAGGCTCGCGGCCTCGACCACTGCGTGTAACTTGATGCCCTTGACTTCGTACTCGTCTCCGGGCTTCTCCTTTAACGCGCCTGCGACCTTCTCGGTCAAGTAGTACTTGGCTGGGTGGCCTTTTCTTTCAACAATCTCCATTTTGATGAGCCCGCTCAACGCCTTAGTGACCTCTGGGAGGGGGGCGTTGAACTCGTTTCTTAGCTCTTCAGGCGTCTTTGCCGCGTAGTAAAGAGACTTAGAGATCTGTTTCTGGAGTTCGCTGACGTAAACCATGACTGGAAAACCTCGCCCAAGCAGCCTTTTTTGAGTGAAAAAACCGGGTTTTGAAGAGCTTTTTTAACAAATCCAGGGTCGTGGTTTTTAAAAACCAATCGCCTTTTCCTTGTGCGGGAAGCAAAAGGTGAAAGTTTTGGTTTTGTTCCAGGTTTTAGTGGACGAGAACGTGGTTGGAGGCGTTTCCACTGCCGTTGAGTCCCTCGTGGGGAACAACTTTGCCTTGATTGGGGGAGTTTTGCTAGTACTAGCCACCGTGTTCGTGTGGTTTTTCCTCAAGAAAATCCTCGAAAACACGGTTTTGGGCGTTGCAGTCCTTGCATTGCTTTACTTTTTCTCCCCCGAACTGTTTGCAAAGCTATGGCAGCACTTAGTGCCAACAATCGTTGCAACAGTCGTCTTCGGCCCGGGCGGCATTGGCGTGATGCTGTTGCTGGCGTGGCTTGGCGTGGTTTAGAAAGACAAGGCTGGCCCGAAAGAGGCTTTCTTTATGCCGTGGGCCGCTATTACGTCCCTTGAAACAGCCTTCAGGGACTCGGGCAGCACTGCTTTTTCGAGGGGCGCGTTCAACGCCACCTTGAGTGTTTCCTTCTTGTGCGCCCAAATGGCAGAGTTAAGCGCCGCGATTTCCCCTGTTTTTACTTCGCTCTTCGCCTCAACCCCCTTGAATGGGAATTCCTGCAAGTGCACGTCCTTGCCCTTTAGTTCCCTGTAAACCTTTGACGTGATGAAGGGAATGACTGGCGCCCAAACCCTCAATATCGAGTCAAGGCAGTAATGCAGCGTAAACAGCGCGGAGTCTTGTTCTTGCTTGGAAAACGCGTTGTCCTTGTTGTAGGCCCTGTTTTTCACGAGTTCCAGGTAATGCGATGAAAAGGTTTCCCACAAAAACGTCCTCAAGAGCTGCGAGGGCGTGTGGAAGTCGTAGGAGTCAAAGCACTTGTTGGTGGTCTTGATTATTGCATCAAGCTCTGCTAGAATCCACGCGTCCAAGGCCTCCAGCTTTACTGGTTTTCCGCGTTCCTCGAACGAGGAAATGAACCTGGCGACGTTCCACAGCTTGTTCAACGTCTTTGCGGCGCCCTCGATGCGGTCAAAGGAGCACCTCAAGTCCGTCTTCGTGAGGTTGCCTTCAAGCGCTGCCCACAGCCTGAAGGGCTCTGCTCCGAATCGCTCGATTATGGTTCGAGGGTCGATGACGTTCCCAAGCGACTTGGACATTTTGACTCCCTTTTCGTCCAATATGTGGTGGTGGATCCACACGTCCTTGAACGGGGCCTTTTTCGTGAGCAGGAAAGACTTGAGGAGAGTGTAGTAAAGCCACGTGCGCGTGATTTCCTTGCCTTGCGGCCTGAGCGAAGCTGGAAAGTTTTCCTTGAAAAAAGAGTCGTCGCGCGAGTACTGGAGGTTGTACAAGGGCGTGTTCGAGGAGTCAAACCAAGTGTCCAGCACGCGTTCGTCTCCCTTGAACTCCGAGCTTTTGCACTTAGGGCACGCTTCAATCGGCGCCTTTTCCATCCAAGGCTTGTAGTACTTGCCTTTTTCGGGCACAACGACGTGGCTGCATTTCGCGCAGTACCACAATGGAACCTCGGTCGAGTAGTACCGCCTTCGCGAGATCGGCCAGTCAATGCTCACTGAGTTAACCCAGTCCTCGAGTATTTTCCGCGCGCCTTCGTCGAAGAACTTCATTTCCTTCGAGGCCTCCAGCAAGGCGTCCTTGAACTCGACTTGCCTGACGTACAACTCGGGCATGGCAATGAACTCGATTTCGTCCTTGGAGCGCTCGCATACTGGAGTGCGGTGCATCACGTCCCTTTGCCCCGCCAAAAGCCCTTTCTCTTTCAAGGCTTCAACCATTTTCTGCCGCGCTTCCTTGACTTTGAGGCCTTGCAGGAACCCCGCATTTTCATTCATTCTGCCATTCTTAGAGATTGCGATGACTGGTTCGAGGCCTTGCTCGCGGAAGAAGCGAATGTCGCTCAAGTCCCCTGCAGAACACATCATGACGAGCCCAGTCCCTTTCTCCATTGACGCCTGCGGGTGCGCCTTTATGGGTACCTCTTTGCCGAACAACGGAGTAACCCCAGTTTTCCCGTTCAAGTGCTTGAACCTTTCGTCGTCAGGGTGAAAGACTATCATGCCGCAAGTGCACACTAGCTCTGGCCGCGTGGTGCCAATCGTTACCTTTTCGCCGGTTTCCTTCACTGAAAAAACAACGTCGTTGAACTTGGAGGGCTTTTCAACGTAGTCAATTTCGCTGTCCGCCAGCGTCGTCTGGCAACCCACGCAGTAGTTGTTGACCCTGGAGTCCTCGTAAACCATTCCCTTGTTGTACAAGTCAATGAACGTTGCCTGCGTCAGCTTCCTGTACTCTTCCGAGTCAGTTTGGTACGCGTCCCCTGGCTCGTGCCCGAACTCCCAGGAAGTAAAGCTCGTGCCCAGCCTCACTAGCGATTCCTGGGTTGCCGCACTGCTTTCCTCCAAGACCTTCTTGCACAACTCCAGGAATTCGGCGCGCGGCGTCTCCGTTAGCCTTTTCCCGAACTTTTTCTCCGCCGCTACTTCTATGGGGAGACCGTTGCGGTCCAAGCCGAAAGGGAAAATGACGTTGTAGCCCTTCATTCTCTTGTACCTCGCTATTGCGTCCATTACCACGCATTCAAAGGCGTAGCCAACGTGTATGGGCGTGTTAACGTACGGCGGGGGCGTGTCAATGTAGTACACTGGGAGCCGCGCGTGTTCTTTTCCCTTCTTGAACGCGAAAGGCTTGGATTCAACCCAGTACTCGCTGGCCTTTTTTTCAAGTTCCTTTGACCAGCGCGGTTCCTTTATTTTAGGCTCGTTCATTTTCCCACTTTTTTTCCAAAAGACAAAAAACGCTTTCTTTGGCGTGCCTTTTAACTTGGTGGTAAAGGGTTTTTTAACAAATTGGAGCGCTTTTGCTTTCATGAGTTCGAGTCCGCGCCGAATTATGGCGCGCGTCGTGAAGAGGTACCTGGCAACGGAGCGCGCGGCTAACTTGAAGGGTTCGCTGGGGGAAAAATTCAAGAAAGCCAAATGGGACCTCCCAGCCCACTTTGACTACCCACACTTTGTCCAGAAAAAACCAGGCGGGGAAGGGCGCTTGAGGGTTCACGTAACCGGAGCCGAGTCCTCCAAGGTTTTCTCCTTCAAGGCGCGCGAGGGCTTTAAGACCTTGAAAGTGATGCGGGAAAAGCACCCAGAAGCGGTTGGCAAGGGCGTCCCTAGGCGTTTTGAGTTGATGAAAAGGCTTGCGGAACTCGGCGCGCCAATCGCCAAGCCGTTGAGGTTGTCTAAAAAAGGCGATAACGAGTTCGTGTGGGAAGCGGAATACGGTGGAATTAACGTGGCAAGGCTCCTAAGAGTCGCATCCCCCACCGAGGCGAAAACCATTGAAGCACTGTTTGAAAAAGCCCACTCCGAGCTAATGGCGTTTCAAGCCAGGACTGGAATAATTTTGTCAGACACTAAAATTTACAACACAGTTTACAATCCTAGAACCCGAAGAGTAAAGTTCATTGACTTGAGAATAGTAAGGACTCCCGAGGACGTCGAGGAACTCAGGCGGCGCGTTGGAGTGAAAGGGAAAACACGCCAAACTACCTTGGAGTCGTTTTCACGATAGAGCCCTGATTATTTCCTCTCCGAACTCCTTCGCGGCCATTGGCCCGTTGGCCGTTATTATGTTGCCGTCCACGACCACTTTTCCGCCAGTGTAAATGGCGCCGCGCGCCTTCAAGTTGTCCTGGTACTTGGTCCCGAAAAACACCGTTGCCTTCTTGCCTTCCAGCAACCCCGCGTTTGCCAGAATGGAGGGGGCGACGCAAATAGCGCACACTACCTTTCCAGCGTTAACCGCGGCCTTGGCGACGTTGTGGGCTTGGGCGTTGTCGAAGTAAATCTCTGCGCCGTTGCCTCCAACGAAGACTATGGCGTCGTAGTCCTCCGCGTTCACGTTCTTCAGTTCAACGTCAGGAACGACTTGCCCGCCCATCATTCCCTTCGCGGGCAGGACCTTGTTGCATGCTACCGTTATGCTGGCCCCGGCTTTTTCCAAGAGCTCCTTGGGCACGAACAATTCCTCGTCTCGAAAGTTAGTGGGCGCGACCACGAACAAAACATTTTTTCCCTCGACTGACATGTGAAACCAACCCCTTAGCAAAAGCAAAGCCAAACTGCACAGAGAGAGCCGGTAAACGCTTTTAAGGGTTTTCAAGCTGGCAGCAGGTTGATTTTTAATTCCTTGAATTCACACCTTGGGTAAACAAACCGCCCCTTGCTTTCCAAGCGAACTAGCGAGCGAAGAGATAACTCACGCAAGTCTCTCGAAACAGCCTCGCGTTTTCTGTTCAGTGCCTTGCTTAACTCATTAACGCTCACTCTGCCATGCAAGGCAAGGAAGCGAAGCAGGTTGAGTCTTTCAGGCGTCAACACTTTGTGCAGCAACTCAAAACTGGTAAAGTATAATACGACTCCAGACTTTAGGTTTGGTGAAAGTGCCTCCTGCGCAACTTCCCCCAATGGGTCGCTGCTGACCCTGATTTCGACTGGCTTAAGTTTCTTGGTTCCCTGAATGCTTTGCTTCATATTTATCCCTCATTTCCCGGAAGTTTTTCTTTAAGTCTCCAACTGCGTAAACGAGTGCATCATTCAGCCCCATTTCCAACGGGATCTTTACTTTGTCCTTTCCTTGAAAATAAAAACAATCCTTGTGCGGAAAGCCGTGGTGGCAGTCGTACCTTGCAATTTCACATTTCCTCCCATCAATGACTGCCAAATAAACAACCCTGAAGTCCAACACCTTGCCTTTAAGTTTTTCAATTTTAACCAGCAAAAAATCCTCACTTGTCAAGTCAACTGAATACTCTTTAACCAGCTTCATAAGTAACACAACAAGTTACATTTAAACATTTGCTTTTCGTGCAAGAACCCTGGAGCAGAGCGCGCGAAAGAAGAAGCAGCGCAAATAAGTAAGTGCAAGAAAGCAGGCTGCCGGTGCTGCCAGTGTTGTTATTTAGGTGAACTTGAGTCGGGAGATCCTGGAAAGCGCCAGAGTTGGACAGGAACCCTTTTTATCGCCTTTCCACTTTTTCCGAGTCATGGAAAAAGTCATTGCCGACTTGCATATTCACTCGCGCTTTGCGCGCGCCTGTTCTAGCGCTTTGAACCTAGCTAACTTGGAGAAGTGGGCGCGCGTTAAAGGCATTACTCTTTTGGGCACGGGCGACTTCACGCACCCCGATTACTTGCAGGAAATAAAAAGCGAGTTAAGCGAAGACCCAGAACTCAAGGGCGTTTACGTTTCCAAGTCCGGCTTTCGCTTCGTGCTGCAGAGCGAAATCTGCTGCATTTGGTCCTCAGGCGGACGTAGGAGCGTTCACTCTTGCGTCCTTGCGCCATCCCTTGAAGTGGTTGACCAAGTCAATGCGTGGCTTTCCACTATTGGAAACCTGAAGGCTGACGGGAGGCCAATGCTGGGGCTGAGTTGTGCTGCTTTAGTTGAAGGCCTTAGAAAAATCTCTGGAGACATTGAAATTTTTCCCGCTCACCTTTGGACTCCATGGTTTGGTGCTTTTGGGAGTGACTCTGGCTTTGATTCCTTGGAGGAATGTTATGGCGATCAAGTAAAGCACGTCCACGCGATTGAAACCGGCATGTCCTCTGACCCGCAAATGAATTGGCGCGTCAGCGAACTTGATAGCACTACAATCCTCAGCAACTCTGACTGCCACTCTTTTTGGCCGTGGCGGCTTGGACGCGAGTGCAACGTGTTCGAGTTCAAGAAACCGGACTACGCGCACTTGCTTGAGGCAATCCGCGGGGGCAGCGAGAAAGGCAACGGCTTAATTGAAACGATCGAAGTCGACCCTAATTATGGGAAGTACCACTTTGACGGCCACCGCAACTGCGGCTTTTCCTGTTCTCCTGAGCAGTCTAGGAAGCTCAACAACACTTGCCCCGCGTGCCGCAGGCCCCTTACGCTTGGAGTCGAGCACAGGGTTGAGGACTTGTCCGAAAAAGACCGGGGGCCGGGTTTCGTAGGCGAACGACGTCCTGGGTTCAAGAAACTCATTCCCTTGAGCGAACTCATTTCCCTGGCTTTGGGGAGCCCTCTGGCGGGCAAGAAGACTTGGGCGGCGTACAACGCGTTAATTGAGCGCTTTGGAACAGAGTTCAACGTCTTATTGGAGGCGGGGGAAGAGGAACTGGAAAGGCTTGCGCCTGCATTGCTTACCAAGCTAGTCTTAAGGAACCGGGCCGGGCTGATCAAGGTCAAGCCGGGCTTTGACGGCGTTTACGGCGAGCCGTTAATGGATGGAGTGCCGAGCGCGGAGCGCGCAGAACAGCCTTCAACGCCGTCAAGGAAGGCGGGCCAGAAAAACTTGCTGGACTACGCGTGAGCCTTTTTTTGCTTTTAACAGCAAGGCATAAAAACACGCAATGCTTTTCCTTGCAGAAGTGATTGGGGGTTTCCTGCAATGGCTTTGTTTTTGGACTTGGTGATGGAGTCATTCAAGAAAATAGCGGCGCAGCCAAAAGTTGTCGCGGCCAACTTGCTTCAGCTTATTCCGGCTGCATTGTTTTTCGGGGTTCTCTTATGGCTTTTTGGCAGCCTTATCAGCACCTTGAACATCTCAATTGAGGACTTGTTTTTGTCCCCTGAAACGGTTGCCCCCAAGGTAGCTTCTCAATTGGACAAGATAGTTTCCTTTTTCCTGTTCAACGCCTTGCTGCTTGGAGCCGCGGTGCTGGCGGTGGTGGTTGTTTCAATAATTGTAGGCGCCTTGGTCAATGGCACAATGCTCGAAAGCGCTAGGCAGGCGCGCGGCGGAAGCGTTTCCTTGGCGGGCGCTTTTGAGGTGGCGAAGTCAAAAACAATCCCCTTAGTCACAACTTCACTAGTTGTTGCGTTGTTGTTCTTGGGGTTAGTGGTTGGCGTGTTGGTTTTGTCCATCGTGCCAATACTCGGCACAATTGTTGGCTTTGTGTTGCTTGCCTACGTCGCGCTTCGCTTGTATGTTGTCAACGCGGTCGTGGTGTTCGAGGGCTTGTCTGGAGTGGACGCAGTGAAGCGTTCCTGGGCCATAACCCAGGGGAGCGTGTGGACCGTTGCAGGGGTCTTGTTCACTGTCGGCTTTTCCTCAGTCATATTGTCCAGCGTCTTGAACTTGGTGCCGGTGGCCGGACAGTTAATGGACTCGTTGCTTCAGTTGTTGTTTTTCCCAACGCTTACAGCGTTCAGCGCGGCGGAGTTTTACTTCAGCAAGGCGAAGTAGTCAGCCGAAGACTTTTTTCCTGACGTAATTGCTAACGTCCTTGAAGGAGTAGACTTCAATGGATTTCCCGCTTGGCTCCCTGCAGGAGGGCGAGCACAAGTAGGCAATGGTCTGCGCTATTTGCTCGGGCTTCAAGCCAGCGCTGCCGTGGAAGTCGTTCCTGTACATGTCCGTGTCCACGCCTCCAGGGCACACTGCGTAGCACTTTTGAGTAAGTTCCTGCGCGATGCTTTTCGTGAAGCCAATGCCCCCGAACTTGGAGGCGCAGTAAGAGGCCACGTTTGCCGACGCGTGCTTCCCCAACCCTGACGAAACGTTGACTATTACGCCGTTGCTTGAAAGGAAGGGAAGCGCTTCCCGTGTTATGTAAAGCATTCCCTTGAGGTTAGTGTCAATTACTGAGTCAATTTCCTCAACTGAGTTTTCACGGAACGGCTTTACAACCTCCACACCGGCGTTGTTTACCAAGAAGTCGATTCCTTGAAACGCTTTGACCGCAGCCTTGACTAGCCTTCCGCAGTCAGCAGCGCTTGAAGCGTCTGCCTTCACGGAAACGCACTTTACCCCGAGTGCTTTCACCGCGTTTTCCGTTTCCCGTGCCGCGCGAACGTTTTTGTTGTAGGAAAAAGCGATGCTACAGCCTTGTTCTGCGAAGGCAATGCACGTGGCGCGCCCGATGCCGCGTGAGCCCCCTGTTACAAGGGCGTTTTTCCCGCTTAACCCTTGCGAGGCCATAACGCCCTATCCTGTCTTCGCCAGTTCTCTTTTGAGGACGCTCACCAGGCCCGGGTCCGCTGGGTCTTTTCCCAGTTCCTTGGCCTTGAAGTACGTAGTCCAGTTGCCCAGGCACAGCCCCCAAAGCATTTTCTCCAAGTAGCTATTCCCTTGCAAGTCTATTATGCTTGCAGTGTTGCCGTTTTCCGTGACTATTCGTGACGTGATCTCCATTCTCTGCGAGCAGCGCTTGTCGTCTTCGTTGTCACGCAGCATGTAGAAGTGGAACTTTGCCACGTCAGTTTCCTCGTACCCCGCGGTTTCGTTGTGGTTCACGTCCGGGAAGGTGTGCCAGAAGCTGGGTATTTTCGAGGTTTCGTTAAAGTTGAACTTCCAGGAAAAAGCAACTGGGGAGTACTTGTCAGTGGAGTAGATTATTGGAATCTTTCCCTTCGATTCCCGCGCGAGCCCTTCAGCCAATCCCGTGAAGTCCTTTCCAGCCACGTTCCGCGACGTCTTAACCAGTTCGTCCACGCACTCCTTTGGCGCCTTCCCGGTTTTCGCCAG
>DATDTB010000080.1:0-22668 GCA_035291025.1 archaeon
TCAACGGGCGAGTCCACGCGGCCCAGCATGGTGTGCGCATTGCCCAACAAGAGCCCTTAAAATAACGCGGTGGAAAAGCAAAATGGACGCCAAAACGTTTTTGGAAAAAGCCCAAAACTTCCTTTTAACCCTGTTACTGGCGGGATTGTTCACGCCCCTGGCAAGCGCCCAGCTGGCCTGCGAGGGAATAGACTTGGTGCTGCCTGACTCTGTCACTGCAAGCGTGCCGCCCTACGAAGAAGACACATTCAAAATCAACCTGCCCTTGGGCGACGCGCACGTAAGCAACCCGGCCTACAAGATAAGGCTCGTGCTGGAAAAAGACAACGAGGAACACAACGGCGTGTGTGAGTGCAACGACAGCGGCTCGTGCAGCGCCACCGGGTACGAGTACGAATGCGCTTTTGACGCCGCGGACTTGGGCTTGGTGCAAGGCGAGTCACACAACATTGACTGGGACTTGACGGCGTTCAACTTGCCGACGGCTTCATACGTTTCCTGCAAGACGCAGGAAGCCAAGCTAAAGGTCTCCGACGACCGCAAACTCAAGGACGTTGTAGTGGAAAAATTCGTTTCCTGGACGCCCGTCCAGCAAGACGTTTTAATCAAGGCGTACAACAACTCCCGCGGCCATAAAAGCATTGACTTATTGGACGAAGTGCTCAAGGACGACGGCGCGGGAAACACGATTCTCTCGCGAGTCATCCCGAGCGACGCCGCGTGCAGGTGCGTCGAACCAGACTGCAGAACTTTCCCGGACGAATGCCTGTACAATTCCCGCCTCAACTTCACTGAAAACAGCCACCCGCTGCCGCCCGAGTTGTTCGTCACGGAAAACGACCCAGTCTACACTGCGTCGTTCAAGATTGAAGCCGGCCAAGTGGACTCAATCAATTACTCAGTGAAGGACGCGGCCAACGACGCCTCCACTCCAACGCAAGTACAGCTAGCCGGGTGCGAGTACTCGCTCCTCATAACGCAGCCCGAATTCGGCCAGCGCTTCCCCCCCAGCGATTCCTCAAGCGTCCTGCGCTTCGAAGTCCAACGCGGGGGCAGCAAAGTGTTTTCGCCCCGCGTCGAAGTAAACCTCACGAACCCGCAAGGCAACCTCCAGGCTTTGACGCTTTCAACGTACTACCACCCCCGAGAAAGTGAAAAGTTTTACGAAACGGCGTTCCTCATGAACGACTTGGGCGAGTACAACATTGAAGTAAAGCTCAACAACGAATTCTGCCCCGGCATCAGGAAGGAAATAAAGTTCTCGAAAGCCGAGCCAAAGAGGTACATTGACACGCCCGGCTTCGACGCGACTTCAATGACGGCGCTGGCGGCCTTGCTGGTACTATTTGCGTTGGCGAAAGTGGCTTACCGCGGCAAAAAGCCCTAAACAAAAAAAAGATAAAAGAGCTTCACTTCTTCCTAAGCTGTTTTTTCACCAAGTACTCCAAGTCCGTTACCGACTCTTCCAGCAACCCGCTCCAAGGCGCGCCCTTCTTCAACAGCGCCTTCTTGGCGAAGTAAAGCCACAACGCGAAGAGGAAAATGCTCGAGAGAAACTTCCACGAGATGTCGTGCAGGAAAATCCCCCAGCCAAAGCCCAGGAAGTGAATGGACAGGTAAAAAAACGACACGCGCGCGTTGTTTGCCGCAAAAATCGCGATTGACCCGAAAAAAAACGACGAAGCCCTCTGGCGCCAGTTCATTTTCCGCGTGATAAGCAATAGCCCCGCGAAGGCAAAGTAGGCCAGGTAAGAAGAACAGCCCCAAACGAACCAGTTCACTGCGCCGTTCGCCACTATCATGCCTGGCAGCGAAACAAACGGCGTGCCAAGCGCGGCCAGCGTCAACTCTCCCGAAAGCTGGGCGGCGTTGTTCAATGCCTGCGCTGCCTCCCTCACCACGCCCCGTGGAGCGGTCCCGTTGACTTCAATTAAGTACAACAGCACTGGCAGGAGCACGAAGTAACGCAAGGCGTAGTCTCTTGCGTCGAACTCCCCCGCTTTCCTCGAAGCGTGCTTGAATCGAGTCATTAAAGGCAACACACCTGCTTTTTCCTGTACACCCAATTAACTCAAAACTCATTCCAGTGCCTTCATTAACTCTTTTTCCGAGTAAAGCCTTCCAGTCTTAAGCGACGCAGTAATCAGGCGGTCAATCAGCGCTATTTCCCTTTGGCTGAGGCTTTCATCGTGCGGGGGTTCCAGGACTTTGTCGCGGATTGCCTCCCTTGCCAAGTCCTGCAAGTTCTTGCAGTTGTGCAGCCTTGCGTGTTTTTCCGCCGCCTTCCTCAAGTTCTCGGGAAGCCTTAGGTTGGTTTGACTCCTCATGCAACACCAATTGACACCAATTGCTTATAACCTTTCCACATTCCACGGCTTTGTGTAAGTAGTCATCGTTGTGTATTATCCTCTTTTTTTGTAAAAGTCTCAAATCCCGTCCACTTTCTCGTGCCATGCGCAGAAGCCGCATTCAAGCACCAGGTTTATGGACAATGGTGAAAGTCCGAATGTCATGGCTCACTCCCTTGAATGATGCCAGCAGTCTGCAGCTGCTTCTTGAGCTGGGCCAGCATTGCTTTTAATGTTATTTTTGGATTTGCCAGTCTGAGGATCTCGCGGTCCCAGTATGGCTGCAATACCCGTTCGATGTCTTCTGTAAATATGTTTTCTGGATTGAAACCAACCTTGTTCTGCGATACGTACTCCTTCATGATCTCGCCGGCTCTCTTGACGTTGACCTCTGTTTCAGTCATCATCAGCCAGACGTCGTAGTAATCCCTTATCCTGTCTCTAGACATCAATGTGACTATTTTGCGTGCCAGAATTTCCTCCAGCGATTTGACCCTGACAGTGAAGCCTTTGTAGTCGGGATAGTTTTTCAGGATGTCCTTTACTCGGACTTCGTCCAGAACAGGCTCCCTCTTGATGTCAATCTTTGCCGTGTCTGCGTACAGCGGCCCCTCAAATTTGACCTTGACTTGAATGTAGCCCGGGTTTGAATGCGGTTTTTCCATGTGTGCTTTTATTTGGCTGTCATTCTCCACTAAAACGAGCGCGTCCCCTAGCTCGCTGATGAGCTCCTCGTTTGAAATATCCGTTGGAAGGGCGAAGTCCAAGTCTTCCGACAGCCGCCACATCTTCGGGAAATAGACCTTTGAGAGCGCTGTTCCGCCAGTGAACACCAACTCCGGGACTCTTGAGGAAATGCCGTAAAGAATCCAGCCCAGCGCCCAGTCCTTCTGGATAATAGCCAGACTCAGGTTTCTTTCCCTCGCAATCTCTTCCAGTTGTTTCCTGCTTATCAGAACTCCCACCTTTTTTTATCGAGCTTTTTGTTGACTAACAGTCCGAACTCCTTTGAGTATTTCCCTTCCCTCGGTTCTGTGGGGTCCAGAACGGAGTACGACTTTGACAGTGGAATGCCCTCAAACTCCTTTGCCTCAATTCCAAGAGAGCCGAGTATGAAAAGCAACCTCTTCACGGCAGTGTTGTTCCCGTTCCTCAGCAGGCTTTCCTTTAGCTTTACGAAGTCCAGGTCCATGTGGTTGTAGTGCAACGCTTTCGCTATTTCCTCAAGTCCCCCGCACAAGTCGGGCCTGTCCAGGCAGTCCGCTATTGTTTTTTCCTTGCCTGAAACCAGAACGCTCGCATCTCCTATCTTTTCTTCCTTGAGCCCGAAAAACCGGTACCTAGGAAGCGTGATGAACTCGAACCGCGTATTCAGTATTGTGAGGCTTTTCCTGAAGTTTGCCACGACAACAAGCACGGATCTTGGAACTTGGCTAGAAAGCCCGTGATAGCTCAGGGCCGACCAGAAGCCTATATAGTATGGCTTCGCCATGGCGGACGCTATGACGAATTCATGGGGAGCCGCAACCCTGGCCCCCCGTTCCCCGTAAGAGAGCTCTGCAATGGCGTACAAGCCCCGTTTAAGCTTCAGTATCCAGTTCTTTTTCGCCAGGTCATAAGCCATCTTGGACGGGTTCCGGGACAGCGGCTTCAAATCGTTTGTTGTGAATATAGTTTTGCCGTCCCTGGCCAGCCTCGACAGCGCTCTCGCCTCAAGCTCTCCCAGGCTGCCCCTTTTCAGTGCTTTATCATATTTCTTCATATTTACTTACCCAATAGGTAATCTATGTAGAAGTAATATAAATAGTTGGGTTTTGGCGACTTCAAGAAACCTCTACGCGGTTTCTTCGCTTAATCAAAATCGCTTCCGCGGCTTGGCTTTCCGTTTTGCCGTGAAACCGCCACTTGCAACGCTTTTAAGCAGGAAAAAGCCAACCAGCAGCAACGCAAGCATTGAAAGGGAAGCCTCGTCAAATCCCGGAGTCTCGGTGACGACTGCGGCGCTTTTCACGCAGCACACTGGCTTGGATTCGTTGTCAGCGCACCACGCGTTCGCCGGCGTCTCGACGCGCCAACCCGTTTCGTTCAAGCACTGCGCCGTAGAGTCCACGCACTTCGCGCCGCGCGGGAAGTGGAACTCCGAACACACAGACGCGCCGCCTTGAACTCCCTCGCATTGGGGTTTGGATACGTTGACTTGCGTGGAAATGTTGGGGCACAGCGTGCGGCCCATTTGAATCGTGACGCGCTTGTTGTTCACGCCGCCAGTGTCGCACGCAAACGCAGTCGTCACACCAACGTACTTCTGGTTCTCGGCGTCGTAAAGGAGCGTCATGGGAAGCGTCTCGCCCTCCAACGTAGCAGTCACGCGCGGCGAGAACACGGGGTCGCCGGAGGGCAGCTTGACGCTGAACTCGACAGTGAGGGCTTGGCTAGTGTTGATTTTCTCTGCTGGCACGGAATAAGGCGAACCGGGAGTCCCGCTGCCCGTGACAGGCCCCGTGGTTGACTTCACGGAAACGCCGTCAATCGTGAAATCGCAGCCAGCAAGGCTCACGCTGGGCGCGTTCGCTGCCTTCCCGTCAGCCTCGTCAACGAAGTAGTCAAACGTCTCGACTTCGCCGGCGTTCACTGAAAACGAAATGCTGTAAACGGGGTCGTTGTCCTCCAACACAAAGGAATTCAAGTACTTTTGATTGGTTTCCTGGCCCTGCCCGAACTTGAACTTCGTAACACGGTTCGGGTTAGGGTTAGCTGGCGGGTTCAAAGCATTCAAGCACTCAAAGTAAGTGGCCTCGCGTTCCACTTCCCCTTCTTCATTGTACCAGTTAACGCTAACGTTGTCGTTGGCGTCATTGTCGCACGCACGCGCGTCCGCCAACGCAGACTTAGGGTTGCACACCACGCAACTCGCGTCGTCAGCAGAAGCAGTGTCCAAAAACTTGGGCAAGACGGACTTGGGAAGGTCGTCAGTCACGTCAAATTCTTCGTCAGCCGAATTAGAATAAGCCTTGATAGTTACCTCTTGCTGATGCCCCCCCTGCGGGTTAGTGCCCTCTACAACGACTTTTTCAACGTACACGTCCTCAAAGTCGTTATTAACGCCAAATGTTACTTCGCGTTCCTCACACTTCTCGTGACGAGTACCATCATAAAAGTAAACAATCACGTTAGCCTTCAAGCCATCAGTGATGTCGGAAAACTCACAAACTCGCGCAATATCATCATGTGTGTCTGCTTCACGCTGATCACAAGGGCGGGCAGGTAAATCGGGTTCGCCCAGTTGCTCGCTAGAAGGAGAGGGGCAGGATCCAGCAACACCATCCACGCATAAGTAAAAGTTTCTTAATTCACCTGGCCCGGGTTCAGCGTCATTGTTGTAACCGTCATCCTTGAACACGGGGATTAAATAAACGCCAAGATCCTCGCCACCTTTTTGCGACACGGATACAAGTTGTGGTAGCCTAGTGTAATCTTCACATTCAATAAGCTGAGAATATACAAAATTAGGGATTATTAATGAAAGAAGGAGAACTATCAAAGAACTTTTCAATAAGTACATGCTTAACTAAAAGAACAAAGGTATAAAAAAATAGCAGATGAAAAAATGCGCCCTTGTTTTATGGAGTTGGCAATGGAGCGGGTCCACCACTGTTTGAGAGTCCTTCATTAACCGTTAAGTTGTCAATATGCCAACTTTTTGAAGTAGACCAGTCATTCCCAAGCACAGTCAACGAAATTTCAATGATGAGTGTATTGAATTCCCTACCACCAAAGCTTACCGATCGAGAGAAATCTGCCCAAGTGCTTCTATCTCCAGTTGCGTTAAGGGTACTCGCATCACCGTTAGTTATTTCAACCGGGTCAACACCTACTAGTAAGCCAAAGTGGTCGTACGCGTAGAAAGTAACTTGTTTCCTAAACAAGGGGTAATTGCCACCAGCACTTAAAGCTGAGTGGACATGCTTGAATTTTACAAAGGCACTAGGTTTGCTACCATCTAAAGTTATTCGTTGTCGAGCTAGCATTGTTTCTGTAGTCGCCAAAGAGCCAACAGTGCTATCTGACAGCATTAACAGTGCAGGATCTCCAAAAACAGGTTCTATGCCTACCTTCCCAACATTATTACCAAAGGGAAGTGCGGTGTTTGGTGAATACCAAGTATTAATCGTATTGAATGGGTCAAACCACAGTGCGTGTACGCTTGCTGCGCTAAGTAGGATCGTTGCAGTAATCAGGATGGCGAGTTTGCTGGTCAAGTATTGCATGGCGTTGTTCACTCTCCCCTCTCTTTTTAGAACTTGGACTAAACGACGACCAGTTCATTCAACCGCGTCACTGGACGCGGAATGCTGGCTTGGTCTGGCTATCAGTACTCTCCTTAGATACGCGCGCCAAGAGTACTTAAAACTTTACCCCTACTTCCGGTAATACTTAAACCTACTTAAACCCTGTAAAAACACTGGAAAACTTTGGCGATTGACGTAAAAACGCGGGGGGTTTTTTACTCGTTGAGTAGTTTCAGGAATTCTTCACGTGATAACTTTATTTCTGCCATTATTGGTTTTAGTAATGGCGCACTTATTTCTCGATCCCCGTGAAATGGAATTGTGGTTGTCCTACCGTCCGGGTGCTCGTAGAATACGTGGCTCCCTTTTTGCCGCAGTGGCTTGAAGCCTAGTCGTAAAATGAGTTTTTCTAGCTTGCGTGGCTTTACTGGCGCCAGCCTAGTCATGCAGTGACCTCTAATTGTTGGACTCCAATGAACACGGGGACTTTTTCGGGTTTTCTTGCTTCAAGGCATAGCTCGGTTACTTCTTTCATGTTTTCCATTAACTCGTCAATTGTTGCCCCCTGACTGTGAGCGCCGGGAATTCCCAAGACCACGCCAACGTATAACCCGGTTCCAGGGTCTTTTTCGATTACAACCGTCAAGTTGAGTTTTGGCATTTGTCTAGCACCTCCTTTTCTAAGAAGTGTTTTTTCCTTGTTAAAAAGCTTGCAGTTAAACGCTTGCATCAATAGGAAGTGGCCTCGTCAACGAAGTAGTCAAAGGCTTCGACTTCGCCTGCGTTGACTGACTTTGGCGATTGCCGTAAAAGAGAGTGTTTTTTGGTTTTTTTAGTCCCAGGTTGTCGGGGTTAGTTGGCTTTCTCGTATTTTTTTGTCTTTGGTTATGAGTGTAGCGTTTAATAGTTTGGCGGTCGCGGTAATGATTCTGTCGTGCAGTTCTGGTAGTCTTGTTTCTGGAATCATTCGAGTTATTTCAAGCGTCAAGTCTATTGTAGTGAAGTTGTTGCCTAGTTCGAATAGTGAGAAGAGGGTTTTCAAGTCCGTGTTGACTCGTTCTTTTTCGATTACGTGGATTGCTTCTGCTAGTGCAATGGTTGGAACCAAGATCGTAGCGTTTCCTTTTTCGGCTTCAACGAAGGCCTTGTTTGCAGTTGGAGGCAACCTGTCAAGTAAGTAGTAGAGGAAAGCGTGAGTGTCGGCTACGTATAACACGCGGGTCATGCACCGTGGAATAGGGATTTCTTTGCCGATTCTATTGCAACGTCTAGTTTTTCATTGGAAAGGCTTGACTTTGCAAGCCCCCTCATTGACACTAGCTTGAGCCTTGTAGTGGTTTTTGCTTGAATTAGTAGCGTCTTTATAGCAGCTAGTTCTGTTTCGATTTTTTCCATTTTTTTTACCAGGCTTGTTTGCATGTAAGAAACACTGTCGTCAAGCCTTATAAGCTTTTTCTTTCAAGAAGCTTTGCACGTTTAGTCTGATTTGCATTTTTAGTCCAGGTTTTAGCTCACTTAAAATGCAAAGCCCTTTCAAGAATGTCAGTCAAGTAAACTCGGGGGTCTCTTTTCATAGAATTGGCACTTCGTCTTTGAGGATGTATTCCCTTAAAGCGGGCTTGATTGCAGCGTATTCAACCAAGTCGACTCCTTTTTTGAGTTTTTTTTCCAGCGCGAGCTTCAAGCGTATTACGTCAAACAGGCTTTCCTTTCTGCCGAGTTGGACGAGGATGTCAACGTCGCTGCCTTTCTTGGCTTCGCCGCGCGCAGTCGAACCAAAAAGCGCCGCCTTCTTGACGCCGTTTTTTTTCAAAACTGGGATTATTTTGTTCCGTAAATCGCTGACTGCGGCAACCATGCCTAAAGACTGACGGGCTCTCTTTAAATAAATAGCGTCTCGGTGACGACTGCGGCGCAAGTAAACCTTGGCTTCTTGTCCTGCCCGCATTCCTTTTTATTGTTTTTCGGGCAGTGTTTTTCTTGCTGATTCAATTAAGGTGGTTTTTTTCACGGACTCCAAGCCTAAGGCGTTTTACGTAACAACTCCGATTTATTACCCGAACGACGTGCCCCACATCGGGCACGCCTACACCACCATTGCCGCGGACGCGTTGGCGAGGTGGTACAAGCTCAAGGGCGAACGCGTGTTCTTCCTGACTGGAACGGACGAGCACGGCCAGAAAATAGAGGAGGCAGCGAAAAAGAAAGGCCTTTCTCCGAAGGCGTTCGTTGACTCTGAAGTCGTTCACTGGAAGGAAGCCTTGAAGGTGCTGGGCATTGAATATGACAGGTTCATTCGCACGACTGACGAGGACCACGAAAGGGTTGCGAGTGAAGTCATTCAACGGGCCTTCGACAACGGCGACATTTACAAGGGTCACTATGAGGGGTTGTACTGCGTTGCTTGCGAGAAGTACTACACTGAAAAGGACTTGGTTGGGGGAGTGTGCCCGGACCACAAGAAGGCCCCGACTCTGTTGAGGGAGGAAACGTATTTCTTCAAGCTCTCAAAGTACCAAAACGTCTTATTGGAATACTACGAAAAGCACCCTGACTTCATTGAACCCGAGGCGAGGTGTAACGAAGTCGTTTCCTTCGTGAAATCCGGGCTGGAGGACATTTCCTGCTCGCGCGTGTCGTTCACGTGGGGCATTCCGTTGCCCTTTGACAGGAAACACTTTGAGTACGTCTGGTTTGACGCGCTCACGAATTACCTCACAGGCGTTGGGTACTTGGCTGACATTGCAAAATTCAAGGAGTTCTGGCCTGAG
This sequence comes from archaeon, assembly GCA_035291025.1. GTDB lineage: Archaea > Iainarchaeota > Iainarchaeia > JAFGOX01 > DATDTB01 > DATDTB01. The sequence continues at coordinate 9,409 of DATDTB010000080.1, forward strand.
TGCATTCACTTGGTTGGAAAGGACATCCTGAGGTTCCATGCGGTAATCTGGCCCGCAATACTCTTGAGCGCGGGGTTGCCGTTGCCTAAAAAGGTTTACGCGCACGGGTGGTGGACCATTGAAGGGCAGAAAATCAGCAAGACGATTGGAAACGTCGTACGCATCCCCGAACTAACCAAGCACGGCGTGGACGCCGCGCGTTATTTCCTGCTCAGGGAAATTCCATTCGGGGGCGACGGCGACTTTTCCCGGAAGGCGTTCGTTGACCGTTACAACGCGGACCTCGCCAACGACCTGGGGAACTTGGTCTTAAGGGTTTCAACGCTTGCCCTCAAGAACGCCGGGGGAAAAATCGAACGCGTTGAGTTGGCCAGCGAAAAATGCCTTTCATTCAAGCAAGCAACGGAAAAGGCAGTCAAGAAAACCCAGGAATTAATTGAGGCACTGCAGTTCGACAAGGCCTTGGACGAGGCGTGGTCCATAATCCGCGCCGCCAACAGGCACGTCAACGAAACCGAGCCGTGGAAGCTCGCGAAAACTGACGAAAAGCACTTCAGGGAAGTAATTTACTGCTTGAGCGAAGGCATTCGCGCATTCCTGTTGCTTGGGGAACCCTTCATTCCAACCACAGTTGAAAAAATACGCCTGCAATTCGGCTTTGAACGCGTGGCATTGGGCGGGTGGCGCTTCGGTGAAGGGAAAAGCGTTGAAGCAAAACAAGGAGGGGCGTTGTTCCCGAAAATTGAAGAGTTTTGAAAAGCTGATTTTTTTCACTCCAGGAACAGCAACGCGTACATTGCCAGGACGCCGAGCAGGAACGCCGCCAGTTGCAGCACGGAGCTGCGCGCCTGGGGTTCTTTGTGCAGCTCCGGAATTAAGTCCGTGCCGGCGACGTAAATGAAGCCGCCTGCCGCGAACGGCACCAACAGCATTGTAAGGGTTTCAGCTTGCGTGTTTGCGTACAATGCAATTACGGCGCCGAGGACTGCCGACAAAGCCGTTAAGAAGTTGTAGAAGACGGCCTTCCACTTAGAGAAGCCGCCCTTGAGCAGCACTCCAAAGTCCCCTATTTCCTGCGGGATTTCATGGAACGCCACCGCAAGAGTTGTTGCAATGCCTAAGGGAATGCTGGTTAGGTAGCTCGCGCCAATGATCAAGCCGTCAATGAAGTTATGCAAGGCGTCCCCGACGAGGTTCATGACTGCGAACGCGTGGAAGTTTTCCTTGGAGTGCGGCAAGTGGTAGTGGTGCCAGTGCAAGAGCTTTTCCATTACGAAGAACACGACGACTCCGGCAATGACTGAAAGCGAGACGCTGGCAGTGAACCCTGATTCTTCGACGGCCTCCGGTAGGAGGTGCAGGAAGGCGTCGCCGAACAAGGCGCCGGCGGAAAAGCTCACCAAGTAAATCAACACGTTCTTGAGCTGTTTTTCCTTGAGCGCGAGGGAAGTGACTCCAATGAACGCAATCAGGCTAACGCCCACGACGCTCGCCATTGCGTAAGCCCAAGCTTCAACCATTCAAGCACCAGCCTTCAACACTAGAAAAAAATCGGTTTGCTTTTTTGGATTGAATGCGTTGCTACTTGTTTTAAATGTTGCTGGAAACGAGGAACCCGCTGCGGGTTTTTTAAGGCGTGAAACGCATTGCTTTTGGGAAATGAAAAAAGCGTGGGCGTTGCTGGCGCTGCTGGCTTTGTCGATGGGGTGCGTTGAATTCGAGGAAGAAACAGCGCCAAGCGTTCCGGCGCCGTTGCCTGAACCGCAGCCCGAGCCCTTCACTGAAACAATCGAGGACCCCGGGAAGGCTCAGCCCCTTCCGTTGTTTTCAGAGTCCGAGTACGCTGACTACAAGGTCTTCGTTGGGTTAAAGGAAACAGAGTACGACGTGACAGTCGTGTTCAACAGCTCCGATGGGAAGGCGTACAACGGGTTTGGATTGTATTGGTACTTGCCGGAAGGCGCGGAGGTCACTTTGGCGGAGGACTCTTTCGGTAAAACGCTTTTGCAGTCAGCTGACGGAAACGGATTCGTTTTACTGGAGTCACGGGACGGGCCTCCGAGGAAGCAGGAGTTAATGAAACTCAAGTTCACGGCGCCAAGCGACGCCAACGACTTGTTTTCACCGCTCGCCATGCACGACTTGTTTTTCTACAACCTCCCAAATTCCCGGACAAGCGTTGTCGCGGGGTTCGAGGAAAAGCTGGCGGGGGTTGGGCTGCGCGGGAACGCGGCCTTGGACGAAAAAAACAACTCCGTTTCACTGGAAGGCGAGGGCCCGCTGTCCCTGGGGGTGGTGACTGCAAGCGAAACTCCGGCGGAATTCAAGCACTACAAGGCCTTCCCTCAACGCATCCCCGCGTCCTCTGAGGAGTTCCTGAAGGGGGTAAAGGAAGGCGACGAATGGAACCAAATGATTCCACGCATTCTCGGGCACGCGCCCAAGGTGACGAAGTTCCCCGTTGTAGGGTTCCCAGAAGCCGAGTTCAGCAAAAGGTTTGGGGAGGTCGCGGGCGCTTTTGCTTACACGAGTTATGGCTTCATAGTGATGCGCGAAAACGCGTTCAGGGACCCGAACACGAAGGAATTCGCGCCCTACGGCGTTGCCTCGCTTTTGCACGAAACCGCGCACGCGTACAACGCCCAGCTCGTGACGTGGGCCAAAGAGGGAATTCCTGCGTGGTTCGACGAGGGCACGGCGGAGTACGTGGCGCTAGTCGTCGAGGACTTGCAGGGCCGCCGACGGGAGTTGTTCGGCAGTGAAACGAGTTACATCGAGGGCGACTACGTTTACACTCTCTCGCCGGACGGCGACAGGGAAAGGCTTTGGAGTTACTACATTGAGGGAAAGGACTCGATTCTCGACTGGGACCCGGCGCGCTTGAAGGTCGCGGACGAGATTAGCATGAATTACTCGCTTGCAAAGTTCATTTTCGTGTCCAAGGAAGCGCGCGACAACGCCTTCATTCAAAAAGCCTACAAAACGGGGAGAACTAACAGGGAACCAGTTGAAGGCGGTGAGGAATTCCTGGAGGCCGCGGGAATGAAGGCAGGGGACTTGACGCCCTGCAGGGAAAGCTCGTTCGAGGCCTTCACTTCGTGCGTGAAAAACGTGAACGCGAACGAATTGCGCGTGCCCTCGAGCGCCGGCGTTGCAATGCCTTCCAGTGAGTCCTTCGGGGAAGTTTACGGCGAAGAACTGGACTTTGAAAGCGTGCGGGTTAGGCGCTGAAAAAAAGCATTACTTCTTTTTTCCTGGTTTCTAAGCCTGCCTGCTGTAATCTTGAAGCCCACAATAGTGCGCGCGAAAGCTCCCGTGAGCGCGCTGACTTCGTGTTTCTGGTTCTTCTTGCACGAGGAACGGGCGGAGGGCTTTAAAAAAACATGACACTTCTTGTGCCTGAAAAAAGAAAAGATTTGGGGGGCTGGGATTGAATGGCGCGTGAGAAAAACGTTTTCATTGCGGCTTTTGCCGTGCTTGCTGTTTTCGTGGCAATGGGGTGCACACAGCCCGGACAGCCGGCTGGCGGCTCCAGCGGAACTTCCGGGGCGGACGGCGCGGACGGCCTCGAGGCGGGCTTTTACGAAAACCAGTACTACTCGCTCAGCCACCCACCTGACTGGAAAATCCAGGAAGGGGAAAACGTCGTATTGTTCCAGTCCCCACTGGAAAACGACGCTGACTCGTTTTACGAAAACGTTTCCGTCTTCGTTGACGGCAGCGGGGCAGTCGAGGAAGCCGGTGGCTTGAGTTCCTTCGTGGAAGAGACCCTGGACCCGCTCCTTGAGTCGGGCGCCGGCCTGCAAATCATTGACTTCACGCAGGACTCGTACTTGGACAACGCGCCCGCGGTCGCGGTCACTTACTCCGTGGACGACGTTGACTACGGAAAACTGCAGTACTTCCAGCTCTTCGCCTTGAAGGGGGACAAGTACTACGTGGTGACTTACACCGCAAAGCCGGACACTTTCCTTGGCCACTTGAAGAAAGTAACTTCACTCATTGCGTCAGTGAAACTGAAGGGCGCCGGCTCGCCCGGCGGGCAGGACGGCGTTCAGGGCCCGGACTCCGAAGTCGTTGGAAATTGGAGGATTTACTCCGAGACGCTTTTCTACGACGGGGGCGGGAGCAGCCTGATGAGCACGCCAACTTCGCGGTTATTGGAACTGCGCGCCGACCACTCCTGGTCTTTCGGTTCCTCCAATGGTTCTTGGAAAATTTCCGCGATTGCGGAATCCGACTGGGAGGAATGGGGAGTGGGCGACTACGGCCCAACGCAAAAAATAACCCTGCACGGGTGGAGCGGTGGAATTGCCTCGGGCCCAGTCGAGGAATCAGAAACCCGGGTGGACTTCCTGTGGGCTATTTACCGCGTGGGCCCGCCGACAGTCGAGTCCCCGGGGCAAGTGCAAATGAAGTTCGGCAGGACTTCGTCGTGAAGAAGTGGAACGGCATGAAGTTTTTTCCCCTTTTTTCCGCTTTCCTTGCATTCCTTGCCTTTCCGGCAATCGCCTTCGGGGCCCAGTTCACTTTGACTGTTGCAGCGCAAGGCGACGGCTACGTTTCCTCAAGTCCTTCAGGCATCTTGTGCGGCGCGGCCTGCTCCGAGTCCTATGACTCAGGGAGAAGCATTACCCTTACAGCCACCAGCAACGAGGGGGCGTCCTTTGTTTCGTGGGGCGGCGACTGCTCCGGCTCAAGTTCAACGTGCACGTTCACTCTTGACTCTGACAAGAGCGTTACGGCAAAGTTTTCCGGGCAAACCTCAACCGAGTACGCATTGACTGCGTACAAGGCCGGAACGGGCAACGGCACAATTTCCTCGGAGCCATTCGGCGTAGGCGTCGGCATGATTGCCCCTTACGACTCCGCCAAGTACGCGGCCGGCACCAGGGTGACTTTGACCGCGGCCCCTGCCAGCGGCTCGGTTTTCGCGGGTTGGACGGGTGACTGCGCCGAAAAGGAAGGCGTTGCCTGCGTCGTGGAAATGGATGCGGAAAAAAGCGCGACTGCCCGGTTCAACCCTTCAGGCGTCACTTTTCACGACTTGAAGGTAAGCCTGGAGGGCCCAACGGGTTCGGGCAAGGTCACTTCAACTGACGGCGGGATCGACTGCGGGGACAGGTGCACGGACTCCTTCGAGCAGGGCAAGGCAGTGAAGCTCACCGCCGTGCCTTCAACTGGCTTTGAATTCGCTGGCTGGAGCGGGGCGTGCACTGGCGCTGCCTTGGCCTGCAGTGTTTCAATGAGCGAAGCGAAAAACGCAACGGCTTCCTTCAAGGCAAAACCCGCGAGCGCCACGCCTCCAAGCCCAACGCCAGGCCCAACCCCGGCGCCCCAGCCTGGAACGCCGCCGGAAAACCAGGCCTTTGACAGGCCTTACTACTTGACATTGCAGTCAACTCCCGCAAGCGCGGGCACCGTTAGCTCCAGCGATGCAAAGATTGACTGCGGGACTGCCTGCCTCGCGCCTTACGAAGCAGGTTCAAGAGTCACGCTGAAGGCGCGGGCCTCGCCCGGGTTTTCCTTCAAGGAATGGACTGGGTGCTCGCCGAAGGTAAGCAACAGGGAAGAATGCACTGCAATCATTGAATCCGACAAGATTGTCACCGCGGTTTTCGCGGCGCCCGAAACGCCCTTCAAGGTCACGGTGGCAAAAGAAGGCACTGGCTCGGGGGGCGTGACTTCCAGCGATTACAGGGTTTACTGCGGGCGTAACTGCACAGCGTCCTATTACTCGGGCAGCGAGGTCACGTTGAACGCCTTCCCTGACGAGGGTTCAACGCTTGAAAGCTGGAGCGGGGCGTGCAATGGAAGTGAAGCAAGCTGCACGTTTAACGTCACGGGCAACCAAACAGTCACGGCCAACTTCAAGGGCCCTCCTGCAAAGTACGGCTTGAGGATTGAAGCGTTTCTTTCCAGTGCCGGGACAGAATTTGCCGGCGGCAGGGTTGCCTCGTCCGACAAACTGATTGACTGCACTGCAACCCGTGACGGCAGGAACTCAGGGGGCTGCCGGGTCGTCAACAACGTGATTGACTGCAGGAAGGCTGAGCCGGGCTGCGGTAGCACTTACGTTGAAGGCACAACGGTTACCTTGACCGCGACTCCCGTGGGAGACCGCGCCATCTTCAAGGGCTGGAGCGGTTCTTGCATTGGCACCCAGCCCACGTGCACTGTTAAGCTGGACTCTTCAACAACGGTTGGCGCGGAGTTCTCGCCCATTCCCGTTTACTTGTTGTCAGTCAAGAAAACGGGCGGGCCGGGCAGCGTCAAGTCAGACCAGTTCACTGGAAAGTACGCGTACTCAGGCTACGTTGACTGCGGCGACTCGGGGTGCTTGAAGCAGGCAGGCGAAGTCCAGTGGAACCACTCGGTTTTCCCTGACCCCGGCAGGTCGAAGGGCTGCGCCGCCTACGCCTGCGGCGCTTGGGCCGACGGCGGCTCCAAAGTGGAGCTCACTGCCGCCCCGTCAAGCGAAAACCAGTTCATTGAATGGGTTGGCGCGTGCACGGGCACCGCCCCAAAATGCGTCGTATCGCTTGACTCCAACAAGTCAGTCACGGCGCGCTTCAGCGCGGTCAACAGGAAAAAAATCACGGTTGAAAAGCCGGCCTTGGGTGAAATACGCGCCGAGGGCTTCCTGAACAAGTACGAATGCGATGCAACCGGCTGCCGCAACACGCCCGAGGACGGCAAAATACAGTGCGGCAGCACGTGCACGGCTGAATACGACGCCGGTTCAGTGGTCAAGCTTTACTACGTGCCTCCAACTGACGGCCTTGCCATCGCGGCTTCCTGGGTTGGCTGCGACGCGGTGACAAGCGGGCGGTGCATTGTTCCAGTGGACGGCGACAAAACCGTGAAACTGGCTGACTTGCCGGACCAAGTGAAAAAATACGCCGTAAGCACTGCCTTGGGGGAGTTTTTCACGGAGGCAATAAAGGACAAGGAAGTCTTGGCAAGCGTCTTGTCCCACGCGCGAAACCCGAGCGGGAAGCCTTTCACGCGTACGTTCCAGGAATTCCAGGCAGGCAAAACCGGGAAAAGCGTGGCCGGCGTGAAGGAGTGGATTGGCGCCAACCAGGCATGGTTCTACGGCGAGGGAGGCGTGCAGGCAGTCATTGACTCAACGCAAAAATTGACGGCAAAGAAGGCCTTGCTGGAAGTGTTCGCCCCTGAAATGGCCACGGTCTTTGGAGTCGTTGACTTGCTTTACGATGATTCAAGGAAACCGCTGCAGTTGGCGCTGGCTGACTTGAAGGCTGAAAAGAACGGCGGGGGCTACGCCGGACTCGTTTCCTGGATAAGGCAAAACAGGCAAGCCTACTTGGACAACACGGGCATTAGCGAGCTGGTACGGCAGCAGCAGGAAAGGGAAAAGGCATCCGAGGAAGCCAAAAAGGCAGCCGAGGAGGCCAGGAAGGCAAAGCCCTCAATTTCCAGCATTTCACCCGAGGGACGCAAAATAGGCAACCCTGCAGTAATAAGGGGCGCGGGCCTTTTGACGACTGCGAGAGTTGAAATAAACGGCCAGTTCGTTGAATCCAAGGTGGTTTCCGACAACGAAGTGAAACTTCCCGCTGTCAAGTGGGGCTTCGACGACTGGGGCGTTAAAAACGGAGTGCACGGCAACGTAGCGTTAACGCTTTCCAACGGCGAGAAAACGCAGGCAAAACTAATCTCTCCATCAGAACCCGTTATTTACAACGGCGACGGCAAAACCGAGGAATGCTTTGGTGGAGTGGGGCCGGGCTGTAAGGGGATAACCGGCAAGGAGGCAAAAGACTCTCCTTTCGGCTCCCAGGGACTGATTTCCAAGAGCGGCTGCACTACAGTCATTGACGGGAGGTACAGGAACTGCTGGACTAACATGGGAAGCATTAGACACGACAACTGCTGCGTTCGCTACCCCGGCGGAAAGTGGTGTGGGGGCCCGGGAACGGACGGGCAACCGGCCGCGGAATCCAACCACAACGGCAAATGCGACTCCGAATGGCACGACGCGGTGTGGGACGTCGCAACAGGTAAGACTTACGGGTTCACTTACGACTACGTCAACCACGAGCCCGACTTAACGCCTTCGGGCACCAGCCTGAACGGGAGGTACGACTTGGGCGAGGCGTTTTACACCACGCGCTTGTGCGTTGACGCCGGCGCCGAGTTAAGGCAAAAGGAAGACGCGGGATTCTGCTGCTCGGGCAACATCAGAGAAGAAAGCGGCTGGTTTTGGTCAAAAGTCATCAAGTGCACGTGAGGAATGGGAGTTTTACTTGGCTCCAAACAACAAGCCAATGGAAAACGCGACGGCCAGCCACACGGGGTTGCTTGCCAAGCCGAACACAACTGAAGCGAAAACCGCCTCGTTTTTCTTGAGTCTTTCCCTGAAGACAAAATAATAAGAAATTACCCCAACCAGTGCCAGCGCAGTCAGCCCAAACACTTCAATGCTGTTGAAAGACGTGGAAACAATCAAGGCAAGCACGTCGGCAGCCGCCCCCCAAAGCCGTCACGATGGCCACGCTTATTAGTCCAAGGCCTTCCCTTACGACGTCGTTCCTGAAAACGTAAAGCAAGCCCTTGATCAGCAAAAAATTAATCACGAAGTTTGCCGCCAGGATTATTGGCAGCGAAACCAAGTCGAACTGCGGGGAAATCACGTCAGCGCTAGCCAACGCCGGCAACAACAGCAAGCACGAACTGAAAGCGAGTTTATTCACGCCCCAACTAACCCCGCGCCACAATATAAATCCACCACTGGCACCACTTTTGTGGGCAAGCCTCTGGAGGACTACGACAAAAAGGTTCAGTCCCCCACTGAGTTTATTTATCACTGCTGCAAAAGTTTAAAACAAGTTAAGGGAGCTTTTCAATTACAAAAGGGTGGTCATTTGACGACAAAACAAGCATCAGTTCCGTTGCCGGTTATCATAACTCGAGAAGGCAAGTGGTTCGTTGCATGGAACCCAACTTTGGACGTTGCCAGCCAAGGGAAAACGCACGATGAAGCAGTGAAGAACTTGCGCGAGGCAATTGAGTTGTACTTGGAAGACCCTGACGCTAAAAAACTTGACTTGACGCAGAACTTCGAGGTCTCAATCACCACTTTGCTGGCTCCAACCAGTTAAAACGCGTGTTCTAGGATGCCAAGCCTTCCACTTCTTTCAGGGCGTGAAATAATCAAGGCCTTGAACAAGGAAGGCTTTGAAGTTGTTGGAAGAAAAGGAAGCCACGTGAGAATGAAAAAGAAAGTAAACGGAAAAGCGTGGATAGTCACAGTCCCGGACTATAGTGAAGTTCCAACTTGGGTGCTGAAAAGCATCATGAGGCAATCCGGAATGACAACTGAACAGTTTCTCGAATTGTTTAATTAAAAAAGCCTCTGGAGGGGATTGAACCCTCGACCTTCTGATTACAAGTCAGACGCTCTACCGCTGAGCTACAGAGGCGCTTTAGTTCTATTGCTTGAATCGCGCAGAAAAAGTTAAGCTGGGTTGTTTTTAAAAAAGGCTTTTACTCACTGGACCTCGAACTCTTTCAAGGATTCAACGATTTCGTTCATTGGAGTGCTTGTTATGGCTAGCGGTATTTTTTCTGCTTCGGCTATCTTGACTGCCAGCTCGTCCACTTGCTCTATGCCGTGGAGGATGATGAGCGAAGGCTTCATGTCAACCGAGAACTTGCCGATTTTCACAGCGATCAAGGGGGAACGACCAGTGGAGACGTTGGAGAAGATGAGCGCGCGGTTGGGGGTCTTTCCAAAGATGTGCAGGTAGTCCTGGACTGGGACTTCCACTATGGCTTTCACGCTGTCAATCATGGTGTAGCCGAAAATCTTTGAGTCCTGCACCCTGCCCTTTCCGGATACAACCTTTGCCTTGACTTTTTTCAAGAACTCCTCTGCTGGAACTGATTCGAAGAATTCGTGCAAGGTGTAAGGCTTTACCTCTTCGACTAGTTCGCCTTCGAGTTTTTTGCCAATCTGCGAGCCGCGCTTCTTGTCAATTTCAATCAGCGAAGAAATCAGGCGCTTTATTACCCCTATTCCCGGGCTCTGGCGGCGGCCGCCTTCGTAGTCTGAAATCGTGGAGGAGGAAATGCCCAAGTGTTCCGCGAGCTCTATTTGCGTCACGCCGAAAATCTCGCGCCACTTGCGCATGGACTTGCCGGGTTCCTTGCTTAGGGTAATCTCGCCGGCCATTGCGACTGAGAGCTTTGACATATGAATCAATTAAGGAAGGAGAACGCCTTAAAAAACGATTGCGTTGAACGACGAAGTCGGGGTTGTACGGGTTTCGTCAATTGCAAGAAGGAATAAATACTAGTAACAACGCTATAGTACCGCGCAAGTGGCCACGGCACTCTTAGCTGGCGCCGTGCGCGTTCGCCTGCAGTTTGATGTGGTAGTTCGAAAATGCCTTTGAACAGCAAGGAAACGGACTGGGTCATAGCCCATTACGCAAGACTCGGAGTAGAGCTAAGGGTGTACCCGGACGTGTACGACCCCGCCGAGGACTCGTTTTTGTTGGCTGACAACTTGGACGTGGGGAAGGGCGACGAAGTCTTGGACGTTGGGTGCGGGTGCGGCCTTCAAAGCATTGTTTCAGCAAAGCTGGGCGCGAAGCGCGTGGTGGCAGTTGACATTAACAGGAACGCCGTGGAAAACACGGAATTCAACGCCCGAGAGCTCGGCGTCTCCGGCGTCGTCCAAGCCCGGGAATCGGACTTGTTTTCAAGCGTCACGGAAAGCTTTGACGCCATAGTATTCAACCCGCCTTACTTGCCCGAGGAAGGCGCTGGCGACAAGAAAATGAGCACGGTGCTCGACAAGGCGTGGGCGGGAGGCGCAAAGGGCCACGAAACGCTTTTGAGGTTCTTGCGCGATGCAAAGAAGCACTTGAACGACAATGGACGGGTGTACTTCGTCATTTCCAACATAACCGGGCAGGAAGACGTTGAAAAGGAACTGGCGAGGCTGGAGTACAAGTTCCAGGTAGTGGCGAGGGAAAAGCTCTTTTTTGAAGAGTTGCTGGTGTACAAGGCAAGCATTTGAACCAAGGGCGATGCCTTGAAATCCTTTTTCTAACGGCTTTCATTGATTAAAAAACAGTGAACGATTTTGAGGGTTTGAAAAATGCCAATCAATCCAACGTACGAGTACGGCCTAGCCGTGAAAAAATACGACAAGGCCAAGACCTCCGTTGAAAGGCTGGCGGCGTTGCAGGAAATGCTCGCCACGGCGCCAAAGCACAAGGGCGCCGAGTCGTTATTGATGAACTTGAAGAAAAAGATTGCCGACTTGCGCAAGGACCTTGAAAAGGAACGCATTCAAGCCAAGAAAAGCGCGGGCGCGCCCGAGTTTTCCGTGAAAAAGGAAGGCGACGCGCAAATCGTGTTCGTCGGCTACCCAAACATTGGCAAGAGCACGCTTCTCTCTAAAATCACGAACGCAACGCCAAAGATAGCAAATTACGAGTTCACCACGCTCATCCCGGAAGTAGGAATGATGGACTGCAAGGGCGCGCGCGTTCAAGTCGTTGACTTGCCGGGGCTGATTTTGGGCGCTGCAACTGGAAAGGGCGGGGCCAGCGCCCTACTCTCCATTGTGAGGAACGCGGACTTGGTTGTCTTGATGGCCAGCCTCGAGAGGGCACCGCCCGACGAGCAAGTCCTGCAAATGGTTGAAGAACTGGAAAAGGCGAGGATTTACTTGAACCGCCAGCGTCCAGACGTTGAAGTAAAGCCGAACTCTTCCGGCGGCGTCGTCATCGAGGGCGCGAGGCTGATTCAGGGAAACGTTGAAGCGGCGAAGGCCATTGCGAGGAGCATGGGTTACTCGAATGCGTTGATTTTGGTGCGCGAAAAGGTCAGCCTGGAAAACTTCGCGCGGGCATTGGACGAAGGCAGCTCGTTCAAGAACGCGTGCGTGGCGTGCACCAAGAAGGACGCCGCAAGGCACCCTTTTGAGGGACTGCACTTGAAGCTGCCCGGCTTCAGCAAGGGGCAGGTTTTCTTCATTTCACAAAAGGAAAACCTGGAGTACTTGAAGGAAGAGCTTTTCGCTTTGCTGGAACGCGTGCGCATCTATACAAAAAAACCCGACGAGGCTCCAGACAGGGAGCCGTTGGTCTTGAAAAAGGGCAGCACGGTCATCCAGGCATGCGAGGCAATCCACAAGGACTTGGCCAAGAAGTTCAAGTTCGCGCGCTTGTGGGGCAAGAGCGCGCGGTTCGCCGGCCAGCGCGTGTCACCCAACCACGTGCTGCTTGAAGGCGACGTGCTGGAAGTCCATGCTTGACGGAAGTAGAACTGGAAAACCCAAAAAAAGTGCTAAGACGATCATCGCCTTAAAAGTTCCACGATTGACGAAATATTTAAAAATCCTTTTTGGGCGTTGTCTTTACAAGCCAGGACAACTCCGCTTTCTTTGCACGGGACAGCTGCAGGAAAACGAGCGCCGGCAGGGCGCAGTATGCGCAACCCTTTGACGCAGGGAGGGCTGGGTTGAATTAAGGCGATAGAGAAACGAAGGTGAAAAACATGGTGGACTTGACTCCGCACGAACAGAAAATAGTGCAGGCAATGAAGGACATCGGGGCTACGGCTGACGACAAGGTGAGAAGCGCTGACGCCATAACCGAGAAAAGCAACTTGCCCAAAGGGCTTGCCACGAGCGCGATAACTTCATTGGTGAACAAGAAGGTCTTGAAGCGCGTGGCGCGCGAAAAAGCCGCGGGCTACTTCGTGCTGCCTGGGTTTTGAACAGGGGCAAAAAAACTCAAGGGCCGCGCTTGCCGTAACTGGAAGGCCAGCCGGCAGGCTCTCCCGCGGTTTCAATTGACTGTTCTTGGCTGCGTTTTCTCTTCAAAAACAAGAACAAGACAGCCAGGACGGCAACGGCGGCCAGCGCCAGAGCGTAGTCCGGCTGCGTTTCCGGTTCCGGCTGCGCGACTCCTGCATTGAGGATTAAGCGAGCCAGTCCTTGGACGTCGCCCAAGTACGCGCTGGCAGTCGTGTTGTTCTTTGACTGCACTGCATTAAGGAAGGAATTCCATTTTGCCTCAAGCAACTCGACTGACTCCTTGTCAGTCCACAAGTCCTTGTTGGAGGGCGCAAGCACCAAGTTCGTGACCGCGAAAGCCACGCCAGGGCAAGTGGCGTTGAACGCCGAGCACTCGTTGACTGGAACGCATTCCGCTTCCCTTAGCAGGGAAAGCTCGGAGTCAATGCCTGAAAAGCTGGCCTCCACCGCGTCCAAGC
>DATDTB010000081.1:0-18083 GCA_035291025.1 archaeon
AGAAAGGACAGGTTTCAATTGAGTACTTGCTCATAATCGGCGGGGCCATTGCAGTCGTGGCCTTGGCGGTGTTTTTCGGTTACCGCGTGCTGCAAAAGCAGGGCACCCTCCAGGAATCCAGGGGCGAGGAAGGCCTTGGAAGGCTAGTCCAGTGAAGAAAACGTTTTTACCCTCAAACGGCCAGGGCTCCCTTGAGTACTTGTTACTAATTGGGGGAGTGCTCGCCGTCGCGGCAGTCGTGGTGTTTTTCCTGCTGAGCCAGAACCCCACGCAGCACTCCTCTGAGAGGCTTAGGCAGAACGCGCTCGCAACCGAGTGCAACCAAACCTGCGCCTTCATTGACAACTGCACTCACTACGTGACAACCTTTGACGACCCCCAAGTGGCAATCGACGAATGCACTTCGGACTGCAAAAAGGACGGGTTTGACCGACCCGTGGTCACAGCGGAAGAGTACGACTTTGACTGCAAAATAGACAAGGTGTGGAAGTGATTTTTTTGGCTGGAAAACTACTACGCCAGGAACGCGGGCAGGGCTCGCTGGAGTTGTTGTTGATTGTTGGCGCGGTCTTGGCTCTCACTGCCATAGTTGTCTTCTTGGCCTTCGAGTTCTCGAAGTCCGGCAGCAGCACGGCCAACACCAGCCTGGAGGACTTCAACAAGCAAGTCCAGCAAGCCCAGTAAGGCAATGAAAAGCAATAAATGCGTTCCTGTCTTCTTTAACGACAGCGTGTTTGCAATGATTGACTTTTTCAGGCGGGCCGTGGAAGAAGAAAAGGGCCAGACGTCCCTGGAGTACCTCCTCACTATAAGCGTCGCAATCATGCTTGCAGCCCTCGTCTTCGCGCTGACCCTCCAAACCAAGGTAATTGTGGACAACGTCGTGAAAAAAATCCGCGCCTACCGCGTCAATGCAATCCTTAGCTCAGGCGGCTGAGTCTGAGTGTTCCAACTAGCCTTCTTTGCCTCGTCCCTTTTCTTCCTCTTGGCGGCCGCGTTCACGGACTACAAGACTCGCCTGATTCCCAACAAGCTCACTTTTTCAATGATTTTGCTTGGCGCGCTGCTCACGATTGCGAATGCGTGGACGCAGCAAAGCCTTTCCCCGTTGGTGTTCTTTTTGGAGTCCGTCGCGGTTGCGTTGCTGCTTGCCCTGGCTTTTTACAAACTGGGCGTGTGGGCCGGGGGCGACGTGAAGCTTCTCTTGGGTGTTGCCGCGTTGAACTCCTTTCCAGCAAACGTTTTTTCATCGCCTTACTTTCAAGTCGTCTTCCCAGACCTAGCAGTCTTCCCTGTCACTTTCGTGGTTTACTCGGTTCTTTCAGTGTTCCCGTTCTCGGTTTTGTACACGATTGCAAGCATTGCGTCGTCGAAAAAACTCCAAGGGCTTCTTTACTCTGAGGCGCGGCCCTTGCTCTGGTCCAACGCGGTGGCCGCCGCGGCAGTTTCACCGTTGGCCTTGCTTTCCTCGAGGCTTGGGCTGGGGATCATTGAAGGGCTTGCCTTGTTTGTGTTGTTTTTCTTTTTTTACTACCGAAAACCGTTGAAGGACCACCAACTCCAGGTTTCGCTGCTGCTGGCATTGCTTGGCGCGGCCTCCTTCGGCGCCTCGTTTGCGTACTCCTTTGCGGCCACGCTTGGCTTGTTCTTGCTTGTATCGCTTGTGTTCTTGGTGGTAAAGGTAATGCGCTCGAGGGTGTTGAGGTTCGAGAAAAAGATAACCCAACTGGTTGAAGGCGACATCCCGGCTGAAAGGATAACCCTGGAAAAGTCGGGGAGCGCTTTGAAGGCTTTGCGGGAGTTCGTTTCAGTGCTTTCCATGGCGCGCGGCCTTGCAGCGCCCCAGAAGAGCGGAGTGGAAGTCTTGGCTGACCCTTTTGCCGCGGCGGGACTGGAAGCGAAAGAGATAAGAAAGCTAAAATCCTTGGTTAGGGCTGGGAAGCTGGAAGACGTCATAGTGGTGAAGAAGAGCCTGGCGTTCGCTCCCGCGCTTGTGCTTGGGTACTTGGCTTCGGCAGTGTTCGGTGACTTGGTGTGGTTGTTTTTGGGGTTCGCTTGACTCAAGCGCGTGGCCAGGTCTCCATTGAGTACTTGCTCGTGTTGGTGCTGATGTTTTCCTACATGACCATCGTAATATTCCCAATACTGGACGTGAGCACTGGAACCGCGACTGACGTCTCCAATTATTCGACGACAAAGTTCGTAGCGGACAAGCTTGCCGCGGCAGCCGACCAGTTGTGCACGGGCGCCAACCTTTCCACGCGCCTCCTAACGATTGAAGTGCCAAGCGGCGCTTTTGTTGTCTACTTTGACAAGGATGTTAACTTTGACATGAACAGCGCCTTGAACGGGCGTGGCAGCGACCAAAACATCACAATTGAAACGTGCGCCCAAAGGGACGCCGGGGGAAACTGCATTGAGTTGAGAAAAGTGTGCAATGACTTAACAAAAACATGTCATGGAAGCGTACGGACTGACTGCAGGTTTTCTAATTGCCCGGCGCCTGCCTGTGCCGTCAACACGCCGAAAAAACTAGTCGGCGGCAACAAGTACGTCTTGAAGCTGAAAAAAGTCAACGACAAGATAGAAGTCTCTGACTGAGTTGGTTTTCCTTGGGTTTCCACGCAGTCGCGCGCGGTCAGACGGCCATTGAATTTTCATTCATTCTCGGCGTGGTCTTGGTGATTGCAATGATAACGGCTTCAATAGCAATAAGCACTTTTTACGAGCCGCTCGCTGACGCGGTTTTTCGCGAGGAACTCCAGAAGCAGCTCACTAACTATAACTTGGACAACCAAACCAATTACTTCGTGTGCGACATTTTCGTGAAAGAGTTCCCTACGGGTATAATTGAGTACCGGGCCGGCATCTGCCCCAACCCAACCGGCCAGGACTTCGTGGATGCGGTTGACAAGCTCTCTATAGCCAACGAAGTAAAGGCAAAGACGAGGTACAAGGACGTGGCGATAACCTTAAAGTCTGACGAAGACTATTGCTACAACGTTGACCCAGCCGAGCCAAACACGTACCGTTGCCTTGCATGCAAGGTAAACCTGGCCGGCAACCCAGTTGAAGGCAGTTCCATTGACTGCAGGCAGTTGCCCGAGTGAATGTTTTCAGTGAAACGCTGGAAAAACTTGAATAAATGAAAGAGGATGAACTGGCTGTCCTAAGCCTGTCCCTTTCACTGATTTGCATTTTGCTGCTTTACTTTTTCACCCAGTCAATCCAGCCCGCCGAGTACACTGCTGGCTTTTTGGCAACCGCCCCGAGAGAGCTTGAGGGCAAGAAAGTCAAAGTCACAGGCGTTCTCACTGACTTGAAGGCAAGCGATGCCCACTTGTTTTTCTCAATTGTCGACGCGACTGACTCCATTAAGGGCGTCGCCTTCAACCCACCCTTTGAGGCTAGGCGCGCGATTCTCTCTGGCGAATCAGTTGTTTTTTCCTTCAAGGGCGTGTTCAAGGTGTACCGAGGCACCCCGGAAGTCATAATTGAGTCAGTGGAACTCCCGCCTCCAAAGACTGCGGAGGGAAAGGGTTGAGCGAAGCCTTCGCTGCATTCGCCGGAGCCATTGCAGGGTTTGCCGCTGGATTAATTCCTGGAATGCACGTGAACACTTTGCTGGCCGTGCTTGCAGGCCTTTCTTACTTGGACGCCTTTAACCCGTTCCAAGTCGCGGTGTTCATTGTCTCCCTGTCCATTTCTCACGCAGCCTCGAGCTTCATTCCAAGCGTCTTGCTTGGAGCCCCGGCTGACTCTAGCTTGCTTTCCGTGCTGCCAGGCCACAGGCTGTTGCGGGAAGGCCGCGCCCTTCATGCAGTGTTTTTTTCATTGACTGGGTGTTTTTTCTCGTTTTTCGCCTCCTTCCTGGTAGCAATTCCATTAGTGCTGTTCTTGCTTGCGTCAAAGGAATTGCTTGAAGAACTCATTCCATTGCTGTTGTTTTCCTTGATGGGTTTTGTAGTATTGTCTGAGGAGTCTGACAGGAAAGCCGTGTACTCGCTTTCTGTTTCACTTGCAGCCGGAGCCTTTGGGCTCGTTACCCTGCGTGCCTCGTTTGGATTTGATTCATTGTTTCCAGCGCTTACTGGCTTGTTTGGAGTGAGTTCGCTTTCGTACGCCTTGCTGAAAAAGCATTCCCTTCCAACGCAGTCCCCTTTCATTCCAGGCTTGCCTGCGGCGCCCGCGCTCTTGGAGTCAGTCAAGGCGTGCCTTGCGGGCTCCCTCTTGGGCTTTTTTCCGGCAATTGGCTCCGGCCAGGCCGCAATAGCTGCAAGCAAGCTAATGGGAGTGAAGGGCAGCGAGAACTACTTGCTGTTAGTGGGAGGGATTGCCTCTTCCAGCGCCGTGTTCGGTTTGGTGGCGTTGTTTTTCTTCAGCGAAGCCCATTCCGGCGCAATAGCCCACTTGCAGTCCTTTTCCCCCAACCCATCAATTGAAGAGCTGGCGTTCTTGTTCCTGGCAATGCTTTTTTCCCTTTGCCTTTCCGTTTTCCTGACCCTGCTGCTGGCCAGGAAGGCGGTTGAGTTAATGCAAAACGCGGACTATTTTTACTTAAACCTTTCAACGCTCGCGTTCCTTTTACTAGTTGTTGTGCTTGCAACCGGCGTTGAAGGCCTGCTTGTTTGCGTTACCGGCGCCTTGGTCGGCTTGACGGCCTTGCTCACTGAAACCAAGAGGATCAATTTAGTGGCGTTCTTGTCAACTCCAACGCTTTTGCTCAGGTTCGGTTTTTCCTGAACCTTCCCGCACGCTTTAGAAGGCACTTTTTAAGCCTCTTTCGCTTTTAACGTATCAAATGCCCTCATACTCAAAGCTCAAGGCCCAAGTTTCCCTGGATGGCTTGATTGCCTTGATAGTGTTCATTTTGATTATTGGCCACGTGGCCTCCATTTACACTTCGCTTTTGAAGAGCCAGCAGGAAACGGGCTTCAAGGCGCTCGCGCGCTACCACACGCTTGCCTTGGCTGACTACGCCACTGCAATCAAGATAATGCGGGAACCTGGAGTGACTTCAAGCCTTGACTTGAACCTGCCAAAGGGCCAAGTGCCGGTTTACGGCTTGATTTTCAGCGCCAGGACTGGGCTGATTCCAGACCCTTTGGAGGAAGGAGCTGACTTGTACTTCAAGGACCCTTACTTTTTGCCGGAGGAATGCGAGTTCTCAATAAACCCAAGCCAAGGCACCGCTTCCTTGCACGTAACCCATTACGGCCCAGGCAGGACGTTGCTGGAACCCGTTGACTTCACTGACGACTCGGTAGTGTTGTGCACTGGGGCCGAGTGCCCCGGCGTCGGCCCGGTAAAGGTGTCGTGCGGCGAGACCCTTGACTGCAACTGGAAGGAAAACAGGCTGGAGTGCGGTGCCGCTTGATGAACCCAGTAACAGTTGCCAAGAACCGGGCGCAAGTCTTCAACTTGGAAGTCATCCTGACGCTTTTAGTCATTACCTTGACCATTGGCTACACCTTGAGTTCGCTGGCGCAGCAGCAGCAGAGAATCTCGGAGGACTTGGAGTTCACGAGGCTGCAGCAAGTAGGCAAGCGCGTTGGAGCCCTGCTTGCGGGGACAACTGATTGGGAGTGCGAGCTTTACACCAACAACATAGAAACTGGTCCGCTGCCTTTGGAAAAAATATCAATCACCCCACACTCTGTCCAGCTCCTTCGCTTGCCTTACTCCATTGACGCCAACTCGGACAAGCTCGATGCGGTTTCCGAGGAAAACCTTGGAATCCCTTCAGGCATTGCTTGCAGGATAGAAGTAGTGGCAACAACGACTGCGGAACCAGAGTTCAACGCAAACGGTGACTTGCCGTTTGACCCCTTATGTGCTTCGGTAATCGACGCTGACAGGACTTCTTACTCAATTGACCGCAACTTCATAGTATGCAACTCGGAGGACAACGACTTAGTGGACACGAACAGGTTAAAGTCAACGACCAACACTGCACCGGACTTGGACGTTGACGACGTCGTGCTAAGGATAACAGTGCAGAGGCAGCAGTGAAGGCTCATGGTTGGTAAAAAGGCGCAGATTTTCGCGTTGGAAGGGCTTGCAGCGGTTGTGCTTATGGCGCTTGCCCTTGTCTTGGTTTCAAAGATTTACTCCGTTGACAAGACCAACTGGCAGCGCTACCAGGCATTGATGTACGACGCCCAGCAGGGCGCGGTTCACAGGATGTACGACGCCAACTTTTCCGACAAGTTTTTCGAGGACCAGGAGCAAATGTACTGCAGCCGCTTCTATGGCGGCGGGACTCGCTCCGTTGGAGGAGACCCGTTAAAGTACCGAGTGATTCCCGGAGAGCGGAGGTTTTGCGAGTTCTTTGAGTGATTTCACCATGACTGAAGGCAGGAAGACAAGAACGGAGAAAGGAATGCTGAACGGCGTTGCCTTGATTGGCATTTTCGCAATACTAGCCATTGCCTTGTTCGTCATAAAGCCCAGCTACGTCGGCCAGTTCTCGAGCGACTACGCCGTGTTTGCCTCGCTTGAAGTAAGGAAGGACGTCTTGAACGCTTACTACCTCGCAAATGCGGCAATCACGCAGGGGTACTTGAACGTGTTGGCGGAGGACTTCAACAGGGCCGCCAGCGGCAGGCCCTTGGATGAAAACGAGTTGATAATTTGCTGCAATGACACGAACTACGCCTTGGGCCAAGTACGCGTCGGCAACCCGTTCCCTCTCGCGGGAGTTGACGTGAACTGCAAGATTCAGACGCCGCCGGACGACCCCGGCACTGCGGAAAACGAGTTTGAAACGCCTGACAGGAACGCTGACAAGAACATTTGGACGCAGTTCGACTTGCTTCACAGAATCAATGCAACGAACTGCGACGTGAACACGCGCTTCATCCAAGAATTCACTCCCATTGACGGAGTCGACCCAGGCCTTTTCGGGCACGACACGAGGCTTTCCTACGTGGACGTCAACGTTGACGTCAACTGCGCGTCTGAAAGCAACATACTGGAGTCGTCGCTGGTCATTACATACAACAAGCCATTGCGTTACCAGAAGGTATTGGACTTGAACCTTGTGTTTTCAGGCTTTAGCGATGACCCTGAAAACCCAACAATCAGGGAAGTGGAGAAAATTGACGACATTTGCGAGTTGTACAGGGACACATGCACTTGCCCGCGGGAGCCCGGGCCGCCAGTTTGCGAAAACGTATGCGACGACCCGTTGGAAAACAACCCGAGTTGCAATTACGTGGGAGGCTGCGGCCAGGGCGACTTTTGCGACGTGCGATGCGTTTACACTGAAAAGGTTTCGTGCAACTTCCTGTTTTACGACACGAACAGCACTTCAACTGCCAAGAGCGGGCTGGACCAAGTGGGAGGGCACCAGGGAAAGAGAATAACGCTGGGGCCTTTAATGAGGTGCAACGCGAGCTGTGACGACTTAGTGAGCTGCGACAACGACACTGACCCGGACACTGGGGAAACGGAGTGCTGCAACTGCCCGGACGGAGTCGATCCGAATTTCTGCGTCCCAATTTAGTTTTTAACCAAAGCTTGGCGGCTTAAGCAGTTTTTCCACGCCGCTGCCGTACTGCATTGCCTTCTTGGGCCTGTGTGCAATCTCTTCAGGCACGCCTAGCGCGAGCGCCATTTTCCTAAGCGCCCGCTTCCTTAGTGTGTCGCCCTTTCCGTGGATTTTCTGGCTTACCGGGATTGCCATTGCGTGCTTTAGGAATTCGCTGTCCAGGAACGGGCATCGTATTTCAACTCCAAGTGCTCCGCTCACGATTTTCTCGCGTTCCACGTCGTGTTCTTCAATGTTTTCCAAGTCCTTCCATAACTCTTCTGTTAATGCGTCGTGGCCGTGTCTTTCAACTAAGCGCGCGTACCTGTGGTACCCTGCAAAGGACTCGTCGGCTCCAGCCGCGTCCAACGCAACCTTTAGCCCTAGGTTCCTGGCCCGCTTGCACGCAGCGTAAATCGGTATTGCCAGGGTTGTTTGGAAATCGCTTTGCAGTTTTTTCGGAAGCAAGTCCTTCACTTCGTTGTAGTATTCCTTCACGTTTTCTCGAGTGAGCGGCACGTGCTCCCACTCCAAGCCCAGCTTTTTTGCAGTTTCCCGCGCTACCTGGGTGTCTGGCGCGTTTTCCGCTGACGCCGTTATTAGGGTCACGCTTGAGTGCTTTTTTGCCGTAACCGCCAAGGCAGTCGAGTCAACGCCGCCCGAAAACAGCACTGCGACTTTTCCAGCGCCGTTAACGGCGCGCTTGACTGACTTGGAGAATTCAATGCACAGTTCTTGCGTTCCCAAAAGCTTTCCCTTGTTCCTTAGCCCGCGCACTTCCTCTTTCCACGCGCTTTTTCCCGCCATCAGCTTCAACCACCGGCGCGGTGTTTTTAAGCATTTCCAACGCAGTTATGGTTAGCACCAATAGGAAGGTCTTTTTCTATCCTAACGGGGCAATCAAGGAAAAAAATACAAATGCATGCAACGGCTTTCAAGCCATGCATTGTAACACGGAGGGAAAAGTGGAATGGCAAAATTTGACACCATTAAGGCAGAGGAAATAAAGTACGGGAACAACACGTTCTTGGAAATTGCCCTAAAGAAAGTACAGGGAGAGGACGGGGTTGAGTCCAAGGTAATCTCGCTTTCAAAGGGCTGGTACCCGCAGAACGCGGAGGACCCGAACACGAAGCGCTTCAAGACCGCCTTTGGCTTTCCGGCAGAACGCGAAATCTTGGACAAGTTCGTCGCAGCCTTGCAGCAAATGCAGACCGCGGCAGCGCAGCAGGAAGCAAGCGTTCCGGAAGAAGCCTGAACTCGGGCTTTAACTAGGGGCATTTACCCCCTTTCTTTTTTTCTTTCTCTTTCGCTTATCTTTTTTTCAAGCAGTATAGTAGTACTCGCCGGTCTTTCTTTGCTCCGAGTCCAACTGCGACCCGGGCTTGTTTGCCCGCGGCCTTCCAGTGTTCTTATCCCTCCGGAAAGTCACGTCCATTGCCTTCAGGAACGCGTTCATTGACTCCCTCTTGCTCGCAGGCGTGCTTGCATGCCCTTTTTTCCCGGGAATTCCCTCGAACACCAGCATTCGGTTAGAGACAAGGTCCTGGAAAACCAGGTCGTGGTCCACCACCAAGGCAACAGCCCCTCGTTCGGCAGTGATTCTTTGAATTGCCCTTCCAACCGCCATCCTTTGCGTGACGTCCAAAAAGGCGGTGGGCTCGTCCACTAAGTAAATCCCAGCGTCCTTTGCCAGAGCCAGCGCGACTGAAACTCGTTGCAGTTCCCCACCGCTCAAGTTCTTTACTTGTTTTTCGTAAAGGCGCGAGACTTCAAGCGGGCCTTCTATTTCAGTCTTGAACACGTCGTTGTTTATTTCCGTTTCTTGGACGAGTTCTCGCACGCTTCCCTCAAAAGAGCTCTCCAAGTACTGGGGCTTGTACGAGACCCGGCTTTTTTGCTCGACTTCACAGTTGTCAGGCTTTAAGACGCCGGCGAGCATTTTCACGAAGGTTGTCTTGCCAGTGGCGTTCGGGCCAAGCACCCCCACCACTTCTCCCTTGAACAAGAACCCTGGCTTTGTTGCCAGTTCAAAACCCTCGAAGCGTTTGGCCATTTCAGGATATTCGAACAGCTTTTGGGACTCGGTTTCCAAGGCAGCCGGCCTGGTGTCAAACCGTATCTCTGTCTCCCTGATTCTCACGTTTTCGTCCGGCAAGTACCCGTCAAGGAACTGGTTCACGCCGACTCCGACGGCTTTAGTGTTTGAAACGATCCCGAAAACTCCCGGAGCGCCGTAGAGCACTTGCACGTAGTCGCTCAAGTAGTCCAAGACAGCCAAGTCGTGTTCTATAACCATTACTTGTTTTCCTGAAAGCGCCAGCTCTCTTAAGGCCTTGGCGACGTTCAGCCTTTGCCTCACGTCCAGGAAGGACGCGGGCTCGTCGTACAAGTACAAATCCGCTTCACGCGAGCTAGCGGCCGCGATCGCCAGCCTTTGGAGCTCGCCGCCCGAGAGTTCCGAGACGTCGTTTTCAACGCAGTTCTGCAGTTCAAGGAACTCAATGTATTTCCCGGCAACGCCTCTTTCGTCCGCTTTTTTCAGCAAGTCTCCCGCAGTGCCTTTCACCGCCTTTGGAATCCTGTCAACTTCCTGCGGTTTTAATGAAACCTTCAGCTTCTTGGAAGAAAGCTGTTCAAAGAAGCCTTGTATTTCCTTTCCCTTGAAGTGTTCAATGACCCTCTTCCAGTCGCTGCCCTTCTTCCAGTCCCCCAGGTTTGGAACCAGCTCTCCGGCAATCAACTTCATCGCCGTAGTCTTCCCGGCGCCGTTCGAGCCTATTATTCCGACAACGCTTCCCTGCTTTGCGTGCGGCAGCCTGAACAAGCGGAAAGTGTTTTCGCCGAACTGGTACAACGGCGGCTCGTCCAGCTCTCCAGGAGTGTTGATAATTGAAATCGCGTCAAATGGACATTTTTTAGGGCATATCCCGCAGCCAGTGCACAGTGACTCGGAGATTTTAGCGAACTTGTCCTCCCCCAAGACAATGCAGTCCTGGCCCAGCCTGTTCACGGGGCAAAACCGCATGCACTCCAAGGAGCACTTGGAGGAATTGCACTTGTCCTGGTAAACAACAGCCACTCTCATTTTTTTCCCACAACGCTTAAAGCCTTTGACTCAATTACGCGCAATGATTTTATAACGCTATTTTCAGTCCAGGCAAGCGTTTTAAAGACTTGCAAGCCTTTTACTAGTAATCACTTTAATTTCTTTTACTTCTTTTCGTGGTTTGATTGACAGGAAAGCATCCAGCTCCGCCTGAAAGCAGTGCGGGAAAGCCAAACCCCACATTTTCTTGGGCAGCCCTTGCCGTAGTTGTTGCCGCGCTTGCCATTGGCTGGCTTGCTGGTTCTTTTTACAGCCCTGGCAGCGATGCCAGCGCCTTGAACGCCGCACTCAGGGTTTCCCCCAGCAACCCAATTCCAGGGTCTTTTGTTGACTTGGTTTTCACCTTGACGGAAGACGGAAAGCCTGCCTCGGGCTTGAGGGAATTCAATGGAGGCGAGCTTCACGTGGCGATTGCCCGGAAAAACCTTTCCTCTTTGGAAGTCGAGTTCGCCGAACCCGACCCCGACGTTCGAGGCGTGTACAGGCTAAAGCACGCCTTCCCTGAAACAGGGTTGTTTTTCGTTTGGGTGCAGTTCGAGAACCGCGGAAAAACCGGGACAAAACGTTTCGAGGTGCAGATAGGCAATGAGCCAGTGGAGTCTTACGACTTTGAGAGAAACTTCACCATCGCCAAGGTGTTTGAAAACCGTTACCTTGTGACCCTAATGCCCCGCGGAGAGCTAGCCAATGGCTCCAAAGTCACGTTAAACGCGCACGTGGAGGACTTGCACTTGATCAGGCCAGCAAACGACTTAACCCCGTTGAACGGGAGCGGAATGCACGCGTTCGTTGTGGCAGAGGACGCTAGTTCTTTTGCGCACCTCATCCCTGAATCTGAAGCTAAGGAAAGCGAGCTGGCAACCGGCCCGGATGTTGAGTTTTCCTACGCCTTTCCCAAGAAAGGCGTTTTCAACGTCTGGCTGCAGTTCAAGCACTCCGGCAAGGTCGTCACTTCCAACTTTCAGTTGAATGTTTCCTGATTTTTTCCCAGGTTTTCTTTTATGGACCTTGAACGCGTTGTACTGGTCAGGCATGGCGAGATTTGGGTAAAGGGGGGGAACAGGTTTTTCTTTGAAAGACTGCTTGCCAGGAACTGCGCCAGCGCCCTTTCCCAGGCCAAAGTCAAGGACTTCAAAGTGATGCTGTTGCGCGGCCGCATTCTCGTCAAGGGCTTTCCGGAAATGCAGTCAGGAACTGCGGTGAGAACCTTGCGGCGCGTTTTCGGCGTTTCCAGCGTCAGCCCGGCAACAGAAGTCGACAACGACATTGAGTCTCTCAAGGTGCGCGCTTTGGAGATTGCAGGGGGGGAAAAAGTTAGCTCGAAGAAGTCTTTCAGGATAACAACCAAGAGGCTCACTAAAACAACGCCGCTGAATTCAAACGAGATAAGCAGGCTCGTAGGCGAGACCGTTTTTGAGTCATTGAAGGCCAAAGTTGACTTGGCTAAGCCGAGAGTCAACATTCAAATAGAAGTCTTCAAGGACAAGGCCTTCTTGTTCACTGAAAAACTCACCGGCGTGGGCGGGCTGCCAGTCGGCTCAAGCGGCAAGGCCGGAGTTGTGCTCGACTCTTCCAGGGAGTCACTCTTGACCGCGCTCTTGATGCTCAAGCGCGGCTGCACTTTGCTGTGCAACGCATTGAAGGGCAGCGCGGAGAACAGGAAAGTGCTGGCGTTGTTTGCTCCTGTGGGAGGCGTTGAGTTCGTTGAGTCGCCGGACTTCGAGGAAACGTGCCTGGAAAAAGCATGCAAGGCGCTTGCCTTTAGTGATTTTTTGCCAAGCGAGGGTGGCAAGGCGGGAAACTTGCTGTTTTTGTACCCGTTGACTGGGTTTAGCGCCGCGAAGGCAAAAAGCGAAGTTAAGCGCTTTTTGGGCATAGTGGGCTGATGGACAAGAAAACCGTCGGGGTGCTGGCAGTGCTGGCAGCCAGCTTGATGTGGGCCGTCGAGCCAGTACTGGCAAAGCTGTCTTATCAGAATGCTGACTTTTTCCAAACTTCTGCGGTTAGGGCGTTTTTCGTCATGCTCACTGCTTTGGCGTTCGCCATTCTAACAAGGGGCAGTTTTCAAGTGGAAAACCGCAAGTGGCCCGCCGTTTTTTACGTTGCGCTTGCGGCTACGGTTTTCGCTGACTTGCTGTATTTTTACGCCCTTGTAAGCGTTCCGGTCTTGAACGCCGTCCTGATAGGCCACTTGCAGCCCGTTTTCGTCGTATTCCTTGGCTTTTTATTTGTGAAAAACGACAAGCTCTCGAAGTTTGACTATGCGGGCATCGCCTTAATGCTGTTTGCAGCCGTGCTCGTCACAAGCAAGTCTGTGGAGAACTTGGTGTCTTTCAACATTGGGACGCTTGGAGACTTAATGGTTTTTGCCGCCACGTTCGCTTGGGCGACAACGGCAATAGCTGTCAGGAAGCACTTGACTGGCTTGAACTCTGGGGTTTTGACTTTTTACAGGTACTTGATTGCCTTAATTGTGTTTGTTTTTTACTCTTTTTCCGCAACCCCCATTTTTGTCTCGAACCCGTACCAAGTCTTGGTTGGAGTGGTTGTTGGGGTGGGAATGATTTCCTACTATGAGGGACTGAAGAGGCTGAAGGCGGCGCAGGTTTCCTCGCTTGAGCTTGCCTCCCCGTTTTTCGCCGCCGTGCTTGGCTTCTTCGCATTGGGGGAAGGGATAACCTTGCTTCAGTTGCTTGGCGTGTTGTTGTTGTTTTTTGGGGTCAAGTTCTTGTCAAAGAAGGAACCCGTCTAGCTTGGAGCTCCAGCGCGGCTCGGGCCGTAGTGAGCAGTTAAAAACACTTCAAGTGCTTTGATGTCTGAGGGGAAACCACGGCGTTGGTGTTTATCGTGAAATTGAAAGTTGACTGGGCTTGCAGCGTTTCCGAACTGGAACTCGGGAAAGGGTCTACTGGCAGGGACGTCTTGAAGGCCTTGAAGCTCAACCCGGAATCGGTTTTGCTTGTCAAGAACGGCGTCTTGGTGACAGAGGACGAGCCATTGGGCGAGGGAGACGAGGTTAAGCTCCTCAACGTTGCCTCCGGCGGGTGAGCTTTTAATGCCAGGCTGTTCAAAGTGCGGCAAGCCCGCGGTCATAAAGTATGCAGTGGAGCCGCGTTACTTGTGCCAAAAGCACTTCATTCAATACTTTGAAAGAAAAGTCTTTCACGCCATCCGCGCGCACGGCTTGCTGGAAAAAGGCGAAAAGGTGGCCGTAGCGGCTTCTGGGGGCAAGGACAGCCTGTCAGTGCTTTCCTTGCTGGTGCGCCTGGCCAGGAAGCGCAACGACGCGCTTCCAACCGCGATAGCCGTTGACGAGGGAATCCACGGCTACCGGGACGAGGCGTTGGAGGACTTGAAGCGTTACTGCAGCGGGAACGGCGTTGAATTGAAAGTCTTTTCTTACCGGGAGGAATTCGGGGCGTCCTTGGACGAAATGCTCGCCGCGGCGCGCGCGAAAAAGGTCCCATTGAAGAGCTGCTCGATTTGCGGCGTCCTGCGGAGGTACTTGCTCAACAAGAAGCCCCGGGAGCTGGGCTTTGACAAGCTCGTGACGGGCCATAACTTGGACGACGAGGCGCAGACGTTTTTGCTGAATTTACTGAGGGGTGACGTTTGGAGGAGCGCAAGGCTCGGCCCCAAGACAGGTGTGGCGGAAGAATGCGGCTTTGTCCAGCGAGTCAAGCCTTTGTATTTTTGCACTGAAAGGGAGACTGCTACGTACGCGTTCTTGAAGGGCTTCAAGCAGTCCAGCGCGGAATGCCCCAACACTGAAGACGCGTACAGGCAGGACTTGAAGGCCATGCTTAACGGCTTGGAGTCAAAGTACCCAGGCACTAAGGCGACACTGCTGCGTTCGGGCCTGGAATTCATGGCTCTGGCTAGGGACTCAGTGAAAGAAAAACGCCTTGTTGTCAGCCATTGCAGCCAGTGCGGCGAGCCAAGCGCCGGAGCTCAATGCAAGGCCTGCCAAGTCCTTTCAATGATTGGCTTGGTCAAAAATGCGTCTTGACAATTCTTTCCTTTCGGCCCTTCGTGAACAAGTAGTAAGTAACTGCAATGCCGGCAACCAACAGGAACCCCTGAATGTACACCGCGTTTTCCGGCGCCGAAATGGCCGCCTGCAAGTCTATTCCCTTGCTTGAAATTATCTGGGGCCTTTTGGCGACTTCGAACTTTATCTCGCCCGACTCCGCCGGCAGGTAAAACGCGTTCCCGTGCTCGTCCACTCGCACTTGTTCCCTTTTCCCAGAGGAAAGGATTGCGTAGACTATCGTGTCCTTCACTGGAATCGAGCCGTCAGTTATTACTCTTAGCGTAACCGCTTTTCCTTTAGTGACGCTGGATGGGGCGTTTGCAATGCTCAAGCTCCCCTGCGTTCCTGTTTGTTCTTGCTCCAGCATGATTTCGTCCGCAACGGTTTCAGACAACGCCCCAAAATAGTTCCTGCACTGGTATGAAATTGTCTTAGTGCCCCCGCCCTGGCTCAGCCCCCACTCCCGTTGAGTGGTGTAGGGCTCAAAGCCGCTCCAGTCCTTGTCCTCGTTCCTGTACCTGCATTCTTTTGCTTTTTCCGCCCGCAATCCAAGCGTCACTGAGTATTCCTTGGTGCTTTCCTCTCCGTTGTTTGCCTGGATTGAAAGGTTTTGCGGCGGGATTGACGTTACGAACTCTGTTCTCTCGATTAAGCTGTTGCCGACCAAGTCCCTTGCCCTTACTTCAAGCGAGTGGCGCCCCTCGTTCAAGGCCAGGGTTGGGGTGTAGGAAAAAGCCCCCGCGGCAAAGCTCCCTAGCTGGAAAATGTCCTGGGAGTCAAGTATTACCTGAATGCCTCCAGGGTTTAAGCCGCTTCCATCGTCCACTAAAGTGAACGAAATGGCTGGCTTGAAGCTTGAAGTGCTTGACTCGTTTTCCGGCGCCAGCCCCGAAAGCTTTGGGGGAGCAGAGTCAAACAACGTGCTCGTAGAATTTGAGTACTCCCCCTTGTTTCCCGCAACGTCAACGCCCCTCACCCTGAAGTGGTACTTGGCGTTTTCAAGCAGGTTGCCTACTTGAGCGCTGGAAGAGGCCGTGGTGATTGTTTCCGGGCCCAAAAATCCAGGGTCAGCGGAAACCTCTAACTCGTACACGACTTCGTTGGAAACCGAGTCCTTTGACTGGCTCCACAGAACTATGACGCTGCCGCCGCTTGAGTACTGTGACAGTTCCTGCATCAGCGGCTTTGAAGGAACCGAGTAGTCGATTGAAACCGCGACTTTTTTGGTTGACGCGTTTCCAGCCTTGTCTTCGGCGATGAACTCAATTGAGCACGAGTCCCTTCCCTCCGTCGGGCAAGCCGCTTGAACGCTTGAAGCGTGGGAGCCTTTTAGGCAGTCGACAGCTTCCTCTAATACCTTCGCCGAATCGCTGGTGAAAATTATTTTGCAGGCGTCTGGGTTTGCCTCCGCCAGCTGCCATTCCACGTTTAAGTCCTTGCTGTTCCAGCTGCCGGTTGCCGGGCTTGAAATGGTGACGGAAGGGAACTCGTTGTCCACCAAGAACTCTTCAGTGGAAGCGCTTGAAGTCGTTGTAGCGTCGCTTGCCTGGAAGGTCGCCTTGAATGGCTTGTTTCCAAGAAGCCGCGTGTCAACCGAGTAAGTGCAGCTGTTTGCCGTCTGCGTGGAGCTGTCGGGGTCGCCGCAGTGCTCTCGGTAGTCCGCGTTTTTCACTTCCTGCAGTGAAGTCTTTGCGAAAAACCCGTTGCTTTCCTCTTCCAGGAACATTGACACTTTGAGGGAGTCGTTGTCTAAGTCAGAGGCCAGGAACTTGAACTCCACCACCCCGGAGGCGTATTCAAGGTTTTTCGGCGAGTCAAGCCGGACCACGGGCGCGGCCGCCGCCGCGCTTCCGGCAAGCAGCAAGAAAAACAGGGCGTAAAAGCGTGCGTTCAATTTACCACTTTTCTTATTCAACTAGCGCCCGCGCGTCGACGGCTATTGCTTCCTTTTCGTTGACTATTACAGGGTTCAAGTCCAACTCAACCACTTTTTCCCTTTCCATTAGCCTTGACGCCTTCAAGAGGATGTCTTTTACGGCTTCAATGTTTGCCGGCTTTTTGTTGCGCAGCCCCTTGAGGACCTTGAAGAACTTCAGCGAGACCAGCATGTCTTCAGCGTCGGCTGGCTCTATTGGAACCAGTCTTACTTGCACGTCTTCAAAGACTTCAGTCATCACCCCTCCAAGCCCTACCAGGATGACTTTGCCGAACTGTGGGTCTTTTTTCCCTCCAATTATTAGTTCGTGGCCGTCGAGTTGTTTTTGCACTAGCACGCCCTCTATTGCCCCCGCGTTGCCTTCTTTGGCGTTTTTGAGCATTTTCTCGAATTCGTCCTTGACTTCTATTTCGTTTCCAATGTTTGTGGCGACGCCTCCAATGTCGGTCTTGTGCGTCGCGTTTGAGACTATCTTTAGCACGACCGGGAAGCCGAGTTTTTTCGCCGTTTCAGCGGCGTCCTTGGAGGTCTTGGCCAAGCCCTGCGCCGGCAGGCCTATCTTGTGCTTTTCCAGTAATTCCATGCTCTGCCGCAGGTTCAAAAGCCTTGGCTTGCCCATTAGTGAGACAATTCAAGGAAATGCATAAGAACCATTGATTTTTTGCCCGCCTTGAGCGGGCTAGGACAACTAGCTAGTGGTTATTTGCAGCGAGAAGTAGGGAGGGGGGACATAAAACGGTCTGGCAACCATCCCCCCGAACTTTTTTCCTAAAAGGTTGTGTGGTAAGTCAAACTTTTGGCTTCCACCTCCCATTCCCTTAAAGTTGTTGGTTGTTTAAGTACCTTTGTGTACTACCCTATTGTGGGCTGGTTTACAATTTAGTGGTTTGAATGACTAAAATTGGACACTTGGATGACTCCAGCATTTTAATCTTAAAAAATGTATTGGATTTCGGGCTGAGGTCAACCAGGAAAATTGGCAAGGACTTTGGCGTTTCGCACCAAACAGTCCACTCAAAGCTGGAAAAGCTCCAGAAAGAGGGGTTGATTCAGGGGTTTTTCGCCCACTTGGACTACAAAAAGCTAGGTTTTGTATCCGAGGAAGTATTGGTGAAACTGCGTTCCCTGGACCAGAAAAAGTTCGAGAAGGCAGTTGACGTAATTTCGGCCCGGCCGGAGGTCGCGAAGCTTGTTTCCTTGAAGGGAGAGTATGACTTGCTGGTCAGGATCAGGACGCGCGACCTTGACTCCTTAAACCATGCCGAACGCTCGCTGAGGGACGAGTTAAAGGACAAGCTTGACGTTGAAAAGTGGGACGTTAACCTAATAGTGGAGGACTTAAAAACGCGTCCTACCTCAAGATTGTTGGGTGTTTTGGATGAGAAAAAGAAAGGACTTGAAAGATTTAGTAAGTTTCAAATTCTTGGGCGGCGCTAGCGAGGTAGGGCGCAGTTCTTTCGTTGTCGAATACGGC
>DATDTB010000082.1:0-8165 GCA_035291025.1 archaeon
AACCCAGTCAGAAGCAGCGTGCGCCGCCGAGTTGAACTATTTTATGGGAAGGCACGGTGCCAGCTCTCCAAGCTTTCCCACGATTGCCGCTTTCGGCGAGAACTCTGCCTTGCCCCACCACGTCCCCAGCAGCGCGTCGCGCGCAAAAAAAGGCTCTTTTTTGCTGTTTGACTTCGGCGCGCTTTTCCAGCGTTACTGCTCCGACGTCACGCGCACCCTCGTGCTTGGAAGGGCTTCTCCAAAGCAAGTTGAAATTTACGAAACCGTTGCCCGCACGCAGCAAGCCGCGTTTGACGAAATACGCCCCGGCGCCAAGGCTTCAAGCGTCCACAACGCCGCGCAAAAAGTCATTGACTCCTCGAAGTTCAAGGGCTTGCTCACTCACTCGGTTGGCCACGGCCTAGGCGTCGAAGTCCATGACTGCTTTGGTGTCGCGCCTTCCTCAGGGTTCGAGCTCGAGAAGGGAATGGTTTTCACCGTCGAACCCGGCATATACGTTCCGGGCTTTGGCGGCGTCAGGGTAGAGGACGACGTCTTGGTGACAAGGAACGGCTTCAAGCGCCTTTCAAGGCCTCCAGGCGAACTCATTGAAGTCTGAGCCTTTCAACGCAGTCCCTTGCCCTTTTTTTCACTGCTTCGGTTTCAGGGCTCAAGCGCTTGTTGAATTGTTCCCAATTGAATTCCCTTGCGTTCAGTTCCAGCAACTCCCTTGCGTCCTCCAAGTCCGTCTTGCCTTCTTTGGCGCCGCGTTGCGAAACCACTTTCATGAACACCAAGTCCTCCACGGGCATTACTGGGACTTTGACTCCAAGCACGTCGAACTCTTTCCGGTTCTTGAGCGTGTCGTAGTCAACGCTGAAGTAAACGGTTTCATTGCCGATTGAGTGGTAAATTTCAGTAAAGAAGTCCACGCTTTCACCTTCAATCCTGCCGTTGGAGTAAAACGCCTTCCAGCCCCTTTCTGACTTCCACTTGGCTTGCGGGAATCCAAAGACTCTTTCAGCAACGGCAAACCCCTGCCTCGACTCGCGCCTGCCCAACCCAATATCCAAGTCCTTCGGCTCCCGCTTCAAGCCGTAAAAGCTTCCAGCGCCCCCGCCGGCAAGCACCCAGTCCTTGACCGAGGCCCTTTCAAGTTCCAGCGCTACCTTCTTCAAGGCCTCGAACTGTTTTTGCCTCAACATTTCCAACCACTCAAGATTCTTCCTCTGTTTCTCCAAACGTGAAGTTTGTCCGCTGCCTCTTCTGCAGCGAAAACATTTCAACTATTTCCTCGACAGTCGTGGCGTCCTCTGGCTTCTTGTCCTCGCGGAAGTCCCCAATTATGCGAGGGAAGCGCAACGCGTAGCCCTCGTTTTCGAAGTCGCGCCTGCAAGTGTGGATTGAGGAACGCGTTATCTCGGCAGCCTTCACGGTCACGACGTGCCTTGGCTCGACCCACACGTCGGGCTTCTCGATTGACTCAACGCTTGCCGGCTTTTCCTTCCGCGACGAACGCGCGAGTACTTCGCTGAACCG
Organism: archaeon; assembly: GCA_035291025.1. Lineage (GTDB taxonomy): Archaea > Iainarchaeota > Iainarchaeia > JAFGOX01 > DATDTB01 > DATDTB01. The sequence goes on from DATDTB010000082.1 coordinate 1,519, forward strand.
CTTGAGTTGCTCTTCCGTGAAACCGGTTCCAATCTTTGAAATGGTCTTGAACAAGTCCTTTTCGTCGTCGTAAACGGCCGCGAGCAATCCTCCAAGTCCGAACTGCGCCCTCACTCCACCGCCCTTGTAGTAGCCAACGATGACAACGTCGATGGTGTCGCCGAGCGTCTGCTGGTAGTCCCTCTTGAGCTTCACCCACGCCATCTTGCGCTTTCCGGGAATGTACGGCGCGTCCAGCTTTTTCGCGATTATGCCCTCCAGCCCGCGTTCGATGAGCGAGTTGAAGAACTTATCCAGCTCCCCGGGAGTGCTTGCAATTATTTGATCAGAAGGTAGTAACGTCTCGCCCTTCTTCAGGTTTTCCTCGAGGAGCTTGCGGCGCCTGCTGTAAGGCTCGCTTATTAGGTTTTTCCCGTTCAAGTAGAGCACGTCGAAAACGAACGCCTTCAACGGGTACTTCTTGGCCATCGCGTCAATGCCGTGCTTCCTGCGGCGCTGCATAGTGGTCTGGAACGGGAAGAACTGGCTGGTTTTGGCGTCAAAGGCCAGCGCCTCGCAGTCCAAAACGCAGTCCCTTGCCTTCACTTGCGCCAGCACCCCAGCAACAACGTCAGGGAACATCGCGGTCATGTCTTCCATTTGCCGCGAAAAAAGCATCACCTTCGAGCCCTTCTTGTGGACCTGCAGGCGGAAGCCGTCGTACTTCGAGTCAACCGCAGTTTTCCCGTTCATTTTCTCCAAAATCTCCTCGGCGCTCGAAAGGCGCTCGCACAACGCGGGACGAATGGGCACGCCGAGTTCGATGCTTATTTTCTTCAACGCACCCGCGCCCTTTGACAAGAACTCCCTTGCTATTTCACCCAAGTCGGGGTGGATGTTGTACTTGTCCTCTATTTCCTCGCGCAATTCCTTCGTGCCGGAGGCAATCAATGACAATGCGTTCAATATGGTCGGGTCCCGTATTCCTAGGCGAAGCTCGCCCGTTGGAAGCCTTGCCAGGTACCGCGCCTCCAAAGGGGTTGCGGCGTTAAGCAATTCCACCACGCCGTTGACTTTGGCGTTCTGCGAGCCCTCCCCCGATGAAGCCGCGATCTTGTAAAGCGTTTCGTAGACTTTTTTCACGGAAAGCCTTTCAGAGAACAACGGCCTCTGCCTCCTCCCGCCAACCAGCTTTTCGGCCACCAAGCCCAAGTCGCCTGAGTCAGTGAACATTTTCTCTATTTCCGCCCGCTGGTAACCCGTTGCCTTTGCTATGGCGTTCATTAACAGCTTTTCGCCCACGCCCAAGTCCACTCCCTTGTAGGGCGGCGCGACTTGGCACTGGCACAAGTAAACAACCCATTCAACCTCGCCGGGAGGCGTTTCCTTCAAAAGCGAGGCCAGTATCCCAGTCATTTCCAGCACTGAGCTTTTTTCCTCGATTTCCCTCCAACGGCTGGCGACAATTTCAAAGTCCATGAAAATCACAAAGGGTACTTCTCCACCAGGACCCCCCAGCGGCACTTCTTCAAGCCCGCGCCCCGCAAGGCCTTGAACGACGCCGAGTTGTTCCTGTCAACTATTGCGTAAGCCCAAACGGCCTTGGCTTTCTTGAACTCGCGCAGCAGCCTTTGCAGCAACATCGTGGCAATCCCTTCGCGCCGTGAATCCCTTGCAACGGCGAGCTTTGAAATGTACCCGTAGGAAACGCCGTTAAAGCTCCCGAACACGTTGCCCACTACCCTGTTCCCTTTCACGGCCACGAAGCAGAACCCCTTGTCCCTTTCGTAAAACCGCGCAAAAGTCCCCGCATTCAAGTTCGCGAAGGGAACCCGGGCCTCCTTCAACAGCGCCTCGATTCCCTTGAAGTCGCCTTTCCGAGTCCGGCGAATCCTTGCCTTAGTTTTCAAAGCCATTTCTTGAACCACTCACTGCTCTTTCTCCCACCGCGACTTTCCAGGCTGGACCGATTGTTGCCGCCCACCAAGCCGTGGTTGGCCACGCGCTTCAAGCAAAAATAACCAGGGCATGGCAACTGCGGCAGCGCTATTTTTTTAGAGCTTCACTCTTTCCTTTCCAATCGATTCAAAGATTGCGTCAGAGGAAATGATTGCCCGTTCCTTGCTGAGAACCGCGTGGAATGAGTCGAATGCGGTGAAGCCCTTGTTTTTCATCAAGTACGCGGCCTGCAGCGCTTCCTCCAGTGTTATTCTTTCAACACGGGAGATTTCGAAAACCGCAGCCATCACTTCTTCAGGGTCCAGTCCTTTTTTCCTGCAGAGAATCGCCAATTCAAGTACTGTTACAATGCTAGTTTCCAGTTTCCCTTTCAATTCCTTGTATTGTTTTTCCGCCCTTGACTTCAGCCAGTCCTCTTTCTTGAAAATTGCAAGGAAAAAGTCCGTGTCAGCGTACACCACTTCAAGCGCCTCCAACTTCATTCAGCGCTTCCTCTTCAATTGCCTTCTTCAACTCCTGCATTGACAAGCCCTTGAGTTTTTTCCCTTCCTCCTGCAAGGCCTTTATTGGGTCGAGTGGCAAAGGCTTCAACAGTATCCCGTCAGGGGTCTTGACAACTGCAAACTTTTGCCTTTTATCCCCCACCACTTCCCTTGGGAGCGTGATCCTCCTTTTTTCATCCAAAGCCAAAACCGGCATAAAACCACCTTTAACCCACTAAAACCCTATTAGTGGGAAGTTTCTTAAATTAGTGGGTTGAATGTAACTTTATCCCACACTGGGGTTTTTTGCTCACAAGTGCTCCCTGAACCATTCAATGCTTTTCCGCGTGGCGATTCTCTCTGCAGGGTCGTTTTTTCCTTCATGGAACCCGTGGCCCGCCCCTTTAATTACTTCAAGCCTCGCGCCTTTAACGCTTTCCAGGGCTGCCTCGGAGTCACTCAAGGGAGTTATGTCGTCCTTGTCGCCGTGCAATAAGAGCGTTGGACAAGTTATTCTCCTCGCCTCGCCCAAGACGTCCAAGGCGATTATTTCTTCAATGCATTCCCTGCCAATCTTGTATCCCTTGCTTCCAATCCTTATCCAGCCCTTTTCCCTTACTTCTTGGAGTTTTCCGGCGCCGAAGTACTTTTTCTCCCACGGCGTTAACGGAGAGGAAAACCTCCGGGAAACCCTCATGGCCGGATTCCATAACACGAGCGCCTTCACGCTTTCAGGGTGCCGCGCCGTGAACAAAACGGACGTCATGCCGCCAAAGCTCGCGCCCAGCAACCCAACGCCCTTGAAACCCAGTTCTTTGGCGAGCGCGAACACGGCTTCCAAGTCCATTACCTCGCCCGACGGAGTCATTTCCTCCTGCGGAACTTGGCTGTCGCCGTGCCCGCGGAAGTCAAAGCGCAGCGTTGCAAGGCCCGCTTTCCTGAACTCGAGCGCCGCCCGCGTGAAAATCCCAGCGTATTCGTTCTTGTCAACGGTTACGCCGTGCGCGAACACCACTATTTTATCAGTAACGCTTTCCGTGTCGCCGAACAAGTAAGGAACGCGCACGCCGTCGGACGCTTCCACTGTGCCAAAGAGTTCCGGTTTTAGTTTTCCCGCTTTCACTTGTGCCACCCCATAAGGCGCCTTGTAACAGTGTCCAAGAGTAGTTTCCTTGGCCGTGGTTGTAAAAAGTCGTGGTCTGCGCCGGAGCCTTGCGGGAGGTGAGAAACGCCGCGCAGGACTCCTTTCCTGCCCTTTACTTCAAAGTAGCGAACAGGCATTATCAATCAATTCTTCCTTCAGTGGCTTCCTTCTTGCAAGGCTTCAAGCCTTGAATAATTTTAGCGCGCTTGAAATGGACTCCTGGTATTCTTCAAGAGTCAAGTCTGACTTAACGCCCCTTTTCACTAGTTCAGTCATTATTTCATCTATTGACAGCCCTGCCTTCTTGGCGGCCCCCCCAAGCGAAAGTCGTCCTTCCTTGTAGGCTTTCGCTGCCTCCTCCAGTTTCCAGTTCTTTATTGCTTCTTCGAGGAACTTTTTCAGGGCAGTTGTCCTGTCAACGTGTTCTTCCCTTGCTCTTTCGTCCAGTTTGTTGATTAATTCCGCCGGCAGTCTCACCGTTGTAACAGTTGTAGTCATTTCTTTTCACCCCCCATTTTTTCCAGTTGCGCAAGTGCTTCAATTATCAGCGACTCGTTAAACCAGCCATGCCTTTGAAGCGATTTAACAGCCGCAACTGCTCTTTCCTTTTGTATTACTTTCTTAGCGAAAAGCACCACTGGAAAGTCCAAGGACGACAGCACTTGCGCGCCCAGGATTTTTCCAGCTTTCCTGGCCTTGTTGTCATCTGTCAGCAGCGCAATTTTTTCCACTGCCACTAGTGCCAGAGCGGTTGCTTCTCCTAGTCCCAGTCCGAAATCCTCTTGGAGTTTATTGGAGACTCTCGCATTTGGGTTAACTACCCTGATTTTTCGCCCTTCAATCAATCTTTTGGCCTGCAACGCGTCTGCCTTGCCTTTTGCCAAGCCACGCATAACTTCTGCTTCCACTTCTTTGGTTGTGAGCAGTTCGGCAAGTTTGCAAGCCTCCATAAGCAACCCTGCCTTTGCAAGCAGTATGATGGAACTTGAATCCACTGCAACTTTCATAGTATTCTAATATATTCTATTGTATTCTTAAACCTTTTCTCACAGTGGTTTGGCAAATTCAAAGCCCGCGTCCCATCACGATGGCCTTCTCGCCCGCTATCTCGTGTTCCAGGACGCGGGTGATGCTGAAGCCTAGTTTTTTGTACAACCCGACAGCGGCAAAGTTGGCCTCGCGCACGTACAACTCCACGCGCTTGGCGTTCAAGGCCTTCATTTCCCGCAGCCCGTGCTCAACGAGCCTTTTCCCGATTCCCCGCCCGCGCAGTTCTTTCTCGACGGCCAAGCCCTGCAGCCTGATGCTTTCGTCAGGTGCAATCTCGAAGTCCAGGAAACCGACGACGCGGTTGCCTAGCCGCGCCACCAAGTACCTCACGAGCGGGTCGCCAAAGCGCCGTTCGACGCGTTCAATCGTTGGGTTGACGTACGCGAACTCCTCACGCGTCAGCAAGGCAAGCGCTGAAACGTCCGACGGAGTGGCGTGTTCCACGACCGCCAATGCAATGCCTTTAACCATAAACGAAAACTGCCTTGGTTTTTTCCCTTTTTTTGCATGGCGCGGAAAGCCGGGCGCTAAGTCCTGGAAACGAGCCCGCCGTGGAAGCTCAAGTCGTACACCTTGCTGTTCCGGAACGTGATTTTTTCCAAGCCCGTGAATTCTTCAACGGAGCCAATGCTTTCGCAGTAATAGTCAAGCGGTCCTTCCTTGTAGTGCGCCGGCCCCCGGAAAGGCTTTTCCGCGTCAACGAGCTTTAACGCGTTCTTGAGGAACTCGAAGGCTTTTTTCGGGGGAACCTCGCGAGACTTCGTCCCGCCATAGTAATTCATGACCCATTGAGGCCGTTCCCTTAACCACACGACTTCCTGCCCGGAAAACGGGTCAAAGCCGTAATAACGGTCGCGGTACCTGAACTCTTCTTTTTCAAAAGTGAACTCCCGCGCGCCCTCGAACAGCTCGCGTTCGCCGGCCTCGCCCACGTTCGCGTAAGTGCTTTTCTTGGCCTCGACGATGAACTCCCTTAACTCCACTTAGTTTTTCACCTTGAGTTATGGTTATAGGACGATGCGTGTTTTTAAATTCTTGCCTGTTCTCTACATTGAATTCGCCCGCGCGCGGCGGGCCGTTGAAGGACGCTTGAAATGAACTTACTCCAACACCCGGGAAGGATTGCAGTGCTTTTCGCGGCGTTCGCGTTTTTTTCCCTTCCCTCAAGCGCGCAAACACAGTACTCCTTGCCTGCGTTGAATTGCGCGGCCTTCACTTCCAGTGACTCCTTTGGGGTCGCGCAGCAGTACGCTCGCGTCCTGAAAGGCGACGTCGACCCTGCAGGCAAAGTTGTTGTGTCTCTTTCAAGCGACTCGTTTGACTCTTTCGCGGTTGCACGGGGCGCCGACCAAGTCATAGTGCCAATCAGTTCCACTTCATTCACGCCCGCTTCCGGCGGCGACTTCCGCGAAGTCATTCGCTTGAGGTTTTTTTGGGCGGAGTTAAAGAAGACGAACACGCTGCAGTTCTTCACTTCCAACAACAAGTTGAACGTCGAGACGTTGAAGCAAAAGCTTTCCTCGAAAAAGCTTGACCTGGACTCAGTTGAGTTGTTCATTGACGACTTGGTTGTCTCCACTCAAGTGGCTTTGACGAAGGCAGCTCTTGAAAGCCCCACGCCGTTGTCGCCCGCCGACCAAGGCTATCCAAGGGACGCGGTGGTCAACCAGTTGAGCTTGCTGTTAAGGAACCGCGAGCTCGTCGTTGGCGCGAGGGACCAGTACTTGGCGTCGCCGTCGCAGGAAAGGTTTGCGGCCTTTGACTCCGCGATTCAATCCCTCTTCAGCCAAGTAACCGAGCTCCAAAACTCTTCAAGCGCTTACCTGGCCGCGACCAAGAACTTGCAGAACGCAATACTGACTTACGCGAGGGACAACCCCGAGGAAATAAACAACGCCGACGCAACGAACTTGGCAAAAAGCGTCGCTTCCCCCTTTGAGGAAGTCCAGTTCGTTGCCGACATTGTTTCCCCCGTAGTAAGCTTCAAGGAAGAGTTTTGGACTCCGAGGCTGGCGCAAGTCTCACCCGAGGGC
>DATDTB010000083.1:0-5981 GCA_035291025.1 archaeon
CCGAAGCCTCCACCAAACTCCCCCGAGCCGCTGAAACCTCCACCGAAACCGCCAGGGGCGGGAGCGCCAAAGCCTCCACCAAAGCCACTTGGTCCTCCAGGAAAGCCACCACCAAATCCCCCGCCAAAACTGCCAGGGCCTCCAGGAAAGTCGCCGCCGAAACCTCCACCGAAGCCTCCGCTTGGGCCACTAGGAAATCCACCACCAAAGCCTCCACCGAAACCACCAGGGCCCCCAAAGCCTCCACCAAATCCTCCTGGACCTCCAGGGAATCCGCCTGGGCCTCCACCGAAGCCTCCAGGTCCTCCAAAGCCTCCGGGCCCGCCTGGAAAGCCTCCTCCAAAACCGCCAGGCCCTCCTGGAAATCCTCCAGGGCCACCAGGGAAACCGCCGGGGCTGCCTGGTCCGCCAAAGCCGTCGTTAGGGGATTGAGAGTATGAAACTGGAATGGAAGAAGTAAGAATTAGTAATAGAAAGAAAAAACTAGGCACCCGCTTCACTGAAAACCACCCCTCGGCATTATTGCTGTAAGAGTAAAAGGCTTTGAAATTAAAAGGCTTTCCTACCCGCGAAAAGTGTTTTCAGTAAGGGAACAAGGCGCCGGCTTCAATCAAGGCGCCCAACGCGATGGAAAGCACTCCAAAGACTAGGAGGGCAACGCAGTCTACTATCACTGTTTTCCTGTTTCCAACGCTGTGCAGGCCGCGCATTAACCCGGCCGAGAGGATCGAGCCGGACATTGCCGCAAGCGAAAAGCCTATTATTTCCATCAAGCCGTGCGGCAGGAACCCAAGGGAGTAGTAAAGGCTGGTGCCGTAGGCGCCTAGCTTTGACGTGCTGCCCGCCGCGAGCAGGTTTCGGACGTTGAATCCAATGAACGTTCCAATAATGGACGCGTTCCAGCTTATCTCGAAGACTGCCCCTGCGCCGTAGACGAAGGAGGCGACGAAGATCAAGACTAGAACCCAAATGTTGTTCTGGAAAATGAACAACGCGCACGACCCGAAGGACTCGCAGGGCTTCAAGGCTAGGCCGGTGGCGTACTGCTTCCCGGTTATGGAAGAGCTGAGGCCGCGGATTCCCGCGAGAGTCGTTGACTGTTCCGAGAACAGGGAATCGATTACGTTTTGTGAAAAGAAAAGCGAGCCGAAGGCGAACGCCACGCTGGAGGCTATGACGACGCCGAAAAAGAAGACCACGAAAACCAGCACGACTTTCCCGTTCCTCTCGAAAAAGCTGACAGTGTCCTCTAGTTCCGCTTCCTCTTCCTGTTCGCGGAACAAGTCAACCATGAACGGCATGGCAGCAACGGTAACGAAGGCAATCCAGAGGATGCTGCTGTAGTTCGGGAACAAGGTAAAGGAAAGCGCCATTCCCACGAACGTGGATATTACCGAGAGGAAGAAGACGCGCGGCAAGAGGAGCTTTACCCTGTACAAGGGGCTGTCTTCAGGGATGCGGATAAAGGACTCCAGGACCATTAGGCTTAAGGCGTTGAAAGGGCTTTAAATCCTTGCACTTTTAACCCCGCGCCCAGCCTAGTCCGTTTTCATTCTTGCTCGAAAAACAAGGACTTGCCCGAGAGCCTTTGAAGCCTTGAAAGTTTTGGCAGCCCCAATAGCCCGTCGGGCGAAACTGCAATTGGAGTGAAAGAGCCAATGCCTTCGCTTTCAAGGACTCTTCCCAGGAAACCAGTTGCGCTGCCCCTCAAGGCCTCTGTTCCCGCGGACAAGGGGGACATTGCAGGGGTTATCGCGAAGCCTTTCTTGTGCAAGAAACACGGCAGCTTCATTTGAGCGCCCACCTCATCCCTCAACACAATGGAAGGGTGCTGGTGCCCCATGACCAGCGTCTTGGATGAATAGTTAGCAACAGCTTCGGCGCCGTGGGTAATCAGCAGTCCGTCAAGAGTTAGCTGTTTTTCGTGGAACTCGACTCTTTCAAAGCCCTTGCAGAATTCCTTCAAGTAATTGTCGTGGTTGCCTTTCACGACGTGGACTTTTTCGCACTTGCCTGAAAGGAAGCCCAGGAGTTTCCTGACCTCGCTTTCCTGCTGGTAGGAGCCGCGGCCGAATTCGTGCTTTACATCGCCGTTGAGGACGACGGATTCAACCTTGAAGGCGCTGAAGAGCGCTTGGAACTTTTCAATTATTTTCTCGAACTGCCCCAACGGAAACATGACGCCTTGGCCAACCATTGCCCGCTCGTAGCCCAAGTGCAAGTCCGAACAAATGACGGAACGCGTGGGCTCGTGGTACAAGGCGTGCCACTTCGTGGCGTAAAGCCCGTTCCCTAGGTCGATTTTCTCGAATAATTCCATGGCACTCACTCAGGGTCGAAGGTCGCGAGTATTTCTCCCCATTCCTCGAACTTGTCCTTCTTCCTAACGGGAGCGCCCTCCGGCGTTTCGCCTATCTGCCGCAAGACTGACTCGTGCAAGTAACGCAATAACTCTTTCTGGTCCTGCATCACCATCACGTCCCCGTACCCCAAGACAACGAGTCCGTGGGCGAAGGGGCTGGGCAGGTTTCCATGCTGCTTTCCCAAGACGAAGTGAGAGCCTTCGCTGCCGCCCTTCTTTAAGTCCTTCAAGACTTGCATGGTGTGCTCCAAGTCCATGTAGTCCTCGAGTATTTCGCGGAATGTTTCCTTTATCACTGGAAAGTTTTCCGAAATGCGTTTCACTACCCCGAACAGTATGTGCGCGCTGAGCTGCTGGCGGCCAACGCTTTTCTCGCGCCCCAAGTAGTTGCGCAATATGAGGAAGGAGCGCGCGGCGACGTGCCTGAACCTGCGCTTTAGTAACTCCGTGCCTTCAAGCGCCTTCTTCAAGTCAGCCTCCACTCGGCTCAAGTCAACCATTTGCTTCAGTTCAATGGCCGACAAACTGCGGTGCTGGGGGACCTGGAGCACGAAGCCGTTGTCGCTGATCGTTACCGCGACGTTCATGCGCTTGTTTTCCGTGAGCAAGTACGCGAAATAACGAGAGAGAGCGTCGTTGACCCTCCTGCCAAAAAGCGTGTGGAACAAGTAAAACTGCCTGTTGTCGTGGCTCTTGAAGACTTCAACTAGGATGCGCTGGTTGTCCGGGATGATTGAGTACTTTTTTTGCTCGTTAAAGTAATTATATACCGCTTCCGCGGTCTGGCTTTCGAGCAGCATTTTCTCGCGCAAACCCCTCATTACCTCGGCCTTGGTTTTTGAGTCGAGGGCGTCGCGCATTTGCCTCCTGAAATCGTTTATTTGCATTGCAAGCCCAAAACTCAAAGGGAGTTGCTCGGAGAACCACGAAGGAATTGTGGGAGAGGGCGCGTGGCTTCGCTCAACGTAAACCTTCATGCCACGAGCGTAAAGGAACTCGTACATTTTCCCGCCGAGCACGAACAAGTCTCCGGGCTTGAGCCTCTGCAAAAAGTCCTCTTCCAGGTTCCCCACGTAGTTCTTGTCCCCTCGAGTGAACACTCGGGCGCTTGACTCGTCTGGAATGGTTCCAAGGTTAGTGAAGTAAATCACCCTAGTGAGCCTCCCGCGCCTCCCGAACTCTTGCGCGTTTTCGTCGTAGTAAATCTTTCCATATACGCGTTTTTCCTCCAAGCCCGTCATTGAACCCGACAAGTAAGAAAGGACGGAGTGAAAGTCAGCCATTGAAAGCCCTGAAAAGGGGAAAGCCCTGCGCACCACTTCAAATGCCTCGCCAACGCCCCACCGCCTCTCCAACGACATTCCTATCACGTGCTGCGACAGCACGTCCAGGCAGTTTCGCGGAACCTTCACCCTGTCAAGGAGGCGCTGCCGGGCCGCGTGCGCCATCACCACGCACTCAACCAAGTCATCCCTGTCCATCACCACCAAGACTCCTTTTGATTTTTCGTGGAGCTTGTGGCCGCTGCGCCCAATGCGCTGGAGGCAGCGCGCGACGGACTTAGGCGACGTAAGAAGGATTACCAAGTCAATGAAGCCAATGTCTATCCCGAGCTCAAGGGACGTACTGCAAACCACAACCTTCATCTTTCCCTGCTTGAGTTTTTCCTCCACTTCCAAGCGCTCCGTCTTGCTAAGCGAAGAATGGTGGGCGCCAATGCTGTCGTCAGTGTACTTTTCAGGGAACGACTTCTTCAAGTTGTACACAACGCGCTCCGTCCCCGAGCGCGTGTTAGTGAACACCAGAGTTGTTTTATGCGACTGGATGAGCTTGTCCAGCAACTTGTACAGCTCGCGCTGGACTTCCTCGTGGGGAGTGTAAATCAAGTCAGGTACTGGACTGAGGACTTCTATGTCGACTTGCTTGACGTAGTTGACGTCGGCCACTAGGCAGTCGCGCTCGGTTCCAGCGAGGAACTGCGCCACTTCCTCCAATGGGTGGATTGTAGCGGAAAGGCCAATGCGGACCAACTCGTGGGGCATGCTGTACTGCAAGCGCTCCAATGAAAGCATCAAGTGCGTGCCGCGCTTGTTTTCCGCCAACGAATGCACTTCGTCCAGGATCACCCACTTCACCTTGCGCAGGCTTTCCGCCATTTTCGGCGAGTTGAGGAGGATGGCGAGGCTTTCCGGCGTGGTTATGAAAATGTGCGGCGGCTTTGCGGCCTGTTTTACTCTTTCAGCAACAGTCGTGTCGCCAGTCCTTACTCCAACGCGTATTTCCTGCTGGTCCGGGTTCGACCTTTCAACCAACGCGGCAATCTCGTCCAATGGCTCCTGCAGGTTCACTCGGATGTCGTTGTTCAACGCCTTCAATGGGCTGATGTACAACGCGTAAACGCGGTCCTCCAACGTTCCATTCTTTGAAAGGCCAACGAGTTCGTTTATGACGGCGAGGAACGCGCTCAACGTCTTGCCGCTGCCCGTGGGGCTGGAAATCAGAACGTTTTTCCCGTCGTGGATTTCCTTCAAGGCGTACTTTTGCGCGGGCGTGTAGTCCTTGAACTTGGAGTAAAACCATGACTTGACGTCGGAGTCAAGGATTGCGTCAATTTCACTCCCTGTGAAGGGCTTAGTCAAATGCTTGATCATGTCAAAGGCACTGGAAATTGCTGTACTGGAACGCCAAGAGAAAAAGGAATGCTTTCCCCTGCAAGAATAAGCGCTGCAAAGCGTTTTTAAAACAGTTCAGCTCATTATTTTCTGGTTGCTGCGGCGGTTGGGTATGGGTGAAGCCAGGAAAGATGTTGAGCGATTGAGAAGGAAAGCAGAAGACGTCGTGGCTCAAAGGTTTGGCCATTCTTATTACGACGCCGCGTCCTTCTTCGACCTTGACTCGCGCGCCTTCGAGGAAGCCGTTGGAAAGGAAATAGAGTTAATGCAAGGCGAGAAAAGGCCGACAGCCCAAGCCTTGACCGTGAGGCCCAGGGTTGCTGAAGGCAAGGACTTGAAGGAATTCCTGTTGCACAACCCTTCGCTGAAGGAGCAGCTGGAAAAAGAGCACGGAACGCAAAACCCCGCAATTCTTGCCAGAAAGCTAAGGAAAGAACTCGCGGAAGGAATGCGAGTACCCATCGCTGCCAGGACTCCCGGCAGGAGGGGTAAATTCGTTGGATACGCATTGGCGGCCCCGCCATCTGTTGACAAAGGCGAGGGGGTAATCGGCGACGTTGGAATTTGGGTTAGGAAAGAGTTCAGGCGCAGGGCCATTGCAACGCAGTTGCTTCGGTCAATCCTCCGCAGCCAGTTGTCAGTCTTGGAAAAGGCTGGAGTGCGCCGCGTGAACTTCACGCAAGTGGACACCAGCAAGCGAGGCGAGTCAATTGGGTTGTCGGGAAAAGTCGGGGCCCGCCCGGTTCCAGGCAGGCCCGGGGTTCACTCGCGCGAGATAAGCCTGCCGCAGGGAAAGCACGAGTTTCACCCTCCAGGCCGTGGTTCCGGCAAGGGCGAGGAAAAAATGGCCCGGGCGTTTTCAAGGGCAATGAGGAAAGCGGTTAAAACGGGCAGGAAGACCAGGCACTGGTAGCCTTTTCCTCACAACGCGTTCAACAACCACAGCA
>DATDTB010000084.1:0-4656 GCA_035291025.1 archaeon
CCATCAGTGACTAGCACGACGGCTTTCTGCGTGTGGAAGGCTCTGGTGACGGAGGCGTTTTCCAGCGAGAACTTCGAATCCAGTTCAGCTAGGACGCCGGAAACAGTCACGTCCAAGGGAGTTATCTCGCTTGAGTCGTGCCTTGCCTTGCAGGAATCGCACAAGACGCCGTTTTTGGCGTCGTCCAGGCAAATTGGCAGCTTCATGGCGCCTTAACCAGTGCCTCCCTGCAAGCGTTGCAGGCTTCTAGGCTTTATCGCGCAATGCATCGTATCAATGGACACGCAAAGAAATAAGACGTTTTTGGTTGCCCTCTTTCAAGGGGCTTTTTCGAGCATTATAGCGGTCTTGATGCGTTCGCCTTCCAAGACCTTTCTAACGACCTCGCCTTCGCTTCCAGCCAAGCCGTTTTCGCGCGCGTGGCGCGTTGTCTTGCGGATTACGGAGGAAAACGCGCGGTGCGCCTTTATAGCTGCAGAAAGCGCGTCCAGTTCGTGCCTGTTCTTTACCAGTCCAAAGAGCTTGCGCTTGCGGACGATTTTGTACTTGTCGCCCAGCCTAACGTCCACGCCCAAGTCAACTAGTCGTGCGTCAAACTTGGTGGCGACGCCTTGAACTGTTTGCGGGGGCGGGCTCACGTCCGTGCTCACCAGTAACGGCGTGCCATGTTTTTCAATGAATTCAATGATGCGGCCGAAGGGCGCGTTTTTCTCGCTGTGCAACGCCAACAGGTTTCCCTCCAAGTCAAGCAACGCTATGCCGACAGTGTTCCCGGCGTCAACTCCAACTATTAGTTTCTGCCCTGCCAGCACTTCACCTCTTCCCTTCATTGCCTTTTCGTGTTTCGTTTTCCCTGTGCCTTTTCAGGAAGTCACTGTCTGAAAACCGTCTCAGGCGCTCGAGTTCGTCTTTTTCGTCCATTGAAAGGCCAGTGCTTGAATGTTTGTACTTCCATTCCAAAACCGTCAAAGGAAGCCTTGCAATTTTCAACTCTGCCTGTTCTGAAGTGATCTTTCCAGCAGCTTCCTTGGCTTCAATGCGTTCACGCATTGCCTGTTTTCGCCTTCCAATGACGAGCTTGTCGTGGGCTTTTGAGCCTAGGAAGATTTTTTTCGGCGGGGGCGGGCGGAATAGCTTCCAGAGAAAGAGTCTAAGCCTCCTCACTTAAAGCAGCCACCTTAAAGCGTTTTCCGCGCCTTGAATGCCAAAGGCTGACGCGGCTGAAATAGAACTAGAAAAAGAGGAAAAGCGGCTGGGCGTCTTTTATCACTTGAGCCAGTCAACCGTGTTGAGCAGCACGCCGCGGAGGAGGCCCGGGTCGTAGTTGAAGTAAACGACTTTGCCTCCAACGAGGTTCGTTTGAACCGTTATGGCGTTGTAGAACTTGTTGTCCGTTCCCCTAATGAACGCAATGTCCCTCCCGGTCGAGGTCACGTTGAGTATTTGCCACCCACGCGTCTCGGTCGCGCTGATTCCTTTCACGATGGCGTGTTCTTGGTCCAAGGGGAAGAACTGGCCCTGCACTGAAATGATTGTAGTGCACGCGCCGGGCTTGTCCGTTGGCGAAAGAGAGCACTTGACTGGAACGGTTTCGCCGAAGACGTAACTCCAGTCCGAGGCTTCAGTGCTGCCTTTTACCTGGGTTGCCGCGTTTTGCACGATTATGAGCTTTCCGCCTTTTTGCACGAACTCCTTTAGGGTCTCTCGGACGTGGCGGGGCATGAACGGGTTGCCTTGAATGAGCACTATGTTGTAGTTGGCCAGGTTTTGCTTGAACACGTTTTCAGGGTCAATGGGGCCCGCGACGTTGATTTTGGAGGCCTTGGCGTCCTCGCTAGTGAGCACTGAGCGCGTCTCGCTCGAGGGAGTGCCGACCAACAAGACGTTGCTGACTTTTTCGCCAGTTATGCCTTCAATGAGGGGCACGCGGTCCAGGAAACCCAGGTTCAACGCGACCAGGAACCCGACAATCAAAATCAGGACTAGTGGGACAACGCTTTCCAGGTAGTGACTCTTTCCGCTGCCGCCGTAGTAAGCTTCTGCAGTGTAGTATTCTCCGCCCTCGGGATAAGCCATGCAAAATCCTCCTCTTGTTTTCCTCAAAAAACCTTGATTTCTTTTTTTAAAAGCTTTCTCTGCGTTGGAATTTGTAATTGGTTAGTGGTAACTTTCCCCCGCCTTCTCAATGCTAATAGTACACGTTTGAGTATTTAAACCTAACTTTTTCCACGAGCCCTGCAAACCAAGGCGCTTGAAGCGGTCGTCTTTCGCTAGCGGAGGAACGCGTTCCTTTTCCTTTCAGGCATCCTCTCAATGGCGTAACGCAGCGTCGTGCGGCTCATTTCCGCCTTGTTCTTCCGCAGGAACGCCTCAAGCGTTTTCGCGTCGCGCTTGCCTATTTCGCGCAGCATCCAGCCCACGGCCTTGTGCACCAGGTCGTGCCCGTCGCCCAACAGCAGTTCCGCCACCTTCACGGCGTCCCCAAACTCGCCTTGCTTGATGTAGTGAAAAGTCGAGACCATTGCAATGCGCCTCCTCCACAAATCCTCTGACTCGGCGAACTCGTAAATGAGCCCCTTGTTCCCGCGTTCAAGCCACGGCCCGACAATCTTGTCCGCCGTCAAGTCCACCAAGTCCCAGTTGTTGACCGCGTGCAAGTTTTCAATGTAAAAGTCAAACACTTTCCCGCGTTCTGCTTCGCTTCCCTTGTTGAACTTTTCAACCAAAACCAGTAGGGCCAAAAGCCGCTCTTCGTGGAACTTTGACGAAAGGAGTTTCTCCAACTCTTCACTGTTTAGCGCCAGGAACCGGAGCGCCACGCTCCTAGTGTCCGGGACGCTTACCCCGAGGAACTCGTCGCCCTCGCCGTAGTCTCCCTTGCCGGTCTTGAAAAAGCCGCGCAGGACGCGCGCCTTGGCTGGTCTGGCGAGCTTTCGCAGGGCCCGCCCCGCGTTCAATGCATTCATGGCAAAACCCGCCGCCGGCGCAGTTACCTCAAGCCCCGCCCGCGCCTGGAAAAAGCCTTCCTGACGGCGCCCCAAAACGTTTTCTTTTCAATTCCCGCGCGTTCTTCTTTTCCAGTCCTGGGAATTATTGTTTTCGGGTTCAAGTTTTCAGGAAAAGTAACCGAGCGAACCACGACCGCGCCAACCCTGGCTTTCCTTAAGGCGTCGCGTGCGCCCAAGACGCACCTGCCAGTCAGCCGTTTTCCCGCAACGAGGCCAATGCTGTTCTTCATCAGCGAGCCCTCTCGTCCAAGCAAGTAAGTCGAATAAGTCGCCCTGCTGCCGCCAATCAACACCCTTTCAATGCCGTGCCTTGACAGGACCGCCTTCAATTCCCGCATGTCCCTTGGCTCGCCCTTGTCTTCCCGGGTTGCAATGATTTCCACTGGCGCCTTGGGCTTCAACCCCTTAACCCAGTTCATCGTCGAAGCCATGCTTGCGGGTTCCTCGAAGACAATTATTGGCTGCGAGCTGTCCCTAATCAAGGCTTCAACGCGCGACAAGTACAAGTCATGCGTTTCCGGGTCAATGCTGAAGCCGCTCCTCCAGTCCCCCTTCTCCTTGCCGCTGCGAACCCTTTCCACTTCACGCAAGTCATACAAGGGATGCACCAACACCCAGGCCTGCCTAACCCTGCGCTTTCCCGTCATTCACTGAAAGCGTAGGCGGAAAAAGAATAAGAAGAGTGGACTCTCCGGGACTTGAACCCGGCGCCTCCGCGTTGCGAACGCGGCGCTCTACCAGATGAGCTAAGAGCCCAACCCTTTTTGCCGTGCCATCGCACGCTCGGCTGCGGCCTCGCTTTGAGGCCCGCAAAAAGCGTCGCCCAAAACCCGGAGTTTTGGCGCGCAGAAACCCTGTTTCTTGCGTGACGGAAAAACCAGTTTCCACCCTTTCCAACCATCCGGGCGCGGGGGGGTAAAAATAGGTTTTTCTCCTGTTCCGTAAATGCCCTTGAAATGGTTAAAAAACGACACGCTCTCGCAGGGCTGGCGGTGGTTTTGGCCTTTGCCTACGCTTCACTGCTTTCCGCGCCGCAGCCAGGCGCGCCGCCCACGGCGGAAAATAAGCAGTTGACGCTGCCTTCTGGCGGGGCAATCGAGCTGGAGCTGGCTTGCACTCCCAATGAAAGGAGCCAAGGACTAAGCAACCGCTCGCCGGAAAGCCTTCCAAGGGGGCGCGGCATGCTATTCGCCTTCGACTCCGTGGGAGAACGCGGGTTTTGGATGAAGGAAATGGAATTCGCGCTGGACATTGCATGGATTGACGCCGGAAAGAGAGTCTCGTTCGTGGAGGAAGGCGTCCCGCCGTGCACGCCCTCTGGCTGCCCTGTTTACTCGCATGCTGGGAAGTACGTCTTGGAAGTCAACGCCGGCGAGGCCAAAAGGCTTGGAATCAGCGCAGGCGCCGTCCTGGCGTTTGATGCGGGCTGCTGACTCGCTTGGACTTGAAGGATTTAAAACACTAACCAGGGATTGTTTTCCTTGAAATGGCTGAATTGATTGACGTGACCAAGGGCCACGTAAAGGTTTGGAAGCTCAAGTTCAAGCCCATCCACTTCCTCTTGCTGATGGTGGCGGTGCTTTACGCGGCCTCGGTTGCCTTCGTGTACTGGGAAGGCAACGACTTCTGGGAATCGGTTTACTGGAAC
>DATDTB010000085.1:0-3768 GCA_035291025.1 archaeon
TCTTCATCCGAGACTCTCCCCAGTTCCTGGCAGTAAAGCATTAAGTCCGTTGGCGGGAACAAGTCGTCGAGCGCGGCGCCCAGGCCTGAAGGCTTGAGCATTCTCCCCAGCTTTCCCGGCAGGCCTCCGCCGGTCACGTGCGTCACTCCATGGATTTCCGCTTTTGCGTCACCGGAAAAACCCCCAGTCATTTCGCACACCGCTCTGGAGTAAATGCGCGAAGGCTCTAACGCCAGCTCCCCCAGCGTCTTGCCCTTGAGTTTTTCCAAGTGCCATTCCTTTCCGTGCGCGTCTCCCAGCGCTTTCCGCGCCAACGACAACCCGTTGGACCGGAACCCTTTCTCGCGAAAGGCCACGAGCGAATCGCCGTCCTTCAATTCCCTCCCAGTAAACAGCCTTTCCCTTCTGGCAAACCAAACAACTGCAGCGCCCCAATTGCAGTTAAAGGCGCCGTAGCCGCCAACGCGCGTTCCCAGTTCAGCAAGCTCTCCGTTTACTACCGCGACGTTGGCGTCGCGGGCCGCGCCCACGTATCCATGCGCCAATTGCCTGACGTGCTTCACGAAGTTTTCAGTCCCCCGCCCCAAAGAGTTAACGTCTAGGATTGAGCCGGCGACAATGGGCTCGCCGCCGCGCACGACGGCGTCGTCGCAAACCATTGCCAGCAAGTCGTAGGCCAGCGTCGAGTAATTCCCTGTCCTCTCGGCGATTTCGCTCTTCGTGCCCACGCCGTCAAAGTTGACATTCATCAAGGAACCTTGAGGCAATTGCGACACGTCAATGGCCCTCACTCCGGAAAAGTCGTCAAAGGGCACCACTACCTCGCCCAGCAAGCCCTTCCTGTTGGCCCAAGTCTGCCTTGCCGCCTCGTACAAAACGCGGGAGGCCTCGTCGCCCAAGTCGAGGTCAACGCCTGACTCTGAATACGTTGCGGTCATTTCAAAGCCCTCAAGCCAGTTCTTTGACGCCTTCGCTTCAATGCCGCGCGGGCTTTGGCGCGGGCCCTGCTCACGCGCTCAACGCCCCAGCTGACTGCCGGCGAGCGGTTGAGCCTTACGCCTTCTGGCGCTGGCCGGTTGTTGAAGTAAACCCTGCCGGAGTCGTCAACCTTGAAGTTTCCCTGGGCGATGTTTAATAGAGTGCGGGGAAAGACTTGCCAGTCGCCTCTTTCCTTGAGTCGTTCCTGGTGCTCGTCAGAGAACTTGCGCACTGCGCCTTTGTCGCCTTTGTCCAGTTTGCCGCGCTTGACGCGCAGGGGGCTTGAAACCATCAATATCCGTCCATGGTCAACTTCCGGCTCAATGATGTGAGTGCTGGAACGCAAGTGGCGCTGCCCTGCCAGTATGGCGTCGCGGACGGCGTGGGCGCCCGTAAACGCCCTCTTGCCGCCGCGCAAAACCGACAAGTCGGCGGGGTGAACATTGACTCCAAGGAAGGCGTCCAGCAACGGCTTAGTTGCAATGCGCATGTAGCCAGCGTACGCCGCGACTTTTGCGTTGTAAGGCTTGAGTTTTTCCACGAGCAGTTTGTCAAATTCCACGCGCACACCCAAGTCCTTCAATGGCTTGCCGCGTTCGGCGTAAAACTTTTTCACGTCGATTGCTTCAACTGGCACGCCGAAGTCCTTCCCGATTTGATTTGCTTTGCTGCCTTCCGGGTTGTCGGTGAAGATTGCAACGACTTGAAACGGCGAAGTCCCGCGTTTTTCCTCCAAGCGTTTTTGCAATTCAAGGATTTTGCGGAGGTTCGAGCCGCTGCCCGACATCAACCCGACTACTCTAAGCGGACCTTGCGACGGGTCGTGCAAGGGCTTTAGGCTGGGTTTCAGCTTTGATGGCATGAAGGGTTCACTTGAAGTATTCAACGGCGTTCTTGAAAATCTTTAGGCTCGGCCCGAACTCCGGCATCTTCTTGCCTTCGCGCCTGAGCTTTTCCCTTAAAAGCGTCCACATTGGGTTGTGCGTGAAATGGATCGCGCGTTCCGGATGTGGCATCAATCCCAGGACGCGCCCGGTTTCATCCGTTATGCCCGCAATGTCCTCCAAGGCGCCGTTAGGGTTGAATGGCAAGCTTTGGTAATCGCATATTTCGCCTTTCACGTAACGCGCGGCAACGAGTTTTTTCCGGTTCAACAGCGCTAGAGTCTTTTCGTCAGCGTAAAACCTTCCTTCGCCGTGGGCGATCGGCACGCTAAGGGCTTCAACGCCTTCAGTCCACGGCCCATTGCCCTCGAACTTCAAGTCAACCCACCTGTTCAGGTAACGCGCAGAGTCGTTGTGCTCCAAGGCGACTTGGCGTGCGCCGTAACTCCCGCCAAGAGCTGGGAGGAGGCCGAGGTTGGAGAGAATTTGGAAGCCGTTGCAAATCCCAATAACTAGGTTTTCCTGCCTAACAAATTCTTCTACTTCGCTCCATAAGTGGTTGCGGAGGCGGTTCGCGAACGCGTTCCCGGAGCCAGTGTCGTCGCCGTATGAAAAGCCTCCCGGAAACGCAAGCACTTGGTAGTCGTTGAGTCTTTTCCTGCCGTCAATCAAGTCGTTGACGTGAACTATTTCCGCGGCCGCACCCGCTGTCTCGAAGGCGTGGCGCGTTTCCTCTTCGCAGTTAAGCCCGTAACCGCTCAACACCAGCACGCTTGGTTTTGGCATTTTTCACCAGCCTCCAAACGTTGAATTGTACGACTCTGAAAGGGTTGAAAGCTTTACGTCAACAACGACTTCGTTGTTCAACCCAGTGACTAAAAGGGAATCGCCTTCGGTCACCCTTCCAACTAGCTTGAACGCCTTCCCGTCCAAAAGGGCCTCAAATGCCTCCCTGTCCCGCGGCGCGATTGTCGCAAGTATCCTGCCCTGGGTTTCCGAGTAAAGGGCGTAGTCGTTCCTTGAAACCTTTCCCGGGAGCCCGTTAAGGGAAACATCGACTCCGAGCATGCCGCCCAACGCGGTCTTGGCAAGCGCCGCGGCGAGGCCGCCGCGGTGGACGCTCTGCGCTGAAGCCACTATTCCCTGCTGGACGCACTTGGAGTACGACTCGTACAAGGCCTTGTTCCTTGCGGCGTCAACCCGGGGGACTTTGCCGCCGGAAAGCTTTTTGCCTGAAAGCTTTTCGCCCATCATCGCGTAATACTCGGATCCGCCGAGCTCGTCAAAGGTTTCGCCCAAGACGTAAACCAAGTCACCTGGAAGTTTGGCGTCAAGAGACACTGCCTTGAAGGAGTCGCTCATAACGCCCGTGGCGGAAATCAAAAGCGTTGGAGGCACCGAAACCTTTACGGGGCGACCTTGGGCGTCAAAGCCCTTGAAGTCGTTGAACATGCTGTCCTTCCCGGAAATGAACGGCGTTCCATAAGCAACGGCGTAGTCATAGCACGCCTTAGCGGCTTCCTTTAACTGGCCAAGGCGCGAGGGCTCATTTGAGCTGCACCAGCAAAAGTTGTCCAGCAACGCCAATTGGTCCAACGGCGCCCCGGCAACAACGGCGTTTCTCACGGCCGTGTCAATTGCGCACGCGGCCATGCTGTAAGGGTCGAGGTCGCTGTACGACGGGTAAAGGGCTTGCGCCGCCACCACCCCCTTGGCTGACTCGAGGAGCGGGCGCGTCACGCTTGCGTCCCCGTTGACGCGGCCGCGGCCCTGCAATGGCTTTATCACCGAGCCGCCTTGCACTTCGTGGTCGTATTGCTGTGAAATGAACGCGAAAGACGCGAGGTTGGGACGGGAAAGCATTTCCAGGAACGATGCGGCTAAGTCGGTGGGCTCGTCAAACTCG
>DATDTB010000086.1:0-6698 GCA_035291025.1 archaeon
CCCGCGATGGGCGCGCAACCCTCGGCTTGCACTCCAATTATTTTCGGCAGCCTTTCCAGCAATCCTGCTTTCTTGAACTCGTTCAAGCCCTTGAACACGCCCGAGACCAGGTTACCCATTCCAATCGGGCAAACGACGTACTCGGGGGCGCTCCATGACAACTGGTCCACGATTTCCATTCCCACGCTCTTCGAGCCTTCTGCTCTGTAAACGTAGTCTCCGGCCAAGTACGCCTTTTCCTCGAGCCAGAGCCTCCTGACTTCCTGGAAAGCCTCGTCGTAGGAGCCCTTTACGCTCACTACATTTGCGCCGTGCGCCTTTATTTGAGCGAGCTTTTCCAAGGGAGCGAAGCTAGGAGCGTAAATCGTCGCCTTGACGCCGGCGCGCGCTGAGTACGCCGCAACGGACGCGCCCATGTTTCCAGTGCTCGCGCAAACCAGTTCTTTCACGCCGAGCTGCCTTGCCTTAGTGACTTCAATGCTTGACCCGCGGTCCTTGAACGACCCAGTCGGGTTGACTCCCTCGAACTTGAAGTAATAGCCTTTGCGCTTGGAGCTCTTTATCAAGGGAGTCCCGCCTTCGTGCATTGTCACGATCGAGCTCAAGTCAGTTATTGGGTAAAACATCCAGTACTTCCAGTGATGGACTTCGGCTTTCCTGAAGTCATTCGATGCGATGAGCTTCTTGATTTTTTTCACGTCGTAGTGAAAGTGCAGCGGCCCCTTGCACTTCGTGCACTCAAACAAGACCGCGCCAGGGCCAAACTCTTTCTTGCAGTCGTAGCACTCAAGCCTTTCCGCGAAAACCATTCCCTATTCTTCCCCTAGTTCCTTTTTCTTTCCCGCCGGCTTGTGAACGAGTTCCATCCTGTTCTTTGGCTTTTTTTCGTCGCCTGGCTCTTTCTTGGCCAAAACCGAATTGATTACCAGCACGACAATCACAACCCCGACGACAGCCGTTATAGCCGAGAAAATCAGCGAACTCTGGTTTCCAAGCGTGCAAGCCTCTTCTTCCTGGTCTTTCCTGCCGTTGCAGTCGTTGTCGAAGCCGTCAAAGCAGTTAATCTCGGCCGACTCGCATCCAGTGAACTTTTCCAAGGCAACGGCTTTCACTGGGTCGCTTATGGCCGCCGTGTCCCCGTTCGTTCCAACTGCCTCAACCACGTACTCGTATTCCTTCCCGTTTTCCAAGTCAGAGTCAATGAATGGAGGCGAGAACGCCTTTCCAACTATTACCCCGTCGCGTCGAATGGAGTAAAACGCGATGAACTCGCCTGCTATGGATTTCCATTCAATTTTGAGCTTGCCAGAGCCGTAAGGCTCTATTTTTACTTCGTTTACCGTTACCCCTTGAGCAAAGGTTAGCACTGAGAATGAGCACAGCGCAAGAGCCAAAACGGCAATCTTTTCCTTGTCCATTGGAAGTGAGAAAAAGGGCTTTCCTTTTTTAACGATTGTGCATTTGCCGAAAAACAAAGCCTTCGGCGGGGATTGAACCCGCGACCTTTGCCTATTTGGTTTTTTTGCATTAAAACTGCAGAAAAGTACCAAGGCAACGCTCTACCGCTGAGCTACGAAGGCATTGATTTCGAGAACTCGCTGGGTCAGGAAAATAGTGCTTGATAGCTTTTTTAAAAGAACGCCTTTACTGGAGTTCATGGCGCGCTTCGAGCCTTCCAAGAGACTGGAAAACGTTTCCTACGCCATCCGCGACGTCGTCTTGGAGGCCAGGAAAGTAGAGGCTTCCGGCAGGAAAGTCCTTTACCTAAACATTGGCGACCCGTGCGTTTACGACTTCCAGACGCCGCGGCACTTGATTGAAGCCGTTTCAAAGGCAATGCTTTCAGGCAAGAACTCTTACGCTCCCTCCGAGGGATTGAAGGAAGCGCGCGAGGCGGTTGCGCAGGAGTGCGGGCGCGAGGGCTTTAAGGCGTCGCCCGAGGACGTTTTATTGGGTTACGGCGCCTCTGAAGGCATTTGGTTCGCGCTGACTGCGCTCTTGAACCCCGGCGAAAACGTTCTCACTCCAAGCCCTGGATACCCGCAGTACACGTCTTTGATTAACTTGCTTGGAGCCAAGCCAAACGAGTACCCTTGCCTTGAAAGCGAGGACTGGGAGCCGGACTTTGATGCCATGCGCAAAAGAGTAAATGCTAAGACAAAGGCAGTGGTTGTCATCAACCCAAACAACCCAACTGGGGCTGTTTACTCCAAGAAGACGCTCAAGGGCGTTTTGGACTTGGCGGGAGAGCACAACTTGGTGGTGTTGGCTGACGAGATTTACTCCAAGCTCGTCTACGGGGAGGGCGCGGAGTTCCACGCAATGGCCTCGCTTTCCAATGACGTCCCAGTCGTGACTTTTTCGGGGCTTTCCAAGAACTACCTGGCGCCCGGGTGGAGGACTGGTTGGAGCGTCTTCCACGACCCGCAGCAAAAAGCCGCGAAGGTCAGGGACGCAATGCTGCAGCTTGGAAGGGTGAGGCTGAGCACTACTTACCCGTTCCAGTTTGCCGTGAAAGCCGCGCTTGAAGGCCCGCAGGGCCACTTGATTGAAGTCAACGACAAACTAAGGAGGCGTGCTGACCTTCTTTTTTCAGCCCTAAACGAGCCGGGCAGCGGAGTCAGCGTCGTGAAACCAAAAGGTGCTTTTTACGCGTTCGCCAAAATTCAGGAAAAGTCAAAGGCGAAAGACGACAAGAAGTTCACAATGGACTTGTTGAAGGAACAAGGAGTGCTTACTGTTTTCGGGTCAGGTTTCGGGGGAGGCCCGGCCAAGGGGCATTTCCGCATTGTCTTCCTCCCCAAAGAAGACGTTTTAAGGGAGGCGTGCGGGAAAATCAAAGCCTTTGCTTCACGGAATTGACTACTTCGCTTAGCTTCAGTTCTTCCTGTTTCCCGGAAGCCATGTCCCGCAAGGTCGCGGTTCCTTTTTCGAGTTCTCTTTGCCCCAAAATCAACACGAATGGAATGCCTTCCGCGGAAGCGTATTCCAGGTTCTTGGAAATGCTCCTGTCCATTAAGTCAACCTCTGACGGAACGCCTGCGTTCCTCAGTTCCTGGCACAGCTTGGTTGAAGCGTTCAATGTCCTGATGGGCAGGACGAAGACTTTCGTGTTCGTGTTGGTGCGCGCTTTTCCTTTCTCCTTCAAGGCCTCGAACAAGACGTCCAAGCCGAACGAAATGCCCACTGCCGGCAGTTCTTCCTTTGATTCAATAAGCGACCCAATCATTTTGTCGTACCTGCCGCCTCCCGCGATGGCGCTCTTTATTCCTGACTCTTCCAGGAACGCCTCGAACACTGTTCCAGTGTAGTACTCCAGCCCCCGTGCGAGGTTCACGGAAAGCGTCACGCGTTTTTCAACCCCGAACTCCTTCAACGCTGACAGGAGTTCCTTTGCTTCCCCCAACCCTTCCAGAGCCGTCTCTCCTTTCAGCCTTCCTTCAAGGCTTGAAAGCACTTCCTCAAAGCCCCCAGTCGTTTCAATTAGGGAAAAAAGCTTTTCCATTGCCTTTTCCTTCACTCCCAACTCAGCCAACTCTTTCTGTACTCCAGTTGTTGTTATTTTTTCCAGCTTGTCTATTGCGAGAATCGCCTTGCCGGCCTTTTTTGCTGGGATGCCAGATTCTTCAATTATTCCCGCCAAAAGCTTTCGGTTGTTTACTTGAACGAACGCCTTCAGCTCGAGTTCCTCGAAGACCTTCAACGCCAACGCAATCAATTCAGCTTCGGCGACCATTGACTTCGAGCCAATGACGTCGGCGTCGCATTGCGTGAACTCCTTCAGCCTTCCCACGCGAGTCGGACCGTCCCTGAAGACCTTGCCTATTTCAAAGCGCTTGAACGGCAGCCTGACGCGCGGGTTGGTGCCAACCAGCTTTGCCAGCGGAACAGTCAAGTCGTACCGCAAACCCAGCCGTTCCTTGCCTTCTTCCTGGGCTTCCTTCTTTGGCCGTGAAACCTTGTAAGTCTCTTTTAGTATCTCGGCGCCGCCCGCGTACTTCAAGGACAAGACCTCGAAGTTGTTAATTATCGGGGTTTCGGCGGGCTTGAAGCCGTACAAGGCGAACTGTTGCCTTATGGCGTTAAGGATCCGCTCGCGCGTTATCTGTTCGTCGGGCCAAAAATCCTTAGTCCCCCGAGGGTTTTCCAAAGCCACCATTTTCCAATCACGTTTTCCAAATTTTCAAGTCATTAATGGAGCCGCCGCGGAGATTTGAACTCCGGTTACAAGGGCCACAGCCTTGTTTCCTAGGCCAGCTAGAAGACGGCGGCGCGTTTTTCCCAGTGAAAAGCCCAGTCAAGAACGAGCTGAAGGGCTTTAAGGTTTTCCTGGTTCCAGGCTGCGCGCTAGGCAAAGAAAAAGCAATCCCGTCAACGGGAATGAAGTGAACCACTTTGCACAGCCATCTACCTTCACTTTAAGATAAAGCCGTTATTAGTAGTTAAAAGGCTTTTGGACTCAGCGAAGCAACAGCAAGACGTTCGTTGCAATTGACAACAGAACCAGCACTACGTCGGAGTACTTCAACGCCTTTTTAGCGCTTTTCGCCGCGCCTTTCCCAAAGGCGGTGAAGAAGGAAAAGACCGCCGTTTACAAGCCCGCCTTTCTTGCATTTTTTGCCCTTACCCATTTGGAAACCACCTTTCTGGGAATAAAAAGGTTGAGGGCTTAAGAATTGAGTAGGGCGTTTTTTTTCCCCTTCTTATTCACTTCTTTGAAAGCATCTTGTTTATTTCCCTGACAGCGTCCTTTTTTGCCAAAATGAGTATTTTCTCGCCGGGTTTTATTTCATAGTCCTGTTCGGGTATGACGAGTGAGTTGTCCTCGTATATCGCGATGATGCTCGAGTTCTTGGGGTGGTCCTTGCTGATTTCCCCGACCTTTTTTCCAACCCATGGGTTTTTTTCCTTGACTTCGACTTCGATTATTTCGGCGGCGCCGCGTGAAATGAACGCCAAGTCAGCCACTTCGGGCTTGGTAATGAGTTCTTCGACGTACATCGCGCTCGTGGCCTCGGGGTGGAAAACCAAGTCGATTCCCAGTTTTTTGAGCACAATTTCGTCGTAGTGGCTCTGGCCCAGGCGAGCGATGACTTTCTTGCACCCTAGGTTTTTCGCGAGGAGGCAAACAATGATGTTGGTTTCGTCGCTGCTCGTTACCGCAACAACTGCGTCAGCTGTCTTGATCCCCGCGTGCTCCAGCACATCGGGCTCGGTAGCGTCTCCCCTGATGGCGAGAACTCCTGTCTTGTTCGCGATTTCCTTGCACTTGTCGCCTGACTTGTCAACGACAACAGCGTCGTGTTCTTCTTCCACCAAGGTTTTGGCCAGGTAGTAACCCATTGTCCCGGCGCCTACAACGATTATGTACATAAGCCCACGTTTTTTCCTTGCCTGAGTTTAACCCTTTTCGTCCTTTTAAAACTTTTTAATTCACCCTACGACCAATAGTACTTTCTTTGCACTATGAAGAACCCAATGAGCGCCAGGACTGGGATGACTTCCAGCCTGCCCACCCACATGGCTATTATTAGGGAGATCTCGCTCGCCAAGGGCATTTCCTGGCTTGACACTCCAGCGCTCAACCCAAGGTTGGCTTGCGCGCTCGAGGCCTCGAACAAGGCGTCAATGGCTGGCGCGCCGTTCAATGTTAATACGAGTGCCGTGAAAAGCATTAACAGCACGTAAACGGCAACCATTTGGTACACCCCGTCAAGCGCCTCGTCCGTTATGACCGCTCCGCCGAATTCCTTCTTGAAGTACGTGTTTTCAGGGAGGACCGTTGACTTAATGCGCCAGTAAAGCGACTGGACGATTACCCCGAAGCGCGCGAGCTTTATGCCGCCGCCAGTAGAGCCCACGCCCGTGCCAATTATCATGAGCAGCGCCACCAACAGCTTGTTGAACTCGCTCCAATGCTCCTTTATTTCCTGCGGGGGCACGATGTTCATTCCAGCGTTTGACGCGCCTGACGCGCCGTGGAATATTCCCCTTGCGAGCCCCATTTCACCCACTGCCAGGAAACTCCCAAACACCATTATTGCCACAAAAATCAATACCTCTGGGTTGCGGGCGTACTCCCAGGGGTCTCTTTTCACTAAGGCAACGTAGTGCGAGTAAAACCCTATCGCGCCAAAAAACATGAACGCCAAAAGCACTGCGTAAATGGGAATTGAAGGGTAGGCGTTTATTCCCGCCGTGTTCGGCGCCGCGCCGTTGGTCGAGATTGCGCTCATGGCGTAGTTTACGGCGTTGAAGGCGTCCATTCCAAGAACGGCCAGCAACGCAGTGCAGGCAATCGTTGCAACTAAGTAAATGCCCCAGACTTCGCGCAGCGTGTTGGCTATGTGCGGCCTCAGCCTTTCCTCGCGTCCTTCGGCGACGCTTAGCATTACTGACTTTACCTGGCTTTGTAGGACTCCGGAAAGCGCCAAAACAACCACTCCAATGCCTCCAACCCAGGACATGAACGAGCGCCAGAACACGAGGCTCTTTGGAACGCCGTCCAAGTCCCCAAGTATTGTAATCCCAGTAGTTGTGAGCATTGACATTGACTCAAAGTATGCGTGCTGCAGTGGGAGGTTGAGTATGTAAATGAATGGAACGCTTCCAAGCATTGTGTAAAGCAGCCAAATTAGCGCGGTTACTGCGAGGGCGTGCTTTGGCTGCGTCTGCATTGAGTCTTTGCCGGCGAACTT
>DATDTB010000087.1:0-6108 GCA_035291025.1 archaeon
TGGTCGAACAACACGACCCTTGCCCCCAAGCCGGTTGACGCCTTGGCCAGCTCAATGTAGGTTTGGCTTTCCTTGGTTGACTCCAGGCCGTGGGACACGACTATCGTGGACTTGGCAGCGCCTTGAGGCAAGTAAACCGCCACCGCCATCCTTTCGCCGCGCGCGTTTTCAAGAAACGACTTTTCAACCTGCATCTCTTTCACCACTCCAGCCCAGGCTTCCATTCCGTCTTGCCGGAAACGCGGCTCTGGAAGTACAACGGCTGTCTCTTTGCTATCCTCTCAAAGAGCTTTGCCGTCATTTCCACGTCTTGCCTGCAGTACTCGGCGACTTCCTTGATTTTGCCCTGGCGGAACCACATTATGGCGTCCAAGCCGTCGTGGTGGCATTCAATTCCCAGCGTCTCTTTCGCCAAGTCGTCCAAGCCCACTCGATAACCGTGGTCCATCTTGAAACGTTCGAGTATGTCGTAGTGGGGCTTTTCCTTGATGGAATTGAACTGGGAAGGCGTGCAGTAAGGCTCTATTACTTGCAAGTCGAACCTTTTCCCGTTGTATGACACGATCCTGTCCGAGGACGCGAGGAACTCGGCAAAGCGCGCCATGTCCTTTTCCTCCGCTATGAGGGTTTCCTGGGTTTCAAGGACTAAGGCAACGGCAACTGAAACGCGCAAGTCCGCGAGGTTCTGCCGCCCTCCGACTTCTTGGAAAATCTTTTGGGTTTCCACGTCAAACACAACGGTTTTCAAGCCTGGGCACCCCGGGTTTCCTTCAAGTACTTCCTCTTCAAGTACGGCGAAGCAAATGGGAAGACTTCGAGTTTTTGTTCCGGCGTCAAGTGGTCAAAGCCCTTGACGACGCCGAAGCAGTTCTTGGCGCCGCAAATGCATTGGAAGGGGTGGAGCATTGAATCCTCTGCGGTGCAATAGTTATACGTCAATTCCTCGCCTTCTTTCAAGTCCTTCAAGGCCTTCAATTGCAGCAACTCGAAGTCCACGTAGCAGTTGGGGTCGCAGCTGTGGTTCAATCGGTCGTCAATGTCCAGCTTGTTCGCCAAGTGGCCGTTTTCGTCGACTTGGAGGGAGTAACGCGTTCGCCTGTTCGTTATCTTGCCGCCCAGGGCCATGATTGCCTCGCCCCTTGCTATGCCTTCTTCTGCGAACACGCCCAATTCGTGGAGCCTGCTCTTGTCCAACTTGAGTTTCTTGAACGCCTTGAACTCCATACCAGTTTCCCACTCTTCCTTTTTCCTGGGCTCACGCGCGGTAGTTAAGCAGTACCTTGGCTTCTTCGGTCATTTTCTCGGGCGACCAAGGCGGGTCGAACACGACTTCCACTACGGCGTTTTTCACGCCCTGCACTGCGAGCAAGCGCGACGTGACCTGCATTTGGATCTGGTCAGCCATTGGGCAGCCAATGGAAGTGAGAGTCATTGTGACCTTCACGTCGGAGTTGGCCTCGCCCGACAACTCCACGTTGTAAACAAGGCCCAAGTCCACTATGTTGACGACGGGAATCTCGGGGTCGTAGCATTCCTTGAGCGCTGCGAAGACCGCTTCCCTTGTAGGCTCTCCATTCCGGCTTTCCTGCATGGCCATGCAAAACCCCCTTGAAAACGAGTGAGGAATTGAGGGAAAGGGGGTGAAAACCTTATTAAATTGGTTTGGTGCAGTTCTAAAAAAGTCCGGGACTGCTTACGCGGGCGGAGGCAAGCTTCGCTTAACCCGCCCTTTTTTTCCCTTCCACGTCGAACGCTCACTTTTTAAGCGCCCAATTGTAGGCCCTTGCCATTACCCACCCGGTAACGTAGCCAATGACTGCCAGCGCGACCAGCAAGCCCGCCTGGAGCGCGGGCTGCATGTACGGCGCGTTGTACATCATTCCAGTGATTGAAGGCTGCCTAAAAAGCCCGTGCCAAACAATTCCAACAACCCACCACGCAATTCCAGTAATTGCCCCCGCCATTCCAAGCGCGCCAGCGCTCAGTTCTGCGTAAGTCTTTGCCATTAAACCACTTCCTTGCAAGAGATTTCCAGCTCAGCCACAAATGGTTTACTGTTTAAAGCCTTTTGCTGGCTTGTCTCTTTTCACGGATTGGAAAAGGGATTTTTTGCCATGAAAGGAAGGCTGGGCTTTGCAGTCGCTGCCTTGGCTGCAGTTGCAGTGCTTGCGTTTTTTTACTTTGACGGCGCCACAGTCAAGGAAAGCGCCCTGCAGTCACGGTATTACCCTTTGGCCGACGGCGGGTCTTTTGACTTGCAGGCCGGAGTGGTTAGGGCCAGCGTCGCAGGGCGAAACTTCAACGCGTACGCCTTCAACGGCCAGCTCCCCGGCCCGGTTCTGAAGGTAAGGCAGGGCTCTAGGGCCACGTTGAATTTCCTGAACGGCTTGCCCGAGGAAACAAGCATTCACTGGCACGGCCTGCGAGTGGGCAACGCGTTTGACGGCGTGCCGGCGCTGACGCAAAACCCCGTGCTTCCAGGCGAGGGCTTTTCCTACGAGCTGGACTTTCCAGACCCTGGAATGTACTGGTACCACCCGCACTTGCAGGAGGCACGGCAGCAGGAACTCGGCTTGTACGGCGTGATACTCGTAGAGCCGGAGAAAGAAGACTACTACGGCAAGGCCAGCCGCGAGGAAGTGCTCGTGTTGGACGACATTCTCTTGGACAACGGCGCGCCGACGTTCATTGAAGGGGTCACGACTCACGCTTTAATGGGCAGGTTTGGAAATGTTTTGCTGGTGAACGGCGGCACTGGTTACGAGTTGCCCGCAAAAACAGGCGAAGTAATCCGCTTTTACGCCTTGAACGCGGCAAACACTCGAGTGTTCAACTTCAAGATTCCGGGCGCGAGGCTGAAAGTCGTTGGAACCGACGTGAGCTCTTTTGAAAGCGAGTACTTTGCCGACTCGGTTGTCATAGCGCCAAGCGAGCGTTACGTCATTGAGGCGTTTTTCGAAAAGCCCGGCGAGCATGCATTGGTTCATGAAACGCCTTACGGCGAGTATTCGCTGGGAAGAGTAATAGTTTCAAGCGAAAACCAAGCCGCGACTGAAAGCCCTTCGAGTTCCTTCCTTGAATTGAAGGAAAACAAGTACGTTGCGGCAGAAGTCGGCCCGTTGAAGGCCTTGTTCGGCAAGCCGGTTGACGTGGACTGGAGGCTGTCAGTGGAATTGCAGGGCCACATGGGGCACGCAATGTCAATGGGGTTGGGCGAGGACGGCATTGAATGGGAGGACGCAATGGGGTCCATGAACGCAAACTTGACAACGGACTCTGTTAAGTGGGTAATCCAGGACAGGGCCACGGGAAAGGAAAACGACGAACTGCAATACAATTTCAAGAAAGGCGACCACGTCAAAGTCAGGATCTTCAACGACCCGAAGTCAATGCATCCAATGCAGCACCCAATCCACTTCCACGGCAACAGGTTCCTGGTCTTGGAAAGGGACGGCGTGGAAAACGAGAACAAGGCGTGGAAGGACACTGTCTTGGTGCCTTCCGGCTCGGCCATTACCCTTTTCTTGGAGTTAAGCAACCCGGGGAAGTGGATGGCTCACTGCCATGTCTCAGAGCACTTGGAAGCGGGAATGATGGCGCAATACGGGGTGGCGTGAGCTGCTTGCAGTCCCGCGTGCCAGCGGGCGTTCCCGGGGAAAAAGCCAGCAACTTAGCCAAGGCGGCCGCAAAAAGAAAAGACTTGCAAGCCCTGCCTAGAAAGATGCAAGGTCACGCCCCGCGCCCCGTGATTAAGTCAATGCGTGGCTTTACGAAAGAGAAAAAGGCAAACGGCATCAATGCGGCCAAAGCTATCACCATTGAGTCCGCTGCAGTAAAGTCGTCCCAGGGCGTGTTTTGGTAAAACAAGTTCACGACCAAGGCGCTGGACAAAACACCCAACAAAACCGACAAGCCCGTGGGGGTGTCTCCTTTTAGTTCGTAAAAATAAAGCGCCCCCAGCAGAAAGGCAGTGTAAACAATGAATGGAACGCCCGTGTAGCTATGGTATTCTTCTGCGTGCGCGTGTGAATCCGCTGAAAGAACGGAAAGCAAGGCAAGAAATGCAACGAATTGAAGAATCCTCATGTTTACCCCCACCTTTTCCCAGCCTTGCAGTTTCTGGAAAAGGCACTCCCTTCAAAGAAAAGCGAAAAGTGTAAAAACCTCGCCCGCTTTCGTGGTTTTGCGCAATTGGAGAAAGCCGCGGGCATTTTTCCTTGGAGGTTGAAGGCAATGAATTCGTTGAATGGAAAGATTGCGGTCGTCACCGGCGCCACCAAGGGAATTGGGAAGGGAATAGCTGACAAGTTCAAGGAGCTTGGAGCGAAAGTCGTCGTGAGCGCGCGGCACGAGGCCAAGACGGAACACGAGTTTTTCGTGTGTGACGTGTGCCGTTTTACGGACGCGCAGGCCTTGATTGACGGCGCGGTGAAAAGGCACGGCCGCGTAGACATCCTAGTGAACAACGCGGGAATTTACCCATTCAAGCCCTTGAAGGACATGACTGAAGGCGAGTGGGACGCGGTCATTGACACTAACCTGAAGGGAGTGTTCAACTGCACCAAGGCGGTTTTGCCGCACATGATGAAGGCGAGTTATGGAAAAATAATAAGCATTGCATCAATTGCCGGAACTCAGGTCGGCTTCCCTAACTTGGCGCATTACTGCGCTTCAAAGGCTGGAATTATGGGTTTCACCAGGGCCGCAGCCCTCGAGCTTGCGCCTTACCATATTAACGTGAACGCGATAGCTCCCGGGGCAATCCTAACGCCGGGAGTCGAGCAGGGAATGGATACGACTGGGCTTAATTCGTTGCTGCAAATAATTCCAGAACGGAGGCTTGGAAAGCCCGTTGACATCGCCGAGACAGCCGCGTTCCTGGCAAGCGACGCCTCCGAGTACATCACGGGGCAGACAATCGTGGTTGACGGCGGGTACACTGACCAATGAAGCGTTGCGCCGCCGCCTTGGGTTTTTCCATTTTTATTTCTTCATTCTAAGCTCTTCCGCGAACTTGTCGCTTACCGGTTCCGTGACGCGGTTTTCCTCCAGTATGATGCGGCCCTCGAACCCGCCGCGTTCTTCTCTTTTCTTTTTCCGCAGTTCTTCCACGTAGTCGAGTTTCCATCCCTTGAACGCGGCAATGGAGTAAATAACTTCCAAGACGTCGCCGAGCTCTTTCGCTGACTCCTCTTTCTCGAACTCCGCGGCTTCCTCTCGGAGCTTTTTCCTCAACTCCCTCCAGTACTCTTCGTCGCCGGCCACGTGCGTCTTTGAAATTATTCCCTTTGAGGCGCTGATGCCTGGAATCTTGTCGCGGACGAGCTTGTTGTACTTAATGACAGTCATTCCTTCACCTCGTTTTTTTTCTTCACTCCTCGTAAAGCCTTTTCACGACTTCAATGTTTTCCTTGTGGCCGCGCGTGGAATCAATAGTCGTTTCGAGCACGAATGGAACCCTTCGGAGCCGCGGGTGGTTGACCAACTGCTTCATTCCCTCAACTCCGATTTTCCCCAAGCCAATGTGTTCGTGCCTGTCCTTTTTCTCTCCCAAGCCGCACTTGGAGTCGTTCAAGTGAGCCATTTTCAGTTTTTCCAGCCCCACGACTTCATTGAATTCCTTTAGGGCCGCGTCAGTTGACTCGCGGGAGCGCCAGTCGTAGCCAGCCGCGAACGAGTGCTGGGTGTCCAGGCACACGCCAACGCCTTCTCCCAGCCCAGAGCCGTCAATTATGGCCTTCAAGTGCTGCCACTTGTACCCCACCCAAGTCCCAGAGCCCGCGGTGTTTTCCAGCAATAAAGTGACGTCCTTGGGCAGCTCGCCCTTGAGCGTTTTGAGTGCAGTGGAAATCCTTTCAATTCCTTTTTCGTCGCTGGCGCCGCCGTGCGTGCCGGGGTGAAAGCAAACGTATGGAATCCCGAGCGCGGAAGCAGCCTGCGCTTCCTTTAGCACCATCTTGATTGACCCATTGTAAAGCTTTGGGTCCTGTGACGCCAGGTTTTGGAGGTAAGTCGCGTGCGACATGAAGGGCCCGATTTTCGCGCTTTCAAGCGCCTCACGGAAAAGTCTCGCGTCCTCTTTCTTTACTTCGGGGTAGTTCCAGCTCC
>DATDTB010000088.1:0-22618 GCA_035291025.1 archaeon
CACAAAGACTGCGCTTTCAAGGCATATAAACCCGCAATGGTGCGGGTTGCCAGTGCCCTCTAAAACCAGCACGCTAAGGCACGCACCGGCAACGGACTCAACACTGGACTTGAATAAGTTGTTTAACGCAACTCGTTCAAAGGAAACAAAACCGCGATTCACCCCACAGCTAAATGTCAAACCTAATAGGTTTGACAGCTGTCAGCCAAAGGCTGACATAAAGCAGTGGGATTTCTCGCTCGAAAACGTTAAAAATTGAAGCGCCCCCGTTTCTTGTCGGGTGTTTCCTTTTTCCAAGGCGAGCGGGGGGTTTTTACAATGACAACGAGGTTTTTCACGGGAGTCTTAGTTTTGCTGGTTGCTCTTGCTGGGGCAGCGAACGCCGGCGAGTGGTCTAAGACAACTGAAAACACACCCCTTTCGAGCATTTACAACTTGAAGAACCAGGCGATTGCCGTTAACGGTAAAGTCTTCGTCGTATCCCAAAACGCGTCCCAAGACGCGCTAAAGGGAGTGCACGTGTTCAACCCGGCAACCGGGGCGCACGAGGCATTGATTAAGTCAAACCCTTCAACTGACTTGGTGAGTCTGGGTTTTTACCCGTTGAACATTGACGTTGAC
The DNA here is from genome assembly GCA_035291025.1 of archaeon. GTDB lineage: Archaea > Iainarchaeota > Iainarchaeia > JAFGOX01 > DATDTB01 > DATDTB01. Next base: position 622 of record DATDTB010000088.1, read on the forward strand.
GGCTCGAAAATTTACGCAATGGAATTCAACCCGCCGCCGGCCGCGTTCCTGATGAGGCTGCGCGCTTACAACAAAACCACGGGAAGCGTTGCGTGGACTTCAACTGAGGACTTGGGTTACTCCAGCATTAAAGCCTGCGGCGACAAGGTCTTGGCGGAATACATGACCCCAATAGGCTATGGATTGGCGGGTTATGGAGTGAAGGCCCTCAACGCCGGCAGCGGCTCAACTGCTTGGACGCACTCCAATGGAATAACGCTTTTGCCCAACGACGGGTTCCTGTACAGAATGCTGGGAACTGACGGCATTCACTGCGACGCAGTCAACGCCTTCGTGATAGACGGGCAAGACCACGCCTACTTGTACAAGCTGTCTCTGTCAAGCGGCCAGGCGTCTCTGGGTTCTAACTACGTAAAAATGCCCATGTCCCTGCCCGTCTCAGTAGTCTCGGACGGCGACCCGGAAGGCTTCGTTTACGTCAGCAGCGGGCTGGACAACGAGTCAATACTGAAGTACAAAAAGGGAACGCTTGAACTCGAGCAAGAAGTCAAAAACGTCCCGGCAAGCAGGCTGTCCCTGCTGGGGGAGTACTTGGCCGCCACGAGCGACGGGGCAATAACAGTTTACAGGCTGCCAGGACTCTCGGTCGCAAGGACTTTCACGGTTCCGGGAATGAGTTTTAATTCTTCTTCAGTGCTGGCAAGCGAGGGCGGGAAAACAGTCCTTTACTCCACTGGAATTGTTTCCGGAAGCGGGACAACCAGCAAGACAACCAGGCTTGAATTGGACTAAAAGCGAAAAAAGGCCCTTCAAGGCTCCAAGGCTTCAAGGGAAGAACTGGAAAGCTTTCCCTTCAGCATTTTTTCCTTCAAGTGGTTGTCGAAGTCGCGGACGTGCGCCAGCTCGTTTTTCAGGCCCTGCCCGTTGCACAAAATTGCCAGGGTGGCGCCTCCAATGAAGAACAGGGTCTTTTGGTACAAGGGCTTGTATTCGGGCTTGAACAAATCGAAGGCCTCCGGCCCCAGCAAGACTTGGACGCTGTACTTAGGGTTGAACTTGTCCAGCTGCTTCCTGGAGTAACGGTATGCAAGGAAGGTGTTGGTTGCCTCGACTGACGCGCAAAAGTCCGGGTGGTCCACTGGCAGGTTCCTCTTGTACTTGTTGCGCTGCGACTTGTGTTCCTCGGTTTTCGCCTCAAAGTACTTCTTTAAGGCGTCCAAGAGCTGCGGCCCCGCGAACTCCTTGTTTCCCAGCACGCCAGCGATGGCGGGCAGGTCGTGGAACGCTATTATGCCGACGTAGTCATAGACTTCCAGGTAGCGGAGGAACTGCTTGATTGAAGTGTCAACGTAAAAACCCTGCGAGGAGCGCTTCAACTCAATGGCTATCCGCCTGCCGTCGGGCAGCGTGACAAGCGTGTCCGGCAGGACGCCCGAGCCGAGGTCTTCCTTGTGTTCTTCCGAGGTGGCAACCGCGTTCTGGTTGTATTTCTTGATAAGGCTGGAAACCAGCTCGCGGAACTTGTCCTCGAAAGTCTTCTCCGTCGAAGTCGTCTTTTCTAGCTTCCGGAAGGTGATTATTTTTGGAGTCAACCCGAACTCTTCGCGTATCATGTCGTTGAGGCATTTTGCGTCCTTGTGCCTTTCCGTGAAGCGCTGCGCGGCAGCGTTGGCCAAGTTAATGTAGTACTCCCTGCCCGTGACGCGCATTGAGTGCACGAACGAGAGCTTCGGCTGGTTGAACACGTACAACGAACCAGTCCGCAAGTCGTCTTTTTCCGAGTCGCGCAGCCACGGGAGGACGCGGTGCTTGAACTTTCCCAAGGGGTAGTCTTTCACTGTGTTCAAGTAGCTCACGAGGCAGTCCATTGGGGTCACCTTGGAAACCAAGTCGTAAGTCTGGAGGCTGAAGACGTACTTGCGGACGTGGTGCGCGTCCAACGCCGACTGCGTGGCCAGGTCTCCAAGGCTTCGGCAGCCGGTCTTCAAAGCCACCAAAAGCTTTCCAGGTGTGACCTTGGTGCGCTGCACCATTCCCTTGAGCAGTTTCTCGTTCTCGGCAATCGGGTCGCCGAACTTCTGCGCCAAGTGCCTCTTGGGGACTAGTCCTTGCTCGTCCAAGTAGTTCTGGAACGCGAACCGCTGCGCGACGTGCAGCTTCAAGTTCTTGTTCTTCACGTAGAGTGAAATGTTTTGCACTTGGTCTTTTTTCAGCGCGTACTCCAAGTGCGAGTGGGGCTTTTCTGGTCTCATTTAAATCAGTGCGGGAAATTTCAAACTGCATAATGAAAGAAGCATTATTTAAAGCGATTGCGCGCACGAAACTGAAAACTGCTGATTCTATAGTGGCTGCGCAAGCGGGTGCCTCAATAACTCTTCATCCGCTGAAATTATTTTCGCGTTCAAGAGTTCCGCCAATGCCGCGTAAGATGCATCATACAAAGTAAAGCCGTACTGATTTGAAAGCCTGGCAGCGCATGAAAGCAGGTTAGCTCTTGGTTCATGCGACTGAAGTTGGAAGTCCATTAAGTCTTCGACCACTTCACTCAGTTCTTCATCATTGAAACCCTTGTAACGCAGAGCATTTAGGACTTCATAAAAGAAAAGGTCTGGGACATTTAGGCTTAGCTCCCCATTCTTGTGCCTATCAAGTAAACCTATTGCCTCTCTTGACCCTGCCTCCTTGAAAAACCACTTGAACCCAATGCTGGCGTCAACTACCGTCTTTTGTCTCTCCATTCACGAATCAGCTCCGCACCAGTTTTTTCTCCTTTTTTCAGAACGTGTTTTTCCTGAATTCTCACTGCGTCCTGTATTGCCCTAAGTGCCCTCTTCTTGTCAAGCCGCGTGGCCTCTAAGTCACGTATTTTTTCCGCGATGGACCTTCGCATGACAGCAGACCAGTTGATTTCCTCGTGCTTTTCCATTAACTGCTTCGATTGCTCGTCAACCTTAACGCTTACAACAGGCACTCAAACCACCTAACCAATACAAGTAATAAAAGTAATACTTTAAATACCTTACTTGTCTGGCTGCGGCCCGAATTTTTCCCACGCCGCTTCAGGGCTTTCAAAGCCGCATTCCCTGAAAATGCCGGTGCCGTCAAAGCACTGCCTCGCCTTCAGGCACTTGTGGAGCTTGACAACGAAGTCCTTGCACGTGGAAGCGCCTTCCGCTCTCGCGAAAAAGTCTGCAATGCACCCGTAGGAAGTCTCCGAGAAGTGCACGCCGTAAGAGCAGTTCGCCCGGCTTAATCTTGGGGAGTCCTGCGGCCTCAAATTTAGGCGCGCGTAGTCCGCGACGCCTTCAACCATCCACAGCGGCTGCTCCCCCAGGTAACCCTGCACGACGTGCGCCAGCTCGTGGACTATCACGCCGTCCTCAAACGCTGCCGAACGGTAGTAATACAGGTTTAACTCGACCACGTCACCGTACGTGCGGGCAAGGTTGTTGGAGTCGTTGTAGGCGAAAGTGAAGCCTGCGTGGAAGACTTCTCCTTCGCGCAAGAGCTCAGAAACGCGTTTTAGGTAGTTGTTGCAGACCCACTTGATGCGCGCGGCGTACGCGTCAAAGTCGTTCAAGGAAACGCCTATCTTCGAGCCGTGTTCTTCTACCACGCCAGCGAAGCTCTCGCGGCCCACACTGCAAGCGCTCTGCGAGTCCTTCAAGGTGCTCGGGTGCGCGGGGTTTTCCAAGCTTACCTTAAAGGAAGCGGTTTCAATTGACGAACCCCTGCGCATTTTTAGAATTGCTTCGTGCTCGCCTGTTTCAAGGAAGAGAAGCGCGTTGGGAACGAGGAAATTGGACGTCCTGTCCAAGTGGTCAGGAGATCCGGGAATTGCGGCCTGGCTGAAAACCACCGCGTTTCCAATGGAAAAGTCAATGCTGCACTCGCCTTCAAGGCACGGCTCGCCTAGAGCGAACCTAAGGAAAAGCCTGCGCTCGTTCCCCAAGTCAATCGCGTTGGAGTCAATTTCCGCGTTCCGTAGCTCCACGATCCTGAGAGAACGCGGAACGGGTTCTTGGGCTGGTTCTTCGGGCAGTGGCTGTTCCTGCGAGGGCGCGGGCGCCGCAGGTAGCTCGACTTCCCTGCCTTCGCCCCTGGCTTCTTCCCTGACGTCTTCGGGCGCAACTGGCGGGGCGGGAACCGGAGGCAAAGAATGCGAGTCGGCAGCTGCAGGAGTTGAAGAGGCTTGCTTTTCCTGCGGGTTGAGTAAAAGGCCCGGGTTTGACTGCAAAAACAAGGCAATGCCAACGCCTAAGGCCAATGCAAGCGCCAGCGCCAACACGCCGAACGCGCCGCTCGAAGAACGAATTAAGGGCATTTGAAAGCCGCGAGGGAAAAAAGAAAGGCAAGCATATAAATTCATATTTGCCCGCCCACGAAGACAGTTAGGCGTTTCGCCGGCTTTCGCGTCCCCGCGAGCCCTTTTAATTGGTTTCGCTCTCCTTGGTTATTGGGACGCAAAACGCGTTCTTTGAGGGATTCGAGCCAGCTGAGAGCTTTTTTTCGCTGTTTTTTCAACGCGAACGATTAAAGCAGGGCGGTTAAGACCTTCTTGAAGCAAAATGGAGTTGAAATGGAAATGAAAATAAGCGAAATAACACCCCAGAGCAGGGAAGTCACGTTGGCTTTCAAGGTATTGAACGCCACTGAAACGAGGGAAGTGACGCTGAAGACTGACGGGTCACAGCACAGGGTGTGCGACTTCACTGTCGGCGACGACTCGGGAGTCGTTAGGCTCACTGCGTGGGACGCACAAATCGAGCAACTGCAAGTAGGCAAAGTGTACGAAATCAAGAACGGCTACGTAAAACTATTCAAGGGCCACATCCAGTTAAACGTCGGCAAAAAAGGCACTTTAGGCGAAAGCAGCGCCGCAATTGAAACCGTGAACGAGTCAAACGACGTCTCCGCGGCTGAACACGAAGACGACTACAGGCCGCGCGGCGGAGGCTACGGCGGTGGCGGTTATGGCGGCGGCAGGCGCGGCGGTTACGGCAACTATTGAAGCCCGCCCCGCTTGGCAACATTTTTAAGCATTGCACCAGTTAATTGGGCCGTTAGCCAACGGCTTTGACTGGGGGGATTGGGTTAAAATGGTTGTAAAGGAAAGAAACCCGCTCGTTGTGGTGGCTTTGACGCTCATCACTTTCGGGTTGTACGGCGTTTACTGGTACGTGCAAACAAAGGGAGAACTAAACGAGTTGGGGGGAAGCGTTCCAACTGCGTGGCTATTGCTCGCCGGGGTAATTCCCGTTGTGGGAATTTTGGCGGTTCTTTACTGGCTGTGGAAGTACACTGAAGCCGTTGCAGGCGTGCTGAAAAAAGACCCGTCAAAGCACGTTGTGACGTTCGCAATGTTCATCCTGCCCTTGGTCAACCTTTACGCCATGTATTCAATGCAGCAGGAAATGAACAAGCACGCGAAAGAACCCTCGGCCATACCGCAGGCAATTTCCGGGCAGTGAACTTGCAAGCGGTGGACATTCCACCGCGGCCTTCGGCGGCTCGGGCAGCTACGGCAACTACGGAAGCAATCACTGAAAACAGGTCAAAAGGGCCTTGGCGGGCTTTTTACTGGAAAATGCTGAAAGAACGCCAGAACCCCTTCCTGCCTTCCTTCAGTGATATTCCGCTTCCAATGACCGCGTTCGGCGCCCTCTTTTTTATCTCCCGAGCCAACTCGTTTGCAGCGTAAACTATTTGCGTGTTGACTTGCTGGGGCTCGCCGTCTTTGTCGACCACGCTTATTGCAAGCAAGTTGTAAAAGCCGGCCCGGAAGTGCTGCCTCGTCAGGATTCTCACCAATTTAACGTCATCGTAGTCAGCGTCCACTCTCTCGAACGCGGTCAGGTAGTGAAAGCCTTCACTGTCGAGCACTATCCTTTCAAAGGCCAGGTTCCAGCCCACGAAGACGAGCACGACTGAAACGGGCGCCAAAAGCGCCACCATGAAAAGCAAGGGAATGACTGCCCAGCCCGGCGCGACGAAGGCAGAGTAAAGAAGGCCTGACAGCATTGCCAGCGTGAGGAAAACAGCAGCAATGGATGCCGGGACTAGGAAGCCGGCGAAAACGCCGAAGTCGAACAGCCAGTGCTTCCAGTACTCTTTTTTTGGAAAATTATTCCGCACCATAACAGCCAACTCAAAATATTAAAGCAATTAAAAGCGTTTCCATTGCCTGAAAAAATCCCGTCACAGCGGCCCGTGCTGTTTCCAGGCAGCTTGAACGCTTTCAAAGCCGCATTCCCTGAAACCCGCGTCCAAGTCAGCGTCCCCTCCGCCAGCCCGCAGCCGTTCGTTCATTTTTACAACCAAGTCGTTGCCGCACGTGGAATTTTCACTAGCCTCAAGCAAGAAGAACGCAATGCACCCGTAATCGGTTTCAGTGTAGTCAAACCTTGGAGTGCAGTTCCTGATGAGCACAGTGTCCAAGAGGGACGGACGCAGTCTTAACACTGCATAGTCAGCAATCCCTTCCACTGCCCAGTTTGGGGCCCCGGCCGGGTATCCTTGAATGACGTGCGCGGCCTCGTGCACCATCACGTTGATTGCCTCGTGGGGAAACCTCAAAGACTTCAAGTTTAACTCGACGGCTCCGCTATTTTCCCGGCCAGCGTGCTCTTCTGGACTGGAAGTAAAGGAAACCTTTATGTTTTCGGGCGGCTCTGACTTAAAGAGTTCTGCAATCCCGCCCACGTATTCGAAGCAGGCCTTGTCAACGAACGCCTTGTACGTCTCGAAGTCGCCCGGCGAGAGGCCAAGGTTAACGTCTTGCCTGACCGTTTCCGCAAAGCTTGACTCGTCCGCTTCGCATATTGACTCGGGGCCGGCTTTAAAGTAATAAGTTTTCCATTCAAAGGCGCCCAGCAGGAAATCGCCGCTTGACTCTGCAATGCTGTCAGAGAACCGAATGGCTTTTTTGAGGAATAGCTTTCCCTGCCCGCCAAAGGCTTGAACTATGACTGAATGCTCGCTAAACCCGGTTACCTGGTCTGCCACTGCCAGGAAAAACGTGGACAAGAAGCCCAGGAACACCAGCACAAGCGAGGCGTGCAATAACTTGAGTAATGCCTTCCAGGCCGCGTGAAGCAAGCCCTTTGGCTGTTTTTGAAGGGTTTTCGAGCGCATGAGTTTTTCCCGCGTTGGAAAAGTTTCCCCTTGAAAGGCAGGCGGGCCTTGCCTGAAGAGCGTCACACTGGCGCGCCGTTGACGTGCGTAACGGTCACGTCAGTTGAAGGCGGTGTCAGGAAGCCCTTCACTTCAGCCGTTTTACCAACCAAGCCCTGCAAAGCCCGTACTACGCCGGCTTTCCCGTAGTTTTTAACGTAGAAAACCGCGCCAGTTTCATCCGTCACCGTGTACTGAAGGTTTGCTTCCTCTCTCCCAATGACTCCGTTTACTACGACTACTTCATCCCCTTCGCCCGGCGTTGAGCCCGCGTCCGAGCCTGTTGGCTTTCCTTCTCCGCCCGTGACGCTTAACACCAGCACGTCGCCCGAGTTAGGCTTCACTATTCCAGTGACTTCTGCGCTGGCTCCAATGAGGGGCTGCAGCGCGCCGGCAACTTCCGGGCTTTGGTAGTTCTTGACGTAGTAAACCCTGCCGGAAGAGTCAGTCAATGTGAATTGCCCGAATTCGCTGGCTCCCACGAGCCCGGCAATTGTCACTGGCGGGGGCTCGACGAAGCCAGGCAACGCCTTCATTGAGTCAGCGGCTTTAATCCACTCTTCTTTCGCGGCGCTGGTGGTCTCTGAGAAGAGGGTCACGTGCGTCCTGCCCTCCGCCCAATACATTCCAATTGAGTTCAAGTCGCCAACGCCGCCATTCAAGGTAAAAGCGTAAACCCTGCCAGTCTCGCTGGAAAAAAGGTTTTCCGGCTCGCCTCCAAACACTAAAGGCGAAATGCCTTGGTACACCATGAAGCCCCCGTTGTTGGCTTGGCTCATCACAGTCATGTTTCCCGCCTGAGACTCCCCGTAATAGTAAAGCGCGCGGTCGCTGCCCGCGATTATTTGAACCTTGAAGCGCTTCACGGCTTCAGGCAAGAACGACGGAGGTGAAAGTAACTGCATTCCAGCAATCTCCATTGCCTGTTCAGGCGTTGAAGCCCTTTCAGTCGGCGCTTCCTGGGGGAAAAAAGCCAAGTACAAAAAGTAAGCCCCGCCGGCCACCGCGAGCAGCACAAGCAAGAGCAATGCCTTGAACAACGGCTTCATTCCATTCACGTAAGCGAAGAACACGCTTAAAAGCATTCACTGCCTAAAAATAGGGCATGCCCGTAGAGTTCCACAAGCACGACCCTTCAAAGCCGTTGAAGGTCATAATCATGGGCGCGGCCGGAAGGGATTTCCATAACTTCAACGCCTTCTTCCGGGACAACCCGCACTACGAAGTTGTGTGCTTCACTGCAGCGCAAATCCCCAACATTTCCAAGCGCTTTTACCCAACCGAGCTCGCGGGAAAGCTTTACCCTGAAGGCATTCCCATTCACTTGGAGGAAAAACTCGACGCGCTCGTGAAAAAGCACAAAGTTGACCGCGTCATACTCGCGTATTCGGACTTGTCGCACGGGGAAGTCATGCAGAAAGCGTCCCTCGTGCTGGCGGCGGGCGCGGACTTCATGGTAATGGGCCCTGACAGCACCATGCTCGAAAGCTCCAAGTCAGTAATTTCCGTGTGCGCCGTTCGCACTGGCTGCGGCAAGAGTCAGACGACTCGGGAAATCGCGAGGCTCTTGAAAAAGGCCGGGAAAAAAGTGGTAATAGTAAGGCACCCCATGCCCTACGGTGATTTGCGCCGGCAGTCAGTCCAAAGGTTCGCGAAATACGAGGACTTGCGCGCCAAGGACTGCACTATCGAGGAACGCGAGGAATACGAGACGCACTTGGAGGAAGGAAACATTGTCTTCGCTGGCGTTGACTACGAGGCAATCCTGAGAGAGGCAGAGAAAGAGGCTGACGTTATACTATGGGACGGGGGCAACAACGACTTGCCGTTTTACCGCCCAAACCTCCACATTGTCCTGACTGACCCTTACAGGCCAGGCCACGAACTCGAGTACTACCCCGGCGAAGCCAACCTCCGCATGGCCGACGTCGCAATAATAAACAAGATCAACCCCGAAGTACAGCACAACGTCGAAGTCGTCGAGAAAAACATCCGCTCGATAAACAAGGACTGCGCCATAATAAAGGCGGCTAGCGAAATACGAGTAGAGCACGAGCTGCTGATTAGGGGAAAGCGAGTCATGGTAGTGGAAGACGGGCCGACGCTGACGCACGGGGGAATGAGTTACGGCGCGGGCTTCATTGCCGCAAAGAAGTACGGCGCGCGTGAAATAGTTGACCCGCGCAGGCACGCCGTTGGCTCCATTAGGGAAGTGTACCACAAGTTTCCTCACTTGGGCCTCATTCTCCCGGCAATGGGTTACACTGAAAAACAAGTCAAGGAACTCGAAAAGACCATTAACGCGGCGGAATGCGACACAGTTATAGCCGGCACTCCAATCAACCTCGGACGCGTCTTGGAAGTAGACAAGCCAGTGGTCCGCGTGCGGTACTACTTGCGCGAACTCGGAAAACCGCAGCTCGACGCGCTCGTGAAAAATTCCTTGCGAAATGCAAAGAACGAAAGGAAGTGAATCGTGGTTACCTCAAAGGAGGAAAAATCCGCCGGCGTCGTCGTCTTCCGCGGCGCGGGAGGGGAGAAAAAATACCTCTTATTGCATTACGCCTTGGGCCACTGGGACTTGGTAAAGGGCCACGTGGAAAAAGGGGAAACGGGCGAGGAAACCGCGCGCCGCGAGTGCTTAGAGGAAACAGGCATAAAGGACTTGGAACTCGTTCCCGGCTTCAGGGAAGGAATAGAGTACTCTTATACGCGGGGCAGCGAAAGAGTCCACAAGGCCGTGACTTTTTACCTTGCAGAGACTCTTGAAGAAAAAGTGACTCTTTCCTTCGAGCACCAAGGCTTCGCGTGGCTCTCGTTCAAGGAGGCAATGGAGAGGCTTACGTTCGAGAACGCGAAAGGCGTGTTAAGGAAAGCCGACGCCTTCCTGGAATGAAGCCTTCCCGGCCTTCCTTCAGGGCGCCTTGGAGAAGCGTTAAAAAGTGCTTGCAAGGAATATTGCATTGATAAGATGCCTTCAAGTCCAAGCGGTGACAGTGCCTTTCCTCGGTTTGCGCTGAAACTGTTGACGCTTTCAACGCTTTCTCTCCTCATAGCATTCCTGGCAGGCGCGCCTGTTTTTTCCCAGGAATTCGACGGCACCACGTGCTTCAACGACTCGCACTGCGCCAGGAACCAGTTCGGCGACAAGCAATGCGTTATGGTAAACCCGCCGGATTTTATTGGACCGCCTGCTTATGCGCCTGATTCAACGTGCAAGTGCGACGGCAGTACTGGAAAGTGCTATGATTCCGTGAAATTTGACGGGACGCGGTGCCTCAACGACTCGCACTGCGCGAGGAGCTTTTTAGGGGAAAAAGAATGCCTCGTGAAGCTGCCGCCTGACTTCATTGGACCGCCAGCGTACGTGGACGACTCGACTTGTTCCTGCAACCAAGGGACTGGGTTGTGCGGGGAATCGGTAACGGAAATCATTGAATTCGACGAGGAAACAGGCGAGCCAGTTACGGCGTACCCGGGGCTGGTTTTCGACTTAGAGCTCTCGGAAGGCGTTGCAGTCAAGGGAGTGCCGCGAATCGCGTTGAACTGGGACTACTCGCAAGTCGGTGTTGGGAGGGGAGTTGACTGCACGAGCATGTTCTGCGACACTGTCCAAATTGTCCAGACTGTTTTAAAGTATTCAGAGAAAATCACGCAACCCAGCAAAGGGGTTAGCGTAGAAGTTTATTCACTGGAGGACACGTTTTCTCAAAACACTTTGAAGGCAATGCAAGAATACGGGAAAACGGGCGTTTTACTAAACGATTATTCAATTTTGCCGGTTGAATGGACTGGAAAGATCTCCACTGGCTTGGAGGTAAAAACGCCCGGCATTGCAGGGTTTGCGTGCGGGAAAAAATCGCTGGAAATAAAAAAAGACGACGGCGGCAAGGTAAAAGCTGAGTTAGAGCACTTGGAAGATGAAGAAGCCAACGAGCTGTGCTCTAAAAACGTTTTACTGCACTTGCCGTTGGACGCGCCATTGATTCAAAAGAAGTCGGCCAACAAAAACACTTTTCCAACGCCAGACGTCGGCTTCGCGTCAAAAAAGAAAGGCCTGGAAAGCTTTGCAGTGTTTGTCACGCCCGGCGAGTCAATCCTTAACTTTGGCGACTACCAAGCAAACAGTTTGAGCGCCACGGTAAAAGTAGCCGACGCCGTGGAAAGCGATTCAAGCCTTGGCGTTTTTGTAGCAGAAGTAAAAGACCTGGACGGCAAGACGAGCGGAAAACTGTACTTTCCGAAAAACGAGCCGCAACTACTCACTTTAGACAAAACAAACCACGTTGCCTCAAGGAAAAACCAATTCCTTGGGTTGCCGCAAGGAATTGACAAGCTTTACTCAAACGACCCCGCGGAACTCGAAATGGCTTCAAGCCAGGCAACGCTGGACTCGACGCTGGCAGTCCACGAATACGCAAATTACAGAATTGAAACACTGCCCACGGACGCGCAAAACACGAGAACTGGCGACGACTGCGTTTTCCTAAAAACAACGCTGCCTAACACGCCGCAAAACCAGTACTTAAAGCTGGGCTACTTTGGAAAAGAATGCTCGGAAAGGGCGCTAAAGCCTTTAAGGCTAGGCTACGGCGCTGGGTCAGTTGTTTCAGACTTTTACCAACTCTTAAGGGAATGCGGCACTGACAAGAGCGCGACGTGTAAGGCAGTTGAAAAGCAAGCGCCGCAAATTGACTTGGTGTGGCAAGACAGCGAACTGCACTTGAGCTACAACCTCGCGGCGCTGTACTACGAGGCATACGGGCCGCCAATAATAGTAGAGGCAGGCGCGGTCCCGGACTACGTTTCAAACAATAATGGCTCGCTTTCCATAGTAGCAGTGGTTGCGCGTGCAACTCCTTCAACGAGCCTAAAAGTTGACTTGTCCGTGTTGGGCGGCGGCGAAGTAAGAATGGAGAAAACAGAAGTAGACGAGGAAACAGGCTTCACTGTTTACGAAGCGTCTGCAGCCATCACGAAAAGCATTCCAGCAAGCGCTTACACGGTGCTTGTTTCAATAGATGACGCGTCAAGGACTCAAGCCAGTTACAGGATTACTAACTACTTAGAGGTTCAGTTTGTCGTATACGACAAGGAAGAATGGGAAAGCCTGGAGGCAAGGCCTGCGACGCCTGAAGAAATAATAGAAGCAGAAAAGGTTGCCTCAAACGATCCCACGGCTAGAATCGCAACGACAACATCACTCAACCCGCCACTCAATCAAACACACCCCTTTCTTTACTACGGCGGCAAAATCGAGGACTTAGGCAAGATATTTGAAGGCCCTGAAAACAACAAGAACTCGTTTTTCGGGTTGGGTATTGGTGGCATAAAAGACAAAGTCATTGACAAGTTCGTTGGCAGTCCCGACTTTGCAATCGAGGGACAGGCCTGGGACGAAGAGCACTTTTTCTTGGTAGTAGACGAGTCAAAGCAAACAAAGCCAGAGTGCAAAGGCATGCAGTCGCAGTTGGCCGTGGACGAACGCGTTGAGATTCCAAACATTCCAGCAGTGAAGGGGTGCCTGAACCACATTTACTACAACATTGACAACGTGGAACCTGTTTCCCAAGGCGTGTTCTTTGGGTACAAGAGCAACGTCAAGTTCGAGAAAGCCTACGGCGTGTACAACACCGACACCCTAAAACCGGCGGCAATCGTTTACTTGGTTATTCCAGCAAAACACTTGGACAAAGTCCCTTCTGCTGTTCCTCGCGACAAAGTACTGACTTCTGAAAGCAAGGGCAGCGAGTGGCGCAACGACTTGAGAGACGTTGTCAGGTACTTGTTCAGTCAGACTCATACAGTGCAGGAAAACGGCACGGCAAAAGAAGTATTATACTTTGAAGAAGTGGAAAGAAACGAATACGTCGTCAACGACACAACCCTGACAACTGTTGGAGCGAAAGTGAGGGAAGAAAGTGAAAAGAAGGGACTGGCAAAAAAACTATTGCTTGCCGAAAACGTGCCTGACGGGATACCGGAAGAGTTGAGGCCTTTCGAGAGGTTTTTCGTGAAACCAAGAGGCCCGTACTCAGACTTTCAAGACTACCTATTGGGCGAGCAGCTTGGAATGAGCGCAGAAGTAAAGCAAGCCAGGATCCCGGGAAAAGTTGCCAGAGAAGTAAAAACTGCTTTTGAAAGGCATTACTCGAAAGACTTGGAGCTCTTTGGCGTTTTCTCGGGCGAGTATGACGCTGGGACTGGCGAGTTCACTGCAAAACGCGTTTTAATAGTCCCGGAAGAGTTTTCAAGCACTTACACAATTGACGTTGAAGGCGCCCTAAAGAGCGGCAAGTTCAACTTGAACGAGTTAATTCCATCAAATGAAGTAATTGGCGGAGTCGTCCACAGCCACCCGCAGCTTAGCTTTAGAGACGTCGGGCCTTCTGACGTTGACGTTTACAAAAACTTCATGGTTTTCCCTGACGCCGAGTCAAGGGGAAGCAAATGGAACGTTTTCGTGAGCAACAAGGGAAGCCTTGCAAGAAACGGGAGCGGGCCAAGCATTTTAGTTGACAGCACGAGACTAACGCAAAACTTTTCACTGGACAGCGTGTTGGATGACGATTTGATAGTTTTGAACACTGATTACAGGAAGGCGGGGTTTGCCGTTCCAGAGGGGAGCGGCAAGAGCGTTCGCGTCAAAAGAGAAGTCTTGGAAAGGGCAATACGGCACGACGCCGAGCTAGTGCCTGAAAGAATCAAGGCAGAATTAAAGGAGTTCATGAAAAGACACGTGGGCGAGCCATACCTGGAAGTTGGTCCAGTGGACTATTATCAGCCCGTGGCGCTTCAAACAGTGAAGGACACGCTGGAAACTGAAATTCCTTACCTTGTAAAGAAGAGAATAATAGAAAAGCCAGCAATAATCCAGGGGGGCACTGCAGGGATTCTGCGGAAAAGCGGCATTAAGAAGTCAGACCTTACATTCAACAACTTCAACCCGTTCCCTAAGCCCGGCGTGTTGAAGAAAGTCAAAAACGTTGTAATACAACCGGAAGCAGTTGAAGAACTTGCTGCAAAGGCTACCCGGCCAATAGAGTTCTTCGGCTTCGGAGTCGGAGAACTGAACAAGAAAACAGGCACGCTTGTGGTGAGAAAAGTCGTTTTCGTGCCAGACCAATTCGCAACTTCGTCAGTGGTGGACATTGGAGACGCTGCCAGGACTGGAACGCTTTTCAATGAATTCCTGAAGGCAGGACTGAAGGAAGGCGACGTTGTCGGAGCGGTAACTTTCCACTACCACCCGGAAGACGTTGCGGGAAGCGTTAAACTAAAATACCAAGCGGTTTGGCCTTCATCACCGCATGTCAGGGAACTCTCGGGCGGGGAGAAACAGCTTTCCCATGCAGACTTGCTTGTCAGCAGGTCAAAGGCAACAATAATGGTTCAAGGCAGAAACTTTTACGCTTACACGCCCGACCCGGAAGTGTTCAAGGGAAAACCGCCAAGCATTGAGGCCTTGATTGAAAAAAACACTGAACTTGTCTTAAAGAACGCGGAATTGCATGAAAAAGGAGTGCTGGAGGCGCTGCCTACTAGGAGTGGCTGGAACGTGACAGACGTAGTAAAAGAAGAAAAGCTTGCCAGAAAAGCATCCAACGAGGCGGTCAGGCTTAACCTGGAGGGTGGCGTGCCGTTGCCTGAAGCAATAACGGACGACTTGACAACGCTTAAGGCAAGCATTGCATTGAAGGAAAGAAAAATTAGTGAACTACGCGCCGCGGGAAATCCTTTAGACGTAGAAATAATGAGGAAACAGGCAGAAATAACCGAGTTAAACCAGCAGTTCAAGGCTGTCAATAAAAGCCTTGAAGAAGTCCAGAGACTGCGTTCGACTAAGGCCTTGTCGGACTACTTTCTCCCGCCTGAAACAGTTAATGCTCTGGCAACGGGAAAGAAACTCACTCCAAACGAGTCAGTCCTCGAAAGAATTCGAGAGGAAAGAAGCCCTGAAGCGCGAAAACAAGCAAAGACTACAATGAGGGAAACGCCAGTTGAAACAAGCGTTGAAACAGAGCCGGCAGTGAAAAAGTTCGTGGAAAAAGAAAAGGCCGCTGGAAACGTTTCCAAGAACCCAAGCAAGGTTTGGAAGTTCGCAAAAGGCGCTGGAGAGCTAGGGGCCGGGACTGTTTTATCATACGCCTTGTACTGGGGAATTGACACGGGCGTTGAAAAAACCGTGTTGTTATTCAACCCATCTGTAACGCAAGAGGACATTAAGAGGTTAAAGGAAAACAAGCTGTACAGCACGACTCTCGAATTGACTTCTGCAACAATTGGATTCACCGCGTCAAGCCAGGCAGTGTGGCATGCGGCCAAGAGAGGATGGGTGGATGCTGGGAAAACCGCTTCAACAAAAACCAAGTTCTTGAAGGCTGGAAAAAACGCAGTCAAGGTCGGCAAAGTCACTGCTGGAAAAGTGTTCATCATAACTGGAATTCTTCTCACAACTTTCGACGTGCTCGAGTGGGGAAACGATTCATATAAGCAACGTCACACAGACCCGGACATTGTGGATAGGTACCTTGCAAGCGGTAACTGGTTCAAGAAAGGCGCTGGCGGATTTTTATGGGTTGGCAGGGGAACAGTTGGAGCCGGACAGGGGTTCATGGACGTCGCTGAAGTCGTGACAATTCACAATATAACGCACCCAGATCGTTGCTATGGCGACCCTTATTGTGGCAGGTATTAACATGTCGTTTAAGGCCTTTGCGGTTTTTCTTCTTTTCACTGCGTTGATTTCAAGCCTTGCCAGCGCGGACTCAGTTATTTCAATAGTTCTGAAAGTAAAGAGCCCGACTGAAATTGAACTGGTTGACTATGAAATTGTGGAAGGCGAGCCAACGAGTTTCACTGGCGGGAGTTACTACTTCATAATTTACACTTCCAAAGGCGCAACTAGGACGAACACCTCGGACTTCGGCGACGTGGCTGGGGTGAAAATAATAAGCATTCCCTACTCGCAAGAATACAAGTCCGTCGAGTTAAGGAAAGGCGTTAAGTCAATCCTCAAGTTCGACGTCCAAGCATGCAACTTTGACGGCGTGTGCTCGGGCAAGGAAAACTACAACAACTGCAGGGACTGCACCACTGGAACATTGGACGGCGAGTGCGACGCAGTCACGGACAAGCGATGCGACGCGGACTGCCCTGCGGGGCTGGACAGGGACTGTTCGTGCAACTACGACGAAAACTGCGTCCCGCCCGAAACAATTGAAAACTGCCCGGCTGACTGCGCAGAGAACACGGTGACAGTGCAAAAGGGTACTCAAATAAAGCCCTCAAGCGTCCAGGAAGAAAAAATACAAGAAGAAACAACGACCACGGCTGAAAGAGAAGGAATGCAAGGCCCTGTTTTACCGTCACAGGCAACGCTTGAACTGGCAGGCGTTCTCTTATTCCTTGTTTTGCTGGCTGCCTTGTTTTTACTCCTGCGGCCGAAAATCGAGGAACTCCTGGAGTCGCGTAAAAAAAAGGAAGGCGCGGAAAAGGAACTAGGTGAGCTGCCCGAGCTGCCGTGAGAATGAAAAACCTGGAAGGACCCTAAGGGCTTCCACAAGCTGCTAAGTTGCTGGTCAGTACGTTGACCAAAGCTTTTTAAATACTTGGTCAGTGTAATTACAACATGCCGTATGCTGACTTGTTGAGGTTTAACCCTTGGTGGGAGGACAAAAAGGCTATAAACAAGGACCCTGACATACTGGAATTCGAGGGCGAGAAAATAAAGCACTACCCGGAACTCGAAGTGGAGAAAGGGGTTTGCGTCGTCAGGGGGCCGAGGCAAGTGGGAAAGACGACCCTGGTAAAGCTGAAAGTAAGGGAGTTGCTGGGAAAAGGAGTCGGGCCGGAAAACGTTTTCTTTTACTCCTTCGAGTTATTGAAAAGCGCCGAACAAGTGCACTCAATTGTCTTGGAGTACCTTGAAGGGGTTGCGGGCGAGGGCAAGCGCTTTGTTTTCCTGGATGAGACAACGAGCATCCCTGACTGGTCCAGGGCCTTGAAGTTGTTGATTGACCGCGGGGACTTGAGGAAAAGCGACTTAGTGCTGGTTACGGGTTCTAGTTCCCTGGACTTGAAAAAAGGGGCGGAAAGGCTTCCAGGCAGGGGCATTGAGGGGAACGAGTTTTACTACTTGCCCTGCTCTTTCGCCAAGTACTTAGAGTTAAAGGGAGTGAAAACGCGGAGGGAAAGCCCCTTCAAGCAACAGGCCTTCCTTGAAGCGGTGAAAGAAAACGCCCCAAAGCTTTTGACGTTGAACAAGGAGTTTTACTCGTACTTGAACCACGGCGGCTTTTTGTACGCGATAAACCACGGAAAAAGCGAGTTGACGATGGAAAAGTATGCGAGGTGGCTGGAAGGCGACTTCATTAAGTGGGGCAAGAACCCGTTAATAGTCAAGGAAATACTGCAGGCGGTAATACGCAAGTCTTGCTCGCAGTTTTCCTATCACTCAATCGCCAAAGAAACCTCAATGACGTCCCACAACACGATAATTGAATACATGGAAATGCTTGGAGAAGAACTATTCCTGGAAACAGTCAACAAGGCCAGCCTCCCGTTCAAGGTGGAAAGGAGGAAGGAAAAAAAGGCGTTTTTCCTGGACCCCTTGCTTTCGGCGATTGCGGAAAAGTGGGCTCTTGAAACTCTCCCGGAGCCTTGCAAAGTGGAACAACTGGTTTTAAGCCAGCTATCGCGGCTTGACGGGGTTTACTTTTACAACGAAGGTAGGAAGGAAATTGACGCGTTGCTGAATCTGGAAAGCCAAACAATGGGAGTTGAAGTCAAGTGGAGCGACAACATTGGCGCGGGCGACGTTTACGGCGTTAAAAAGACCAGCACACCGTACGTTTTAAGCAAGGAAACCATTAAAACAATTGACGGCGTTCCAGTTATGCCGGTTTCATTGTTTTTGGCAACCTTGAACGCAAGGGAATTAGTTAAGAGAAAAGTGTTGTCGCTTTAAGGGGATTACAGCCAGGGCGTCTTCTTTTGCCAAGCCGTATTCCTTTTTTATTTCATCGTAAGTCATGCCTGCTTCCAGCATTCCAAGGACCTCGTCGACTGTAACACGGGTACCCCTGACCACTGGCTTTCCATGCCTTACCTTTCCATTGAATACAATCCTATTCATTTTAACCCACTTTAATACACTAATTATAACTTCTATAAAAGCCTTTGGAGTAGTTTGCCGACGCCATCGCTTCCTCCGCAAAAGAAGGGAAAAAAACAGAGATAGCGAGCACGGGGGGAGGTAAAAAGGTTAGCCAAGTCCCCGGCTAAAGCCGGGCTCTTGCAGTTCATGCCCGTTCAATTTTACGTTGCCTGCGGCCCGGGCCCGGTTCCCTTCCTTTGCTCGACGAGCGCGTGGTATTTTGCCATTACCTCTTGGCTCACTCCGCTTGGCCCACCCGAGACGTCTTGCTGTTTTCCCACGTCAACGTCTGTTGGAAGCAGCACCGCGCAGCCCAACGGCTCGCCTGTCTGCAAGTCAATTTGCACTACTTTGCGTTCCTTTGTTTCCTCGTTAGAGTCACCATAGTAAGCGTCAAAAAAGCGAAAGTCTTTGAGTTTAAAGAAAAACCTTGCATCACCCAAGTTTTTGACTTCGTGGGTAAAGCCATGGCTTGGTCCACTGTATCCCTGGACTTCGTCAAGGCACGCGCTTGCAAAATACCTTGTCTCCTTGCGTGAAAGGCCATAGTTGAAAGGGTTCCTCATGGTGGCAATACTCCTGTCAGTTGTGCTAGTTGAAAGCCTTTCCACCCCGCCTTGTTTTCCCTTCCACTTCATTAAAAGCGACGAAAAGCCCTGACTCAAAGTGTACAAAGTGGTAGGCTTGAAGGGCTCGTCTGCATTGTTTTGAGAAAAGTAGTCACCGGTCGCAGGCATCGGCTCCGGCTGCTCCTGGACTGGGGGGCTTGAAAAGAAGCTGACCGTGAAAAACAAGTTGGACTTGCTGGCACTGCAAGTGTCGCAGTCCCCCGCGTCCTGGGCGCAGGGTACTTCGAAAAACTGGCAGTTTTCAGGGCTGAAAACGCATTCACCGCAGTCTGCCGGCGGCGGGGGACAGTTTTGGTCCTGGGGGCAGGAAGTGCACGGGGGATTGCATTGCTTTCCGCAAAAGTCGTCGTATTCTGGTTCTTCCCGCGGCAGCGGGGGGCCTTGAGGGCAAGGAAACCCGCCGCCTTGCTTGAAGCAAGAGTCAATCCAGCCATTGGTCTTCAATGCAAGCTTTACATTTAATTCAATTGTTTCACCGCCAAACAACGATGTGACCTTGTTAAAACTCGCGGAGACAATGTCAAAGTTTTCACCAAAGTAGTCACTTGGCACTCCTAAGTCTGTGAAGGCGTTTTTGACTTGGTCCAAAAAAGCAGGATGCGGGTTGTTTTTAGTGGCGTACGTGTCCATTCTCTTGCCGTTGCCCCACTGCGCCCAAGTAAACCCTTCAGGAAGGCATTCTTGTTCAAAGGTTACTTCTCGTGACGGCAATTGCCTTGCGGGCGGGCTTCCTTCAATGCATGAAAGGGTTTCCTCGTCCAAGTACTCACCTTGCCTGCACCACTGGTCCTGTTGCTTGTTCAGCCAAGTCTTTTCGCCGTCAAACAAGACGAAAAAGGATTCAAGGAGGCCGCAGCAAAAGCTTTCCCCTTGAGCCATTACTGGTATTTTACCGCGGACTTGTACAGTGTAAAGCCCTTTTTCCAAAAACTCCAACTCGAGCTCGAATGACTTTTTCTCTCCCTCGCTCAAAGCCCCGCTCCAGGCCTGCTCGCCAGTTACTTGAATGGGAGAATTGTCTGGCAAAACTGTCACAACCCACTCGCTTCCAGGCACGGAAACGTCCATTGAAGCTATTTCGAGCTTTTCGTTTTTCGCCTCGACCCTTCCAACGTCTGAACTGATTCGAACCCTGGACTTTGAAACGACTTTCGCTTCAGTGCTCGAGCCATACGGAGCAAGACCTGAAAGAGAAGGCTCCAAGGTTAACGCGCTGGAGCCTTGTGCGAGCGTTGTTTTTTCCCCGGCGACCGGCGTTGGAAGCGGGGCTGGGGGCTTTGGAGGAGCTTGAGTGTCTTGTTTTTCATCAATTGGCATTGGTGGTTGTTCCACTGAAACGCAGCCAGCGATGAACAAGAGCAAGACCAAAACGCTTAAGGCAATAAAATGGCTGCGCATTGAGTGAACGGACCACGGAAAAGAGTAAAAGGATTCCGCCAACAACCGCCGGCCGGGAAACGGATTGGAAGGGCAGTGGAAACTCAGGCGCTGGCTTTTTAACTCTTTTAAGGCAAATGAGTTCAAGCGAACGAGGGGAAAACCACTCGCACTTGCTTGTTCTAGCTAAAAAAAGAAGAAAAACGAGGTGTAATTGCATGTCAAAGGACAAAAACATTCACACGCACATGGGAAAGGGGACAATGACCAAGGACTTGCCCATTGAAATCGTGGAACGCAAGGGCAAAGGCCACCCGGACTCGCTGACGGACAAGGCCGCCGAGGAGTTGAGCGTGGCGTTGTGCAATTACTACGTTGAACACTTTGGACGCGTGTTACACCACAACGTGGACAAGGCCGTGTTAGTTGGCGGGCAAAGCACTGCGGCCTTTGGCGGCGGCGAAATAACAGAGCCCATTTACTTAATGCTTGTGGGGAGAGCTGTCACTAAGGTGAAGGGAAAGCCGGACGTCCCCGTGGGAGAGTTCGCCGTCAAGGGAACTAAGACGTGGCTCGAAAAGGAAATGCCTTCCCTGGACGTGGCCAACGACATCGTTGTCGACTACCGAGTAAAGCCCGGAAGCGTGGACTTGGTGGGGAACTACGACGTGAAAACAGGCGACACTACTCCGTTGGCGAACGACACGTCTTTCGGGGTGGGCTTTGCTCCCTACACGGACTTGGAGGCAATAGTAAAGGAAACAGAGCAAATGATCAACGGCGAAAAGTACAAGAAAAAACTCCCAGAAGTGGGGCAGGACGTAAAGATAATGGGAGTGCGCGACAACGGAAAGCTGCGCTTGACTGTCGCGGCCGCGATGATTTCGCCGAAAATAAAGGACAAGAGCCACTACGTTAACGTAAAGGAACAGCTAAAGAACGACGTCTTGGACTTTGCTGCTAAAAAGACCACGCTCCCGGTTGAAGCCTTCGTGAACACGGCCGACAACCACGACAAGGGAATATTTTACTTGACTGTTTCGGGGACTAGCGCCGAACACGGCGACGACGGCCAAGTCGGGCGCGGCAACCGCGTCAACGGCATGATAACGCCTTACAGGCCAATGACGCTCGAGGCGGCCGCCGGGAAAAACCCAGTGACGCACGTTGGCAAGACGTATAACGTCGCCGCAAACATCATCGCCAAGCGCGTCGTCGAGGAAAGCCCAGAAATCGAGCAATGCTATTGCTACATCGTCAGCCAGATTGGCAAGCCGATAACGCACCCGAAGGCGTTGAACCTGGAAGTGTTCACGGAAGAGCCCTTGAACATTGTCCGCGACGAAATCGAAGCAATTGCCGGGGAAGTCATGAACGAACTGCCGCACTTGTGGAAGGGGTTCGTGCAGAGAAAGTACGAGTTGTGGTGACGCGGTTTTGGGCAAGACAAAAGTCATTGTCGGAATAACGGGCTTTGCGCGCGCTGGAAAGGACACGATTGCGAACGAGTTCGTGGCGCGCCACGGCTTCAAGAAATTCGACATGAGCTCGCTTTTGGGCGAGGAGCTGGAAAAACGCGGGCTTCCCCGGACAAAGGAGCAAATGTCGCGGCTCGGGGACGTGTTGAGGAAAAAGCACGGGCCGTCAGTTATGGCGGACG
>DATDTB010000089.1:0-16789 GCA_035291025.1 archaeon
CGCGGCGAAGCGCGGCGGCATTCCGCTTTGCAGCACGACTGACTGGAGCCCTTTTTCCTTGGACAACTCCAATAGCTTCCCGCCGGTTGTCACGGAAACGATCCTGTCAGTTATCTTGGCGCAGTTCTCGAACGCGTTGAGCGTTTCCTCAGTGTTGCCAGAGTAAGAAAACGCCAAAACCAGGCTTTCCTTTGAGAGCTTCCTGGGCAGGCCGTAGTTTTTGTGGAGCGTTACTGGAACGGAGCAGTTTCTTTCCTTCAAGTAAGACTTTGCAATCAAGCCCCCCAACGCGCTCCCACCCACTCCGAGCACGAAGACTTCGTCAAAGCCTTCGTCGATTTTGACGCCTTTCGAGAACTCCAGCCCCCTTTCGAGCTGCCCCGGGAAGCCCTTCAGGACGCCTTCAAAGACTTCGCTCATTTCCCCTTCCTTTTTTCCCTCATTTTTTCAAGTGATGTAGCCAGGGTACTTGCCGCCGAACTTGTCTTCTTCTTGCTGTTTCGGGAACTCGTACCCGCGCGGTATTTCCATTACTGGCTGCTGCTGGCTGACTGAGACCATTTCTTGGAGTTTTTTCTCGAATTCCTTGGCTTTTTTTCCAAGCATTTTCTCGTCCAAGCCCATTCCAACGCTTTTCTCCAAAACTGAAAGGACCGCGGCTGCGCTGCCGAAGTCAGGGTACTGGACTTGCGGGGAAGTGGAGCCAATGAGGCAAGCGCTCTGCATTCCCAGAACCGAGGAGTACTGCATCACCAATCCAGCAGCCCCGTTTATTGGCAGGCCGGCGCCGTACTTTTTGTAATCACCCTTTAGTTCCTTGAATAAGTCCTTGGTTGTTGCCACAATGTTTACTTCGGGGCCCTTGAACGCCCTTTCCGGGTCGGGCACCCCCGCCACAGTGAACACCCTCGAGCAGCCGAGCTTTTTCAGCAACCCAGCCAGGTCTCTTGAGAACAAGTGCTGCGCGTTGAAGAAGCCCTGCGGCGGCAGGGACGGCTGCGCGTCCCCCACGACAACGAACAACGCCTTTCCTTTTTTCTTTACCTTGTACACTTCGTCCCTCAAGACGTGGACAGTGCTGTCGGGCGTGCTGACCACTTGCGGCGGGAACGCGTCGGAGTAAATGCTCGCGACTTTTTCGAATGGCGTGTTGTTCACAATGTACTCTGCGACCAGCCTGCCCACCAGCCCCACTCCGGGCAGCCCGACTATCGCGTAAGCGTTTTTTTCCGCCTTGAACTTCTTGTGTTCTTCAATGACGACGTTTTCCATTTTAGTGAACTTACCCATTTTTTCCCCTCTCCGTTTCAATTCGTTTAGTCTTTGAGCCGCTCGAACTCCAGCGAGGAGTTCTTGTGCTTTTTCAGGGACTCCTGGGCTTTTTCGACCGCCGAGTTGAGGGCTTTTTCGGATGTCTTGTAGTTCTTGGTGGTCACGTTTATTGCGTACTTTGGGGCGCCCTCGGAGTAAATCTTGTACTCGGTTGCCTTGAGCGCGGCCGCAGCCGCCTTCAACGCCTCCTTGAGGACTTCAACTCCGTCTGGCTCGCCCGAGGTTATTTTCATGACGCCGCGGACTGTTTTCTTTGGCACTTCAATGGCTTTCTCCAAGACCTCGGTCAGGCTTTTCTTGAGCTTTTCAGGCATTGATTCCGGGACGGCGTCAGAGGGGTTGAAGCGAATCTCTTCCAGGGCCTTGTAAAAAGTTTCGTATTTTTCCACCAACTGCGGGCCGTACTTTTCAAAGGCTTCCTCTTCCTTCACTCCCGCCTTTTCGCACGCGACCTTGAACAAGGCGCGCGCGCGCTTTTCGTACTGCCATTCCTTTAGCTTTTCCTTCTTGGCGCTTTCCGAGACCCGCTTGATGGAAATGTTTAACTCTTGCCGTTCCAGGTTTATCCTGGTGACTTTCGCGACGTACATCTGCCCCTTGGACAGCACCGAGTAAATGTTCTTGACCCAGCCAGAGCTGACTTCGGAGATGTGGCAAAATCCTTCAACGCCAGGGTACTCGATTAACTCGAAGAACGCGCCGTATTGGAGTATCTTGGTGCACTTGCAAATGACGAGCTCTTCCTGCTCCGGCAGCCGCTCCGCTGGCTGTGGCGCCGGGCTTTTTTGTTCATCCCTTGGCGCCGCTGTCGCCTCGGTTTTAGGCGCAGGCGCGCTTTCCTTTGTTTTCTTCAAAAAGCAAACCCCCCGGTTTTTGCCGCGTTCATCCAAGTACTTGGACTATTTTGGCGTTCACCAAGGACTTGCCGCCGCTTGGCTCGGCGAGTATTTTCCCGCACGCGCTGCACGCCACTTCCCTTGAGGCGCTGCCGAAGATTACTTGCTCGTTCTTGCACGCCAGGCACTTCACTTTAAGGAACTTTGAAGTCGGCGTCGGAATCCTTGAAACCATGCTAGAAACACTCTCCTTTTTTTCACTCGCTTTTCGCTTTCTGGCTTGACACCAGAAGCTCGGCAACTTCCCGGGGCAGTTCCGTTTTTTCGTCTCGCTTGAACGGCCCGTATTCTTTTAAGTCGGTGCCGATGAAGGCAGGCAGGTCTTGAAGTATTACAAGGCCAACTTTATTTAAATGCCGTTTCTCGGCCAGGGAAACAGAGCTAGTGCCTTCGCCGAACAACCCGTTGAGTTCTTCCCGGCCCTTCTTAATTGTGTTTGAAATCTCTTCAAGTAACTGCGACTCAAAGCCTTGCAGGTGCTCCTTGTCAGAGCTCCCAGTGCGGGCCGACCTTACCGCTTGCGTGACTATTTTCTTTTCGCGCAAGTTGTACAAGTCCGTGACGGCGTTTTTCAAGTTCTCGAACTCCTTTGCTTTCTCTATCGAGAACTCCTCTGTTGTCCTCCGCTTTTGCTCCCGGATGAACTCCTTGAGTTGCTCGTAAAAGTTCTTTTCCATCTTTACCAGGCGGGTGGCTGACTGCTCGAGCCTCCTGGCCTTCATGACGTCTTCTAGTGAAATCATTTGTAAACCCTTTTGCATTCGGAAAAAGTAACTGCTTGTGGTCGCGTTTTGAATAAAACAGGCATGCAAAGCCAGTTAAACCCTTTTGCCCCGCGCGCCGTCAAGCGAGCACTGCGCTCTTCCTGGCCAGCAAGTAAACAGCCGCGTACTCTGGCAGCGTTGCCTTTGCGCCTTTCTCGAACGGCCCGAATTCCAAACCGTTCAAGGTGAACCCGGGAACGCCTTCAGTTGCCTTGACGCCGAATTCCTCGCTGGAAAACACCACGCTTTCCTTGAACGCGTCGAAACCCGTTAAGTCCTTGAACTCAAGCGTTTTCGCCAGCAAACCCGTCGAGCCGTGCAAGGATTCAGGCAGCCTCATTATCTTCTTTACGTCCATGCTCGCCTGCTCGTCAACGTCGGCGGCGCTTTTCACGGCAAACTTTTTCGCGATCCTCGACCACAACCCGGCGGCCGCGTTCTCGCTTGCCTTGCCGAACTTTAGCTGGTCCCAGTAGCCTTGGCTGACGCCCTTGATTATTTTATCCTTGTTTTCGACTAGTTTCCTGGACTCGCTGACCGAGACGTTCAAGTCCTTGGCCACTTCCTCTTCGCGTGCTTTCCCGAAGTATGAAACCGCGGCGCGCGCTATCCTGCCCGACCACCCGAAGTCCGTTGGCTTGGGGCCACGTATTAGTTCGTGCCTTTTTTCCTTCACGGAAACCAGCCTGTGCGCCTCGGGCAACAGGTTGGTGCCTTGGACGTAGTTCACTATTTCCATTACCGCGTTCTTGTCCAAGTCCCTGACTGCGCTGTTCCTGACGTAAGTGTGGAAGCCGCGGTTTCCCGAAAAATTGCAGTAAATCTCCTTCGGGGCAAAGCCAAAGTCTCTTTGCAGGAAGTCCTCGACTAGTTTTACCGTTTCTTCCTTCGTGCGTTCAAGGCATTTCCAGCAAACCCAGTAACTGACCTTGGTGGGCTTCCCGCACTGGTCGCATAACTCCTTCGAGCCCTTTCCCCTTGCCTTGCAGTTGGTGCACTCCCACGAGTCGTGCTCCAGCTTGCACTCCGTGGGAATGGCGTCGGCGTCGAACTCGAAGACCAAGTCCATTCCATTCCATTCGCGTTTCCCATGCGCTTTTGCTGAATAGTAGGCCACTGACGCCGAGACGTGCAATGGCTTTTCCTTCAGCAGGAACTCCTTGAAGGACGTCTCGCTGTCAAAGAAAAGGTTCCTGTTGACTATTTTCTTCCCAAAAGTCCCGTAGCCGAATTCTCTCTCGGAAATGCTGCCGTGAACCAGCGGGAGGTGGCGTGCGTAAAACTTCATGAAGCGTTCTTTCAGGAACTGCTCTTCCTTATGGCCTGGTGCCAGGGATTCAGCCGGGGTCACTTCAGCAACTCCCTTGCCGCGTAAGCCGCCTCTGCCCTAAGCCTTTTGAGCTTCAAGGCCTGGCTTTGAGTGAACCACGTTGCCCTTGAAACGTCGTCCTGGTTTGCAGTAACGTTTCCGGAAACAATCCGGGCTTTGAAAACCAGCAAGACGTAGTAGTTCCTGCTCTTTTTTGAGCCGAACCTGCCGAAGACCTTAATGCACTCCCCTGTTTCCACTTTCAGGCTTGCTTCTTCCAGGACTTCCCTTTCCAGGCTTTCCTGTGGGGACTCGCCAAACAATAAAAACCCACCCGGCAACCCCCAAAAGCCCTTGCTGTAGCCGCGCTTTCCCAAGACCAGCAAGACTTTTCCGTTTTCAACTATTGCTGCCTTCACTACGACCCGCGGCATTGAGTCTGCCACAGCCGCCTTGACAACCGAGTCAACGTCTCCGCGCTGCACAACTTCGTCCTTGTTGAGCCAGTGAACAGGGTGTTTTTTCAGCTCGGGCTTGCAGTAAAAGACAGTGTCCTTGCCGTAACGTATTTCCTTTACTTTCTTGCAATTGAAAGGTATTTCCTTGGGGGAAGTGGGAAAGCAAAGAACCCCTTTCCGCTTCGTCAGGAAAACGCTTCCGTCGGTTTCAATGTAGTAGTGCTTCAATTGGTCCGCCTTCCATTCGGGGAATTATCGCAGCCCCTTCCGCGCAGGCTACCCGTACTTGAGCGTCCCGATTATTATCATCAAGTCGAGGAA
Organism: archaeon; assembly: GCA_035291025.1. Lineage (GTDB taxonomy): Archaea > Iainarchaeota > Iainarchaeia > JAFGOX01 > DATDTB01 > DATDTB01. The sequence goes on from DATDTB010000089.1 coordinate 5,081, forward strand.
TATCCACACCGCAGAGGTTATTATTATTGGCTTTTCCCCGTGCAGCACGCCGTAAGCCGTCCACACCACCGCTGTCACCAAGTACGCGCTCCACGAAATGGCTGAAACGCCTGAAGCGTTTTTCTCGACCCAAATGTTGGTGATCTGCGGGATTGTCATCACTATTCCAAGCACTCCAACGAAGTACACGAGTTGGTCCATGAAGCGCTTGAGCTTGTCGGGGTGGGGGTACGGCTCGAGCTTTTCGTGCACTCTCTTCCTCTTGTTCAAGTGGTGGGCCGCGTGCCCGTCGTGTACCATTCTTTTTCCCTTTCCTGGATCGCTAGGAGTACTCGTCCCAGCTCTTTACTTCCAAGTCTTTTTCCTTCAGCCTGTAAAAGGCTTCGAGGAACATCTTGGCGACTTGGACGTTGTTTATTAGCGCGATCGCCCGGTCCACGGAGTGCCTGCGGAGCGCGTAAGCGTCACCGGCGTCTTCCTGGCCCACTTGCCTTGGAATGGAGATCACCAAGTCAATTTTTTTGCGTTCCAAGTACTCGCTGACGTTCGGCTTTTTCTCAATTCCAATCCTGTTCAGTTTCTTGCTTTTCACGCCGAGGCTAGTCAGGAACTTTTGAGTGTTGTGCGTGGCGTAAATCTTCAAGCCAAGGCTTTCCAGCTTCGAGAGCTGTTCGGCGAGAGCGTAGCGGTTTTCGTCGCCGCCAATGCTGACGAGCACGCCCTTGGATGGAAGCGTGACCTCCGTTGACACCAGAGACTTCAAGTAGGCGTCGTACACGTTGGCGCCGATGCACGCAACCTCCCCCGTTGAAGCCATTTCCACCCCGGGAATCGGGTCGGCGCCCTTGATGCGCGTGTAGGAAAACACAGGGCACTTAACTCCAACGTAGCTCAACGCGAACTGGTTCTTTTTCACTGGCGCGGTTTCCTTTCCCATTATCGCCTTTACTGCGGTGTGAATGAAGTTTTCCTTGAGCACTTTTGAAACGAACGGGAAAGAACGCGACGCCCTCAGGTTGCACTCTATGACCTTTAGCTTGTTGTCTTTCGCGAGGAACTGGATGTTGAAAGGGCCCGTTATGTTTAAGGCACGCGATATGCTTTCGGCGACGTTTTGGGCCTGCTTTGCGGTTTCCGTGTAAACCTTGTTTGCCGGGAACACCATGGTTGCGTCCCCTGAATGGACTCCGGCGTTTTCAACGTGTTCCGAGAGAGCCCACGCCAAAAGCCCCCCGTTTCTCGCCACGGCGTCAACTTCTATTTCCTTGGCTCCAGTGATGAACTTTGAAATAACCACCGGGTATTCCTTTGAAACGTTTTGGGCCTGCCCCAGGTATTCCTCGAGTTCTTTCGGGTTGAAGGCGACGTTCATTGCAGCGCCCGACAACACGTAGGAAGGCCTGACTAGGACTGGGTAGCCTGCTTTTTCAGCGAACGCCTTTGACTCCTCTATGGAAGTAAGCTCCTTCCACTCTGGCTGGTCTATTCCCAATTCGTCCAGCAACGCGGAAAACTTGTGCCTGTTCTCGGCCCTGTCAATGCAGTCAGTGCTGGTCCCCAAGACCTTCATTCCGGCCTCGCCGAGTCTTTTTGCCAAGTTGTTTGGAACCTGGCCGCCCATTGACACAACCAGCCCCAGGGGCTTTTCGCGGTCGTAGATGTCGCTTACTCTTTCGAAAGTGAGTTCTTCGAAGTACAGCTTGCTGCACATGTCGTAGTCGGTCGAAACAGTTTCCGGATTGCAGTTAACCATTATAGTCTCGTAGCCCTGCCTTCTCAGCTCGGCGGCCGCTGAAACGCAGCACCAGTCAAATTCCACGGACGAGCCAATGCTGTACGAGCCCGACCCCAGCACGATTACCTTGTTTTCGCTTTCTTTTTCCGCCGGCAAGTCGTCAGAGTCGCCGTTGTAAGTAAAGTACAAGTAGTTAGTCTGCGCTGGAAACTCTCCCGCGAGGGTGTCAATTTGCTTCACCACCGGTAAAACGTTCAGTTCTTTCCTGCGCGCCCTGACTCTTTGCACTACTTCGTTCATCTTGCTTTCTCTTGCCTTCAAGACAATTTTCGCTATTTGGAAGTCGGAAAAGCCAAGCCTCTTGGCTTCAAGGAACTGTTCCCGTGAAAGGTCTTCAATGCCCGAATGCCTTGACAAGTCTTTTTCCATTACCGTAATGTTCTTGATTTTTTCCAGGAACCACGCGTCGATGTTGGTGAGCTTGTTGACTCTTTCAACGCCCCAGCCCTTCCTGAACGCCTCTGCCACTGCGTAAACCCTTTGGTCGGTCGGGTTCGCCAGCTCTTTTTCCAGTTGTTCTTCAGTGCCCCATTTTGGCTCGTTGTTTGCCGCCAGCCCGTGCTTCCTGTTTCCAAGCATCCTGAGCGCCTTTTGGAGCGCTTCCTCGAATTTCCTGCCAATGGCCATTACTTCCCCAACGCTCTTCATTTCCGGGCCCAGCAAGCTGGAGGCTTTCTTGAATTTCTGCAAGTCCCACCGGGGCACTTTCACTACAATGTAGTCAAGCGCGGGCTCGAAGCACATGCTGGTCACCTTAGTGACGGTGTTGCGCACTTCGTTCATTGAATAACCCAATGCTAGCTTTGTTGCAACAAACGCCAGCGGGTACCCAGTGGCTTTTGATGCCAGCGCCGAGCTCCGGGAGAGGCGGGCGTTTACTTCGATTACCCTGTAGTCCGAGTTTTCAGGGTTCAAGGCGAACTGGATGTTGCACTCCCCAACTATTCCGAAGTGCCTAATGACCTTAATGGAGACGTCTCTCAGGAAGTGGTACTCGTGGTTTGAAAGCGTCTGGGAAGGCGCGACGACAATGCTTTCGCCAGTGTGAATCCCCATTGGGTCGAAGTTTTCCATGTTGCACACCGTGATGCAGTTGTTGAACGAGTCTCGCACGACTTCGTATTCAATTTCCTTCCACCCGCCCAGGAATTCCTCGACCAAGACTTGCGGGGCCTGCGCCAGCGCCAACCCCACCACTTTTTGGAATTCTTCCCTTGTCCGCGCCACTCCCGACCCAAGCCCTCCAAGGCTGTACCCCGAGCGAATCATTGCAGGCAGCCCAACCACGTCCAATGCCTTCCCGGCGTCCTTCAAGTTCTTCACGGAAATGCTTTTCGGCACCTTCACTCCAATGCCTTTGAGTTCCTTGGCGAACAAGCCCTTGTCCTCTGTCTTGACGACCGCGCTTACCGGGGTGCCCAGGACTCTCACGTTGTGTTTTTCCAATGCCTTGCTTTTGTGCAGCGCAATTCCGCAGTTCAAGGCGGTCTGCCCGCCAAAGCTCAAAAGTATCCCTTCAGGCTTTTCTTTTTCAATAACTTTTTCCACGAAGTAAGGGTTCACGGGCAAAAAATAAGTCTTGTCAGCCATTCCCTCGCTTGTCTGGTAAGTGGCGACGTTTGGGTTGATTAAAATCACCTTAATTCCTTCTTCTTTTAACGCCTTGACCGCCTGGCTCCCCGAGTAGTCAAATTCCCCGGCTTGCCCAATCCTCAAGCCCCCCGAGCCAAGCAGTAAAACCGACTTGGGTCTTCCCTGGTTTTTTTGCGAGTTCATTTCCTTTCACGCTTTTCGTCGAGTAGTTTCACGAACTTGTCAAATAGGAAGTTGGCGTCGTTCGGGCCCGGCGCGGCTTCCGGGTGGAACTGCGAAGAAAAAAACAAGCCCGACTCGTGGATTATTCCCTCGTTTGTGTTGTCGTTCGCGTTAGTGAACAAGGGCTTCCAGTCGCCTGGCAGCGACGAAACGTCGACGGCAAACCCGTGGTTTTGCGATGTCACGAAGCAATTCTTTGAGCCTTCAAGCACCGCGGGCTGGTTCTGCCCGCGGTGGCCGTACTTGAGCTTGTAAGTGTTCCCGCCGGCCGCCAGCGCCAAGAGCTGGTTTCCCAGGCAGACCCCCATGATTGGAAACCGCGCGTCCATTGCCTTCCTGACGTTCTTGATAGTCTCACCGCACATTTTCGGGTCCCCCGGCCCGTTTGAAAGCATGACACCGTCAAACTCCAGCTCCAAGAAGTCGTAATCCCAAGGCACTCGTATGACTCTAAGGTTTCTCTGCAAAAGGTTCCGGATGATGTTGTTTTTCACGCCCGTGTCAACCAACACAACGGTCTTCTTGCCTCCAGCGCCTCCTTGCTTTTCGAGGCTGGACGGGTTTTCAATTGAGTCCTCGTACACTACTGGGTGCTTTATCGAGACTTCTGCAACCAAGTTCCTCGAGTTCGGGTCGTCAAACCTTGGTTCTTCCTTTTCGTCAAATAAAATGCACCCGAGCATCACGCCTTTTTCCCTTAGTTTTTTCGTGAGCGCCCTAGTGTCCACGCCTTGAATTGCCGGCACGCGCGACTCCTTGAGCCATTCGCTCAGGCTCTTTTGCGAGTCCCAGTGGCTGTGGCTTGAAGAACACTCCGAGACGACCAACCCAAGTATTTGGACTTGGCTTGACTCCAAGTCCTTCAACGGCACCCCGTAGTTCCCGACCAGTGGATAAGTAAGCGTGAGTATCTGGCCCTTGTACGACGGGTCAGTGAAGCCCTGCGGGTAGCCGACCATTCCAGTGTTGAAGACGACTTCGCCGGAAACCTTTTCATTGGCGCCGCAGCTGAGGCCGTTGAAAACGCTTCCATCTTCTAGAACGAGTCTGGCTTCGCCCACTCTTGCGTTCATGCGATAGAACCCAGTTTGATTCAAAAAATGCAAGGCAACGTTTATAACGCCATTGCTTTCGTTACCTTTTTTTGCCCCCAAGTCATTGCGCCGCGCGCCGGAATGCAACGTTGTGGAAAGTGTTTTAAATCGCTTCCGGAAATTTCCCTAACTAGACAGGCAACAAAGTGCAAGCAGGCGCCGTCTTACCCCGAAGTTTTTTGTTACATCCAAGGGTGTTTTTTTATTTTAATGAATGAAAAGCCGAAAAAGTCCTTGCTGGCGTGGCTGAAGGACTCCTACATGGAGTTGTTCAAGCCCGTTGGCGACGCCGTCAACTTTGTGTTGTTGTTGCTGGTTTACGTGTTCGTTGTCGGGCCAGTTGCCCTGCTTGCAAAGCTCTCTGGCAAGAAGTTCATGCGCGAAAACCACCCCGGAATGACGTATTGGGTGGACCGGGAGCCGTTGCCGGACAACAAAGACAGCCTTAGGAAGTACTTGCGGAGGCAGTTCTAGCTTTTCTTTTTTCCAGGGCGTGAGGTGTTTTAATTGTACATTTTGGGAGTTTCCGGGCATTACCACGACAGCGCTGCCACTCTTGTAAAAGACGGCAAGGTGGTAATGGCCATCGAAGAGGAACGCCTTTCAAGGAAAAAACACGACCCCGGCTTCCCCAGCCTGGCGATAAAGCACTGCCTTGAATCTGAGGGCATAACCGCGAAGGACTTGGACTACGTGGCCTTTTACGAAAAGCCCCTGCTAAAGTTCGAACGCATCCTATACCAGCACATTGACACTTGGCCTGTTTCCTGGCATTCCTTTTGCACTGGGCTCCCGGGCTGGCTGAAGGAAAAGCTGCACGTGAAGCGCTTGCTCAGGAAGGAAATTGGTTACACTGGCAAGGTCTTTTTCCCAGAGCACCACTTGTCCCACGCCTCTTCAGCCTTCCTTGTGTCGCCGTTCAAGGAGGCAGCCATAATGACCATGGACGGGGTTGGCGAGTGGACCACGACCACGCTGGGATTGGGGAAGGGCAACGAAGTCCAGTTGTTGAAGGAAATTCGGTTCCCGCACTCTCTTGGGTTGTTGTACAGCGCCATGACCGCGTACCTGGGCTTCAAGGTCAACGACCACGAGTACAAGGTAATGGGGCTCTCGGCTTACGGCGACCCCGAACCCTACTACGACGCTGTGAGGAAAATGATCCGAGTAAAAGAAGACGGCAGTTACGAACTGGACTTGAGTTACTTCGCTTTCACGTACAGCGACCGCATGCCTTCGCCTAAAATGATAAAAGAGTTGGGGCCCGCGCGCAGGAAAGGCGACAAAATGGGCAAGCGCTACGAGGACATCGCCGCGGCCTTGCAAAAGGTCTTGGAAGAAGTCCTGTTTGAGTCACTCAACGGGCTGCACAAGGTCACTAGGCAAGAAAACCTAGTGATGTCCGGCGGGGTTGCCTTGAACAGCTTGGCCAACGGAAAAATACTCAAGAAAACCGGCTTTGAGGAAATGTACATGCAGCCGGCGTGCAGCGACGCGGGCAACAGCATGGGCGCGGCTTTCTACGTTTACAACACATTGCTTGAAAACAAGCGAAGCTACGTGCTGCGCGACCCTTTCCTTGGCCCGGAGTACTCCCGTGACTACATTAAGTCGTTCCTTGACCGGGAGAAAGTTAAGTACACTGAGTACCAGGACTCAAAGAAGCTCGTGAAGGACACTGCGAAACTGCTCACGGAGGAAAAAATAATCGGCTGGTTCCAGGACCGCATGGAATGGGGGCCCAGGGCTTTGGGAAACCGGAGCATCCTCGCTTCCCCCTTGACTGACAAGATGAAGGACATATTGAACGCCAAGGTAAAGCACCGCGAGCTATTCCGGCCCTTCGCTCCAGTTGTCCCAGTCGAGGACGCCCGCGACTGGTTCGAAACAGACGACCCGGTGCCACTGCCGGCTGATTTCATGTTAATGGTTTACCCAATCAGGAAGGAAAAACGGAAACTCGTCCCGGCAGTCACGCACGTTGACGGAACCGGCAGGCTGCAGACAATTCGAAGGGAGCAAAACCAGAAGTACTACGACGTCATCAAGGAGTTCGGCAGGCTCACAGGGGTTCCAATCCTGGTCAACACTTCCTTCAACATCCGCGGCGAACCAATAGTGTGCAAGCCCGAGGAAGCTTACCGTTGCGTCATGGGTACCGGCATTGACTACTTGGCTTTGGGGGACTTCCTGATTGCAAGAAGCGACAACCCCCAGCACATGTGGGACAGCGAGAACCTCTCTGACGTGCTGGACTTCAAGTGAAACCTGGAATGCGTCCCAGCGCCCCCGAAAGCCTTGTGCATAACCTTTTCTTGCTTGCCGCGGCGCTCCTTGTAGCGGCGTTCCTTGGAGAGGCGGCCTTGCGCGCGGCGTTTCCATTGGAGGTGCAGTTCGTGAAACGCGGCGACTTGTTTTTCTACGCGCCCGGCGCCGAGTTCAGTTCCGCAACCCACGAGTTCAACGCCGTTTTCGCGACTAACTCGCTGGGATTCGTCGACCGCGACCACGCCGTTGAGAAAAGGGAAGGCGTGAAGAGGATCGCCTTCCTTGGAGACTCGTTCACTCAAGCCATTCACTTTCCGCCGAGTAAAAAGTTCACGGGCTTGATTGAGGAAAAACTTTCCAGCCCCGGCAACGTTGAAGTGCTCAATTTCGGCTTCGGCGGCACTGGAACCCTGGAGCAAAACAAGTACTTGGAAAGCGTTGCCTTGGGTTACGACTTGGACGTCGTCGTGTTGGTTTTTTTCACGAACGACGTGCAAGACAACGAGGGCTATTCAAGGATTCAAGGCGACCCCTTTAGGGCGTGGAGGCGTGAACTTTCAACTTCGTCGCTTTTTTACCGGTTATTGCACAAGTCCCTGGTCTTGTTAATTGATTCGGCGAGCAACCGGCCCCCTGCATTTTCCCAGTCCTACTCAGCGAGCGGCGGCGAGGGCGCGTGGAACGCTACTAGTGATGCGCTAAAAAAAACCCAGAAACTTTCAAGTAGTTCCGGCGCCCGGTTCCTGTTGGCTTACCTGCCGGCCCAGTACGAAGTCCACCGGGAAGCCTTGATTGAATTCAATGAGAAATACCCCGGCGAGGCCTTTGACTTCGCTTACCCGTCAAAGCGCTTGCGCGATTTTTCCGCGAGCGAGGGGATTGAATTCCTTGACTTGTCCCCCTTCCTGAGAGACTATTCCCAGCGGACGGGCGAGTACTTGTACTTCAAGCAGGACGGCCACTTGAACGCTGCAGGGCATGCGGCTGTTGCCGAAGCGCTCGCGCCGGCCATTGAAAGGCTTTTGTGAGCTTTTAAGCGCGTTTTTTAATGCTTTTGCAGGAAGTGTTCTTGGATGGCAATCAGTGACTCATTGAAGGAAAAAAAGGACTCCGTGTCGGAAGTCTTCGAGTTCCTGTGGGAGAGGAAGGCGTGGTGGCTAGCGCCAATCGTGCTCGTTTTGTTATTGGTGGGGGCGCTGATAATAATAACCCAAAGCTCGGCCTTGTCGCCCTTCATTTACCCGCTGCTCTAAAACGCGGACTTTCTTTTTTTTGTTTTTTTCCTCACGCCTTTAATTGAGCCAAGTTACGCTTGTAGTAAGTGACTGGGTGCCTTACTTTGTCGCACAGCCTGTTTGGGTGGGAGTCAACGCACAAGCCCCACGCCTGGAGCTTCGCGCACGCCGGCGGAGAGAACTTTTTCCCGCGCGCAGTCTCGCCGGCCAGGTAAGACAGCTGGTATTCCACGACTCGCGCGTTGAACTTTGGCGTCTTCTTGTACAACTCCACTATCGCGTCCTTGGGCATTCCAATTGTGAGAAGGAAGCTGGCCAGCGCGACGTTCCCGTAATGCGATGGAAGGACTCCTGAGGAGAGCTGGTCGTACAAAGCCTTTAGGCACGGCGGGAAAGCCATTGGGTTTACCCCCAGGCCTTTTACGTTCAAGTAACTCGAGGCGCTTGAAGCAATTAACTCCCTTGCCTTCCTTCCGGCTTCAGCGAACCTTGCCGGCAGTCCCTGGAAGCTTTTCCCCTCGAAGTCCGAGTAAGCGCTCCAGTAAGCCGCGTTTTTCAGGAACAGCTTTGCATCCGCTTCAGTCAGGCAAACAAAGCCCTTGCTCAGGTCTTGGTTGACTAGCCTGAGTCGCGCGTCAAGGACCGGGAACCTCAAGTAGTCGTTGAACCTTACCTTGAAGGAAAAGCCTTGGCTTTTTTCTTCCAAGCCCGCTGGCTCTGCGTCCACGTTGAAAGTGTTAAGCAGCAAGTCAAAGACTTCCCTTTGCTGCGCCACTGAAATCCACGAATAAGCGTGTTCAGCCAACAGCCTCGCATACCCCCTCTTTAGCGAGTCTGACGCTGACGCGCCTATTATGACCTTTGCAACAACGAGTTCAGTCAGGAATCCCCGCGCGCCTTCGTCGTCGCCGGGCGCTCCGAGCTTTTTAGGTTTTTGGACCGCGATGGAGTCCACGATTGAGGCAGCGTTCTTGAACGCCTCTTCGCTGACGTCTTCAATTGAATAACCCAGCGCCTTAACGGCGTTTGACGCTTCGAGGCTGAACGGATACCTGCATGCAAAGCGCAGTTCTTCGGAAATCACTCAAGCACCCCAGCAGGAGTAGCGTTCAAGGCCTTGACTTTTCCAGCGAACTCCTTCAAGTCGTGCACTACATGCTCTCCCTGCCTTTCCCGTTGCCGGTCCAAGTAAAACGCGTGCATTCCTACCTTTTTCGGCACTTCGTAGTCGAACCTGTAATGGTCTCCAACGTGCACCGCTTCTTCAGGGGAGGCGTTGAATTCCTTCAATAGCCTTGAATAAACCAGTTCGTCTTTTTCCATGCCCCCCAAGTCAGACGGAACCGAGAAAACTTTGGAAAAAAAGGCGCTTACTTGCTCGGCCTGCATTTTGACTTCAACGAATTCCCTTGTTGAGTGCGTCAAGACCGCCAACTCGAACTCGCCCTTCAGGCTGTTCAGGGCGGGGAGCACGTCGGGGTAAAGCTTTGCGTTTCCCTTCAAGTCCGTTATCATTTGCCTTACTTCCCTTTCCTCCAATAAGTCGAAGTGTTCGACGAGCCAAAACATCGGGTCGGTCCACTTCTTGTGCCCCCGCAAGGCCTTGTATTCAACGAGCACCTTTTCCCAAGCCGCGTCAATTGAGACGTTGTTTTTCCTGGCGTAAACCTTTGGGACTTCCTTGAACCAGAAGACGTTGTCAAAGTCCTTGTCTACAACAGTCCCGTCCAAGTCGAAGGAGATAACTCGAATCATTTCTTTCGCCCTCAGTTTCGCTTTCTCTCCCTTTCTCCCCCGCTTGGGCGCTTGCCTTTTTTTTTCAAAGCAGCATGTGCGCCAAGTAGTACGAGATTTCCGCTTTGCCAATCGAGTAATGGACCTTGAGCGCGCTCTCGTTCTTCATTGAAAGGACAACTTTTTGGTCGTTGTCCGCCTCTTTTAGCATGCTGTTAAGGAAGCCCAGCGAGTACTTTGCAACGATTTCTTCCCTTGCATTTATTTTGACCTCTGGGCCGGCTGGAATGGTCACGCGCGTCATCCCACCGGTTCCCTGCGCTTCCAGGAAGAGCTTTTTTTCGCGCACGCGGGCAACTATTGAGGAACTGAAGAGCGACGCGTCCTTGAACGCCTCCTTCAGGATCCGGGCCGGCAGCTCTATTTCCGCAGTGAAAGGGACTTCCGGGGGAGGCAAGTCGTTTTCGCTGATGTCAAGCAATGGCAGCTTGAACTTCCGCGTCACGGCGCCGTCAAGGCTCACCACTACCTCGCTTCCGTCCAACGACATTGAGAGAGAGTCCTGCGGCGAGGCGCGCGCTACGACTTTAGAGAATTCAAGCAAGTCCAGGCCAACCCGTGCTTCCTGCATCTTGTACTCGGAGAAAGCGCTTGAAGGCATCGAGAAATCCACAAAAGTCACTTGGCTCGAGTCAATGGCCTTGAACTTGACTCCCTTGGAAGAGAACTCGAAGTTTCCCTCGGTTATGAGGGCCGCAATGGCTTCTACGCATTTTCGCCACTCGGAAACGTTTGAAACTCTAAGCATCGCCCACCAGCCCCGTCATTTTTCAACGCATTGCAAAAGAACAAGCCCTGTAAACGTATACCTTTGTGAAGCTTTATTAAACCTACTGCGGTTTTTTCAATCCGGCAACGCTTTTGGCGCGCTTGTTTTTTGGGGGATGGTCATGTATCACGTTGGAAGGGTCGTTTTCGTTTTCTCGCCAGAAGACGAGGACATTGTGTCGTCGGACAAGTTCACTCAGGCCACAGTGGAAATGTGGGACGAGAACCTGTTCACTTTCTCGGTGGAGTCAAAGATTTCCCAAGAACTCAGGGAAAATGACTTTGTGTTGGTTGACTACACTTCAATCAGTTCCGAGCGCTCCCTTCCCAGGAACGTCTTGGTGAAAATACTCCGGGGAGAGCGGGGCAAGAAGCTCTGGGACAAGTTCAAGGCGCACTTCGAAGAGCGGGAGAAAAAACGCAAGGAAGAAAGGGCAGAGGCCGCGAAGGCCAACGCTACCCCAGTAGTGACGCCGTTGAGCCTGAAGTTTTGAGCTTGGGAAAGCCTATTTTTCAGTCGTGTCCACTATCGTGAAAACGTACGCGGGTTGAATGCGCAGGTAGCCTTCCCTGAAGCTTCCCTCCAGGGTGCCGTCAATGCATGCCCGTATTAAGTCTTCAGCCGTGACTTCGCGTCGTTCCAGGCACAGTGTCGGGTGCTGAGCTGGTGGTGGCTCAGAACCTGGAGGCGTAAGAGGTTCGGGCACTTGCACTGGCTCTAGTTCAAGCGAGTTCAAGACGTAAGGGCATTCGTTGTCTGTTCTGGTTATGGTGCTCCTTGCCATGAACACCGTTGGTGAGGCCTCATTTTCTGTCACGTAAGCGTCAGTTGGAAGGGAGGCTGCCCGGCCGCCGCTAAAGTAAACGCCTTGGTTTGAGCGGAGCCTGAAGGCAATGTTTTGATAGTGAAGCAAGTGATACCCAGTGCCTGAATAGCTCT
>DATDTB010000090.1:0-8716 GCA_035291025.1 archaeon
CGTAATTCGGGGCTTGTGCAAGGTCTTGAAATTCAAGGCCGCGCCTTACCCCACCATTGCGAAAAAGCTGAGGGAAATCTGCGAAATCGAGGGAATAAAATACGAGCAAGAGGCATTGGAGGAAATAGCCCAAAACGCCAAAGGGGACTTGAGGGCAGCGGTAACTGACTTGCAAAACCTTTCCTTTGCCTCCAAGTCAGTGGCGTTAAGCGACTTGGCCGCGTTGAGCGCCAGGGACACGCAGAGCACGGTCTTTGAAGTTGTGAGGAAAATCTTCAAGGCAACCAGCTTCAAGGACGCGAAAAAGGCGACTTTTTCCCTTGAAAGCCAAGTGGACTTGAACGACTTGATTTTGTGGGTGGGTGAAAACATTCCAAGGGAATACGAGTACCCATTCGAAGTCGCGGCGGCCTTCGAGAGGCTTTCACGCGCAGACGTTTTCTCCGGGAGAGTCATCAGGCGCCAGAACTACGAACTGCAAAAGTACGCCTACGACTTATTGAGCGGCGGCGTTGCATTGGCCAAGGCCGAAGAGTACAAGAAGTTCACAATGTATTCCCCGCCAAGCAAGTGGCAGGACTGGGGGACGAGGGTAAAGGACAAGGCCGTGGCGGAAAAAATCGCTGCCGTGTGCCACGTTTCAATCCACAGGGCGCTGGTTGACTGCCTGCCGTTCGTGAAAATCATCGCAGGCAACGAGAAAAAGTTCACGCCGCTCGCCGCGTGCCTTGACTTGGGCGAGGAAGAAATAGCGCACTTGATGGGCGACGCCGGCGACAAAAAAGCAAGGGAAGTCTTTGAAAAAGCCCAAAGGCTGAGGTCGGGGGAAATAGTCAAGCAGTCGCACGCAAAAGGCGCCTTGGCGCGGGCTTTTTCGCTCGAGGAAGGCAGGCTGGAAAAAAAGGAAAAATTGGAAAAGGAAGAAAGACCCGAAAAGGCAAGGGACGAAAAGCAGTTGAAGCTGTTCAGCTTTGGCTAGCCAAAAAAAGCCTCAGACCTCGAACTCGAACCCTGCAACCGGGTTTTCCAAGCCAAAGTTTTCCAAGACCTGCGGGTGCAATTCGCCCAGCCAGCCTTCCTTGCCGTTAACTAAAATCCTTGCACACCTGCCCGGCAGGCAAAACGGCTTGTCCTCGGAGTGAATCGCGAGTTTCAAGCCGAAGGCGCCGCAAACTGATTCCAGGATGCTCTTCATTTCCGAGTAGCTCGCCTTGGAGTGGGAGCTTAGCATGCACGCCTTCATGGCGTTGCGCGCCTTCGAGTCAGCTTTTCCGTCAGGCAATACAACGTATCCAACCTCGAAAATCTGCTGGGGGAACTGGCGGTGCTTGTTCGAGGAAAAAACCCTAAGGAGTTCTGGAGTCATCCAACAGCGCAGCATGTTGATGCCCTCGGCGCGCGCCTCCGCCTCCGAGAGCTTCACGCACGGAGTTTCTGGAAGGCTCATTTTCTCGAACTGCGTCTTCGAGTTCGTTAGGGCCAGCGTGAAGACGTCCTGGAACTTGAAGCCCTTCAAGTAATCCCTCAAGCGCCTCGCAGTCAGCACGCTTTCGCGCAGCACCGCGGCAGTCGTCGGAGTACTTGGAAGCGCCGGGGCGATCTTGTCAAAGCCGAGCGCCCTGCCCACGTCGTCCACTAAGTCCACGTTGTGGAGCACGTCAACTCGGTACGCGGGAACCAATACCTCTACTTCCTTCTCGCTCGCGGAAATCACGCCGTGGCGCATTTTCTTCAAGTAAAACGCGACTTCCTCAAACGTTAGCTTTGCGCCGAGGACGTCGTTGACTAGCCTCGTGGGCAATACGAACTTTTCAGGCTTCAGGTGAGGCGAGTAAAACGATTCACTGGGGTAAACCATTTTGACGTTGCATACCTGGCCGCCCATGTCGAAAAACATCGTTACAATGATGTTGAGCAATTGCTTCAAGGCCTTCAAGTCGTGGCCAGAAACCTCGATGAAAACGTCCCTCGTTGACTCGGTGACTTTGCCGATGTTGTGCGAGTTGACAATGGGGGGCATTGAAAGGACTTGGTTTTTCGAGTCAATGAAGAACGGGAAAGCCGAGTGCCCTTCAAGCAAGTGCTTGAACGCCTTGCCGGTCGGGTGCTTTTCCAGCACGTCCCAGCCCGTCATTTCCTGCGTTGCCTCCAACGGCACGAACTTCACCTTTGAGGGGTCCCTGGCGGTGTAGCGAATGGGCGGCGTTATCCTTTCCAGGGGGTAAATCCCAAGAGCCGCCTTCTTCCGGCCGCGCGCGAAAGTGTTGTGGAGCTTTTCCTGCACCCAAATGATTTCACGGATTTTCTCGCTGTCAAGTTCCAGGTTCCTCACGACCGCGGCAACAGTCTTCGGCCTTACTCCTTCAACGCTTGCGTCAACAACGACTTCTATTTCGGAGTTTTCAACGTGGTACTCGGGCAAACCCAGTTCACTTCCCAAGTAGCCCTTCAACGCCCTGGCAAGCCCTTGAGTGGAAAGCATGTCCGGCCTGTCCGGCGTTATTTCCACGCGGACCGAGTCGCCCTCGAACGAGTCAAGCTCCATGCCGAACTGGAACAAGGCCTCGCTTAACTCTTCAACGGAGAGCTGTTTCCCTACTTGCCGGGAAAGCATTGACAAACTCGTCTCAAGCAATACCATTTACTCAACACCAAAACCTAGTCATGGAACGGGAGCTCGTACGAACGCAGCCAGTCCAAGTCCCCTTCCGCTCCAAGAATGTCTCTAATGTCCTTGCGCTTGTACAAGTCCATGCTCATCCTCTCAATGCCCAAGCCCCACGCGACTATCCTCACGCCTTCAGGAATATTGAAGGGCGCAAGCGCTTCAGGCCGAAAGATTCCAGAGTTCCCGACCTCGACCCACTTCCCCAAGGTCTCGTTGTACCCGTAAACCTCGGCCGAGGGCTCGGTGTAAGGGTTGTACGTGGGCTTGAACCTTAGTTTTTTGAAGCCCATTTTCCTGTAAAACTCCCTAAGGAAGCCAAACAAGTGGCCCAAGTTCAAGCCCTTGTCCACCACGAATCCTTCCACTTGGTAAAACTCCGGCAAGTGCGTGGCATCCAGCGCCTCGTTCCTGAAAATGCGGCCAATGCAGAAATGCTTCGAGGGAATGGAAACGCCTTTCCCGAGCGTCCTAAACGTTGTTGCAGTCGTGTGGGTCCTGAGCAGGAGGCGCGCGGCCATGCCAGGGTCCCACGCGCCGCCGTAGCCCTTCGAACCGGTTTGCGCGCCGTTTTCCTGCGCGTCCTTGACTTTTTCCACTAACTCATTTGAAGGCAGTTCCCCCTTGCCTTCCAGGTAAAAAGTGTCCTGCACCTCGCGCGCAGGATGGTCTTGCGGAATGAACATTGCGTCCATGTTCCAAAAAGCGGTTTCAACCCACGGCCCGGTCATTTCCTGGAACCCCATTTCGATGAAAATGTTCCTGATTTTCCGCATTATAACGCGGTTGGGGTGCTCTCGGCCAGGCCACACGCGTTCAGTGGGCGCGGTCAAGTTGTACTTCCTGAAAGAAACGCCTTTCCACTTCCCGCCCTTCAATAACTCCGGAGTCAAGGACGTTGCCTCTTTCCGGAGTTCAAGCTCTAGCCTCCCAAGCTCTTTCCCCAGCCCTGTAACTGAAACCTTTTGCTCCAAGGACTGGCGAACGGAAAGAAAGGAACCGCGCGCCTTCAACGCCTCCGCCAACTCTTCCCTGTCCAGGCTGGATGCTTCTTTTTCGCCCTTTGAAAGGGTTTTCAGGAATTTCTTAACTTCCAACAACTTTCCACCCAGCTCCTTGCTGTTAATGGAAAGTGAAAGGGTTTTCTCAGGAGTTATTTCAACCCAGCCATTCTTTTTCGCCCAACCAAGTGAAACGCGTTTTTCAAAGTCTGAAAGCCCGCTTACGCTCAACTTTTTCCGGCTGCGCCTGAGTTTGTCGACCAGCAACTCTTCCGGCAGCCCGTCACTCACTGCCTTCTTCCCTTCTTCTCCAAGGGAGTAAAATTTTAACTGCTTAGAGGAAATGCTGACCAGCCCGCGGTCCGAGAGCCTGGCGCAGTCGTGCCTGACTCGGTCCACGTCAAGCTTTAACGCCTTGGCAATCTCTTCAGGCGAATAGCCCTTCTTGTGGTTTTTCGCCAAGAACTTGACGATCAAGCGCTCCGAGTTGTCAAGAGTTCCCGCAATGTCTTTTGCTCCGGCCATGTTACCAGTTTCAGCTGCAAAAATAGTTGACTCTAACAACGTGGAAAACGAATAAAAAGGTGTTCAGGCACTTTGACTCCAAGCGCTGCACGCCCGGGGCGCGTTTTTAACTAGTTATTTGCCTGGGTTGGGTTTGGCGGGCAATTGAGGGAAAAGGCTCGCCGTGAAAGGAAAAACGGCTGGGATTGGTGTTTGCTTGAAGAAGGCGAAGGCGGCTCAAAAGAGCCCGGGCAAGAAAGCCGTGAAGGGAGCGAAAAAGAGCGTGGTGCTGGATTCCGCGTGCTTCATCAACTCCGGCGCGCTCGACTTGGGGCTGCCTAAAAACGCCGAGGCGTTTTCCACTCCAAGCGTTTTAATGGAGTTAAAGGACGACCTTTCCCGAATGAAGGCTGACATCGTGCTGCGGCAAAACAGCGTGGCGTTGAGGCAGGCGTCCGAGGCGTTTTTCGCAAAGGCCTTGGAGGGCGCCAGGAAAACCGGGGACGTGGCCAAGCTGTCCGGAACGGACTTACAGCTATTGGCGTTGTGCATCCAGTTAAGGGAAGAAGGATTGCACCCCGAGCTTTACACGGATGATTACTCGCTGCAGAACGCCGCGAACTCGCTTAAGGTGAAGTGGAAGGGCGTTTCAGCAAAGGGAATAAGGGAACAACGCAAGATCGTTTTGAAGTGCACAATGTGCGGGTACGAAAGCGACCACGCCTTGAAGGAGTGCCCGAAGTGTTCTGCTTACATGTTGGTGCGGGAAAAAAGGCCCTTGCAGCACGGGAAACGAAAACAGGGGCCGCGCAAAAAGCGCTGAAAAAAGTCACTCCAAGCGCACGTCTTCGGGGCGCTTGTCGAACACGGGGCGCTTTGCGGAGCTATGCGTTATCAAGTAGTCGCGGATTCTGGGCTTTAAGTAGTCGCGGTTGTAAAACAAGGCTGTCCCAACAACTAACAGAGCAAGAGTCAACGCGACCTTTGCGGTGTTGTCCAAGGCAGGGAGCTGCAAGTTGAACAGGTAGCTGGGAACTGGAAGGCGGCGCAGCTTGTACTTCATTGTCCAGGAATTCGTGCTGAACTCGCCCTTCCACGTGAGCTGCGTGCCCTTTACCTCTGCGGGCGGGTTTACGTCAAAGAACTCGCTGCGCCTCGGCGCCAGCACGAGTATTTGCTCGTCCGCCTCCAGTTTCACCAAGCCCTTTTCCACTGGGAAGTTGAAAACGTTCGGCGTGAGCTCCCACTCGGTTTCCCCTATCTGTCCGGAGGAAAGCTGGGAGGCAAAGGACTCAACGTCGTACTTTAGTTCCACGACGCCGTGTTCAACCACTCCGGGTCCGACGGCTTCAACGGCCTTGGCGCTCAAGCGCTTGTTAGTGATGGAGTCGTCAATGGCTGGAAAGCCGACGTGGGGCTTAATGTTTGCATGGTAACCCTGCCACGCTTCAGAGTCTATTCCGTACTGCGCCAGGGACTTCACGAACTCGTTTTTCTCGAAAGGCGAAACGAACGAGAAAGTGAACGTCTCGGTGACTGACGCGTCGCCGCTTTCCTGGACTTCCACGGCTATTTGGGTAAAGGTGAGAACGGAAGCGCCTGCCATTGCCGTAAGGGAAGCCACTGCAAGCAAAAAGGCCAGCGCGTTAAAGGGCTTCATTAGACTAGCTTGGGGACAAGAGTATAAAAACTTTGGTTCACTCATTATAGGGGGTCCAAAAAAACGTGAGGCTATGGCTAACTACTTCAAGTGGTTCGGGCATTCAATGGTTGAAGTGCAAATAGACGACACGACCGTGTTGTTTGACCCGTTCCTGAAGAACTCGGAGACGAAACTCGAACGCGTGGTGAAGTCAACCTTTAAGGTTTCGGACTTCAACAGCGTGAACTACGTTTTCGTTAGCCACGAACACTTTGACCACTTGGACAAGGAAAGCCTTGTTGGAATTGCAAAGAGGAACAATGCCACTGTTTACACCACTGAAGCGTGCGCGAGGGAGCTCAAGGCCCTGCTTCCGGCCAACCTATTGAGAGTAGTCTCGGTCGGCCAGTCACTGAAGGTCGCGAACTTGAACGTGCAAGTCGTGCAGGCAAGCCATGCAAGCGAAAGCCCTGTCGGCTTCGTTGTTTCCGGGGGCGTTGGAGGCGGGGCGGCAAGCGTTTACTTTGCCGGCGACACTCACTTCTTTAACGAAATGCGCCACATCAAGGCAGACATAGCGTTCCTGCCCATTGGCGGGACCTTCACCATGAACGTACTGGATGCCGTGCACGCCGCGAAGGAGTTAAAGCCGCAGTACGCGGTGCCCATTCACTACAACACGTTCAGCCAAATACGCGCCGACGCCTTGGAGTTCGAGAAAAAAATAAAGGAATCGGCGCTGGGAATTGACTGCATCGTCCCAGCAGTCGGGGAAAGAATTGAATTTTAGGGGGAAAAACCCGCGCCCTTTCAGGAAAGGCGGGGGGAGGGTGGTTGGAAATGTTTAGGAGAATACGCGAAGCGCTCGGGTTCGGGAACCAGGAAGAAAAGCAAAAGGCGAGCACTAGGAACTGGATGGACAAGAAGTCGCTGGTGAGGCCTGACGAGATAACGACATTGGCAGAGGACAAATTCGTTGAAAGGCAAAGAGAAGGCGGGGCGGCGGTGGAAAGGGAACGCGAGGAAACAGCTGCTGGTAACGTGAGCGCTTCCCACAGGACCCCTTCAGGCGGCGCAAACGAGGACCGGAAAGCGCTTTCAAGGCTCTTGGGAAAGGCCAGTTCTTACTCTTCCAAGTCCACTGGTTCTGGCTCGGGCAGGCCTAGCCACTTGACGCTCAACAGGCTAAAAGGCGCGAAAAAAGAGTGAATTATTGAGTGGCGCCGCCTTCGGGCGCGCTTGACTTTTCCTCTACCGCCACTTCCTCCAGTTCTTCCTCTAATATCTTTCCAACGCTGGTAAGGCTTGCCTGCGGCGCTTGAACGAGTTCGGGCTGCAGTGGCGGGGCGGGGGGCTGCAACGGGTTCGGCAAGACCTTTTTCTTCAACGTAATCGCGTCCTCTCCAAAGTAGTCCTGGAACGCGGGCCCGGGTGAAAGAATGAACGTGTTCCGCTCCCGGGCGGCTTTCACGAAGTTCAAGTCCCTTAGCTTGTGGACGTGCTCGTAGGCGCCCGAGCCTCGGTTCCTGACTATCGTGCTCTGCTTGACGGGCTGCTTGTACACAATGAACGCCAGAGTCTTCAGCTCGGCCTTGGACAAGTCAGTCGCGACAGTCCCAAAGCCCTGCAGTTTCAGCTTTTCCGAGTACTCCTTCTTGATTTGTATCTTGAACTTGTCGCCAAGCCTCACGACCTCCAAGCCGGACTCGCGGGAGGAATACTGCCTCACTAACTCGTTCAAGCCTTCCTCGACTTTTTTCACGTCCTGCAATCCCAGCATTTCCGCCAAGGAAGTCAAGGCAACTGGCTTGCCCGAGAGAAACAGCGCCGCTTCAAGCATTGACACTTCAGTCATTTGAAAACACTCACTTGCAGACAGTAATGCGGGAAAAGGGTGAAAAGGCTATCCAGCGCCCGAGATGTTTAGGCCAGGGCCCCCTTCCTGGGCAGCGGTGGCTTGTCCTTCTTTTCCGACTTGAATAAATATCTCGCCAAAGAACACGTCCTGCCAGACCTTGACTTTTTGCTGCACCATCAAGTGCAGGACGGGCAGGAAGTTCATGAGTATTCCAACGCGTTCGCTGTCCCCGTTGGCGCCCTTCCTTTTCGCCAGCTCGATGTCCGGCTTCACTAACTCCGAAAAGCGAACCAAGCCCTGCGAGTCGGCCAGGGATGAAATGTTTGAATACGTCCTTGAAATCTGCTGGTTGATGTCAATGCCGCTCACCCGCAGGTTCGAGAAAAGGCTTTCGACGTGCTGCGCCTGGTCAAGCTTTGGCTTCTGGATTTTTTTCCTGTCCATTATCAGCTGCACCGCGTTCACCAACTCTTCCAGGGTGACGCGGTTTTGGGGCACGCGCTTCAACGGCGCGGTTATCTCGGGCTCCAACACGACTGAGGGGTCGGCGCCCATGGCCAAGTCCAGCAAGTCAGACTCAATGAACCCGGCCAGCTCGTCCTGGGCCTGCGGCAAAAGCAGGCTCAGGTTCACTTTGCGGGACTTGAAGGCCAGAAATATTGACGCGGCAAGTATGGCGTTTGCGGGCAAGTGGAAGCTGAACTCGTTCATTGCGTTTATTTTCTTCAAGTAGGAATCAGACAGCTTCACAATGTCAATGTCCCAGGGGTCGAGTCTTTCCGCGTCAACTATTTGGAAAAGCAAGACCTTCCACGCGGGGCTCTCAATCAAGTCAACCAAGTGGTCGTGCGTCACGGGGCCTTCAACGTTGAACGAAACGTCTTCCTCTACGCCCGAGTCACTGCCGGCATCCTTGGTGCTAGCGCCTAGCACTGGGCGGTTTTCGCCATCCTGCGAGACCATTAGCGTAAACTATGCTGCAAACATATTTATATACTTGCGCTTTTTCCACTGGTTAAAAGCAATGTTTAACGGGTTTTTCAGTA
>DATDTB010000091.1:0-5884 GCA_035291025.1 archaeon
GAGTCAAGCCCCTCGCAGGACTCGCCAATGTGCTTCAAGTCGTAAGGATTTGTCACCCTGAGTATCAGGTTGGTGTTGCACTGCGACAGCACTGTTGTCGCCAACTGCACGGGGCGCTGGGTTATGAGGCAAAGGCACGCCCCGAACTTCCTTCCCTCGCGGGCGATGTTTTCAAGGACTTGCTTTGCAACTGACATTTCCCCAGCAACCCGTTCTGGGGCGAACTGGTGCGCTTCTTCCACAACCAAGAGAAACGGCGGAATCCTACCCTTCCGGCGCTCTTCGAACAAGGCCCGGGCGACGTGCGCTACAATGAAGCGTTTTTTGCGCAAGTCAACGGTTTTGGAAAAGTCAATTATTGAAAGCCTACCGGGAACCGCAAGTTCCCTCACTGACGGCGCGTCAGTTGAAGAAAACAAGCCAAGCGAGTCAAGCTGGTCGAGCATGGAAAGAAGGACGCCCTTGGTGCCTTCCTTGACTGACTCGCTTGCCTCCACTTCCAGTCTTACTTTTTCCAAGTCAAATGGCGCCAGCGAGTCAGCCTTCCTGAGGGAGGAAATAACCTTGTACAAGGCGCGGCTTTGCGGCCTTGAAACGCCTGAAGCAAAAGCTTCCAGCATGGATGGGGACAAGTGGGAAACCCCGATGCGCACGTCTCCCGCGTCCACAACTCGGACGCTCCTCGAGTAATCCTTGAACTCCGGAGACGTTGGAGGCTGCGCCAGCGACGTGTACTCGCCGTGCACGTCCAACAACACAACCGCAACCCTTCCCTTTTCCGGCGGCCGGTCCAGCAGTTCTTCGAGGAGGCATGAGGCGGCGTAGCTTTTTCCGCCGCCTGAAATGGACAAAATGGCCAAGTGCTTCCGGAGAAGCTTGTCCAGGCTAAGCGAAACCGGCAGCGCGTGGTGTTCCAGTTCCCCTAGCTTCAGCCCGTTGTCAAAGTCAAAACCCAACAGCCTGCGCAGGGATTGCTCGCCTGCCAGGAAAACCTCGGTTCCAGGCGATACTGGCTTTGAAGGGCGCTTTTGCAGTCCTTTTCCGTGCACTGAAAGCGCTTTGACTTCGGCGACCAAGTACTCCCACTCCCCGGCAGGCAGTTGTTCCGCGATGGAGGCGCCGGACTTCTCGAACGACTTAACGGAGTCAGCGCGCTCAAAGTACCTGTTGGCTTTCACGAGGCTCGTGATCATTCCAATGAGCGAGCCGTCCTCGCTGCGCGCTTCCACGAAAGCGCCCTTGTCCAGTTCTCCGTCGCTTACCACGAACAAGAACTTTTGAGTGTTCGGAGTGTCAACCGTGCTGATAACCACTCCAAGCTTTCTCCCAACCAACAAAACCACCAAACTTTAGGCAAACGGCCTTTGCTCCCGCCTCAAGGTCATCAACGCCGCCTTGTTTTTCAGCTTGTCAAAGACTCGAGAATAAACGAACTCCATTTCCCGCTGTTCGAGCTTCGCCCTAAGGTCTGCCTCAATCAAGGGCGTGGGAAACGCGTACTCCCTGTGGAAGGACGACACGGAAAGCACTGCACTGGCTGCCTTGCCCGCGGCGCTTGAAACTCTTCCGCCTTCGGGAACCAAGAACTCCAAGCGAGTAGGCCTGTCGAACTCGACTGACTTCAAGTAAGTCACGTAAACGCTTTCAGCGCCGAACCCCATTAAATCCTTCAACACGGCGTGCTCTTGCGGGTTTTGAGAGTACTTGAACGCGAAAGAACGCTGGCCGGGCGCCAGGAAGTAGTGCAGGAAATGCGAGTCAAAGGAGTCCGAGAAGACCCCGCTGAACCTGGAAAGGCGCGCGTCCAAGGGCATTAACTCGTTTTTCAGCACGTACATCAAGCGGTTCGCCCGGGAATCCTCAACCACTCCAATAAGCGTGGTGTTTTTCCGCGCGCAAAGCGTGAAAAGTTTTTGGTACAATGCAAGCAATTCCTCGAAGTCTTTTTTGAGCGAGTCACCGCGCGGCTTGTCGGCGTTCTGCGGCAACAAAGACCCATCCATTAGCAAGTAACCTGGCTCGAATTCGCGCAGCCCTGTAATTGCTGCCGCCAGCTCTGTCTTTATCCTGCAAATTGACGCGAACGCGTTTGACTCGTCGCGTTCAAGCGCGCTTGGAGAGCAGTGAACCGAGGGCAGGACGTGCTGGCTTGGGGAGTATTGAACGCCTTCCAGCCTGCCTTCCTTGTAGGAAAAGGCAACGCATACCGCGCGCGCCAAAACAAGGTCAGCGCCGTGAAACGACTTAGCCAAAAGGCCGCCGTCGACTGCCGCGAAAACACCATTTGGCGGGCTTCTTTCAACACTCACGGAAAGGCTCGAGTCAAGGGAGCTGGGCAGCGCCGAGTGCCTGAGCTCGGACAACAGCGAGGCAAGCAAGGCTTTTTGGGACTCGCTTGAGTCAATCCTGTGCGCGAGTTCTTCAATGAAGTTCATTGAAAACGAAAACCCTTGAATTCTTTTAAAAAGAGCTAGCAGTGCGGTTTGCCGGTGAAGAGTTGTGAATTACCCACGACTCAAAGTCGCGGGCTTCTCTCTTCACGGACAACTCCACTTGAGTCGTCTCGGAGAGCTTGACTTCCCCCCATTCCAGGGGTAGCTCTAATGAGTATGTTCTTCGCAGCATTCAAGTCACGGTCCAAAACCAAGCCACAAGAGCACTCGTGAACCCTTTCACTGAGTGCTTTCGGCACCATTAAACCGCAACTAGAACACTGCTGCGTTGAGTTCCTGGCGTCCACGAACACTACTCGACTACCAGCGCTTTCAGCCTTGTAGCCCAACATGTTCACGAACGAACTCCAAGAAACGTCACTAATCGACTTAGACAACCGCGGATTCTGCAACATGTTGGCGACGCGCAAGTCCTCCAATGCAATAAATGAAAAAGAATTAACAAGCCAACGCGAAGCCTTGTGCAAGAAGTCCTTCCTTGCGTTAACAACTCGCTCGTGAACCTGCGCCACGCGCAGTCTTTGCCTTCCACGATTACTAGAACCGCGTTTTTTCCTAGACAGCCTGCGTTGCTCTAAAACTAGTTTTTCCTCGCGCTTCCTCAAGTGCCTCGGGTTTCCCACAACCAAGCCATTCGATAAAGTGGCGAACTTTTCCAAGCCCAAGTCAACTCCAACCATTGGACCACCGTGAACTGGGACTGGCTTTTCAGGCACGTCCACGACAAAACAAGCAAACCACTTACCACTAGGCTCTCTTTTGAGAGTGAGAGTCTTTACTTTGCCTTCAATCACGCGGTGGCGCTTGACTGAAATCAAGCCAAAAGGGTTAACGCGCAACTTCTTGCCCTCGAGCCTGAACCCGGACTGCGGGTAATGCAACGACTTCACTCTGTCAACGGACTTGAACCTTGGAAAACCAACGCGCTTGCCTTGCTTTTTCAACTTGCAAAAACGCCTCACTGCACGTTCAAGGTTGTGAACCACTGCCTGCTGCGTCTGGGAAAACAATCCATAATTCTTGCACATTAACTGCATTGCATTCCTTGACAAGAAAAACCCGAAGTCCTTGTAGTGCTGCTTGCCGGCTGCAAGCAACTCGTTCCACAACTGCTTGGCCAGGAAACGCTGGCCATCCAACTCCAACAACTGCCTCTTGCCAGGATACAAGCGGAACTTGAAAACACGAAGCACTCCCTCACGTCCACAAAGACTGCGCTTTCAAGGCATATAAACCCGCAATGGTGCGGGTTGCCAGTGCCCTCTAAAACCAGCACGCTAAGGCACGCACCGGCAACGGACTCAACACTGGACTTGAATAAGTTGCTTAACGCAACTCGTTCAAATAGAAATAGAACCCCGATTCACCCCACAGCTCAAAGCAGTGGGATTTCTCGCTCGATAGGCTTAAAGCCAAACGCCTTAGTTCATTCAAGCAAGGCAGTGCGGGGTTTTTGCAATGGAATTCAAGCAAGTAATAGTCGTCAGGTCCGACTTGAAAATGGGGAAGGGGAAGACTGCGGCGCAGTGCTCTCACGCCTCACTGGAAGCGTTCAGGAAGGCCGAGCGGGACAAGCCCGAGTGGGTGAAGTCCTGGGAAGCGCAGGGCACGCAAAAAGTCGTTGTTAGAGTTGAAAGCGAGCGCGAGTTATTGGAATTGTTTGAGAAAGCCAAAAAACGCTTCCCGGCAGCGCTCATTTCAGACGCGGGCCACACCCAAGTAGAGCCCGGCACTAAAACCTGCGTGGGCATCGGGCCAGCCCCTGAAAGTGAATTAAACGAGTTGACTGGAAAGCTAAAGCTGCTGTGAGTGATGGGTGTGAAGGGAAGGGGGCGGCTGGAAAGGCGCGAGTTGTTCGCTCAAATAGTTGAAGGCGTTGTCAGGGCAAGCGACGTTGTTTTAGAGGTAACTGACGCACGGTTTCCAAAGCAAACCCGCAGCGAGGAACTAGAGGGCAGGATTCAAGGCTTCGGGAAAAAAGTAATAGTTGTAATGAACAAGTCAGACTTGGTCAAGGAAAAGGAGGCGCTGAAAAAGCTGGTCTTGGAACTGAAGGCCAAGG
Source organism: archaeon (assembly GCA_035291025.1). Taxonomy (GTDB): domain Archaea; phylum Iainarchaeota; class Iainarchaeia; order JAFGOX01; family DATDTB01; genus DATDTB01. The sequence goes on from DATDTB010000091.1 coordinate 4,516, forward strand.
GCCGCGAGGCGGTTTTCACTTCCTGCAAGGAGTTCACTGGGCTTTCTAGCCTGAAGAGCTTGCTGTTCAAGCACGCCAAGGAGTCAGGGAGGGACTTAAAAGTGGGTGTCATTGGAATGCCCAACACTGGAAAGTCAAGCTTGGTGAACAGGCTGGGCTTGAGGAAGGCTGCGAGGGTGGGGCCGGTTGCAGGGACAACTGTTGGAAAGCAGTGGATTAGGATAGCGAACAACATACTGCTGCTGGACACTCCAGGAGTGTTTGGCAGGACGCAGCGGGGCGCGCTCCTGGTAAGCGGCGGGTTGAACCCTGAAGACTTGAGAGACCCTGAAACGGCGGCGGCCAAGCTAATTAAGTACTTGCAGGAAAACCACAACACGAAGTGGATAAAGGAAGAGTACGGAATTGAAAATGCCTCGGGCGACCCGGAAAAGGTCATTGAGGAAATCGCGGTGAAAAGGAAAAAGCTGGTAAAAGGGGGGGCGCCGGACGTTAAAATTATGTCGCAAATGATCGTGCGCGACTGGCAACGCCAGGGTAGGACTAGAAAGTGAGTCAATTGCTGCGCAGGAGGCGGCGCCTGTTGCTCAAGTAGTTGGGTTTTTCCTCCGGCTTCTTTTTCAGTTTCACCAGCCCAACGCCTAAAATCACCAAGAAGGGAATTGCCACAAGCAAGGACGTCTTGAAGTCGAAGGCTGAAGGTGAAACCAAGGCAAGCGCTTGAGTTGACGGACTGGTCAGGGCTGCAGTTGCGGCGGCGGCCTCGTTTGCGTAAAGCACCGCCTCCGAGTACCTCTCGTCGTCAAAGGCTGCCTTGGCCTTGCCGATTAGTTCCAGCTGCTGCGAAACTACTTCGCCAGAACCGGAGGCTTGGTTTAGTTTTAGTGAAATGCTGGCACGTTTCAAGCCCTCAACCGCGTCTTCCCTCAACTTTGACAACGCCTCGTCAACCAGCGCTGTTTTTCGCTGGATTTCAACTGGCTTCGGGGGCAGCTCGAAGCTGTTTTCAGCCAAGTAACGCAGGGCAGAAAGGCTGCTTGACTCCAACCCAGAACCCGCTGACGCCAGCACTCCGGCGTTGGACTGGCTCAAAGGAGAAATGAAAGACTTAAGGGACTCAACCAAGCCGTCGTCAATTGGTGGCTTGTAGTCGGTCTTGAAAGCTCGAGGGGGGACAAGGAGGGCGCGCTGCAGGCTTGAAACCTTTTCCCCTAGTTTTTGGTCCCCGAAAACGCCAATGGATTCGTTGAGTGATTTTTTCAACTCCTCAAGCCTTTTCGCCGACTCCCGTTCAACTAACTCTGACACAAGCGGCTCGCTCGCCTTTGAGCGGGCCTTGTCCGCGTAAGCCCGGGCGTCGCTGAAAGCC
>DATDTB010000092.1:0-8938 GCA_035291025.1 archaeon
GCCCCGTGGGCGATTTTTACCACAAGCTTGCCGCGGGCGAAAAGCCGGAACTGAAGACAAAGCGGGGGTTTCAGGTCGGCGTGGTGATCGCGGTGCCGCCGTTCCCCTACGACGACTACAAGGACTTCAAGAAGTACTCCGAGGGAGCTATAGTCTTGTTCAAGAAGGAAATGAGTGAAGGAGTTCACTTGGGTGACGTGAAACTCTTTGAAGGCGACTGGGTGCTTGCCGGGACTATTGGCTATGCGTTGGTCGTGACTGGCTCCGGTTCAACCGTGGAGGACGCCAGGAGACTTGTATATAACCGCGTCAACAACATACTCATTCCAAACATGTTTTACCGCACGGACATCGGCTCTAGGTGCACTGAGGACATTGAAAAGCTCATGACGTGGGGCTACTTGTACTAGCGCCCCTTGGCGTGGTGCTGGAATGGCGAGAACTTGTTGTACAAGTCCGAGAGCTTTTCGTGGACTTCCCTGAATTTCGAGACGTCGAAGCCCTCGCTTTCCAGGTAACCCAGTTCGGCCAGCAGGTACGCGTGCCTTTCGTCTTCGAGGACTGCGCGGTGGTAGCTGAGCTCGTTCAATAAGTGCTCGTTTAATTCCTTTGAGCGCAGCTTTGCCATTACTTTCAGGACTTCCCTTCGGTATTGCTTGTCCAGGTAAAACAGGGCGTGGGCCGCTTCGTGCTTGAATGTGTCAGTAGAGTCGTCTCCAACTGTTCCAATTATGTAAAACTTTTCCCTGCGGTCCTTGAACAGTTCCAGGAACTCTTTTTCCTCGGCGCTCAATGGGTTGAACTTGCCTTCGTAAAAGTCCTTCAAGGCCTTGGAGGGGATGTTGAAGCCGTCCCATTCCTCGTAGTAGTCGAAGACGCCGCGCCGCGCCGCGTACCACGCCTTGAATTCGTCGAAAGTGAAGACCTTGCCGCGGAAGTGCGGGGACTCGAAGTGTTCCTCGAACCGCAGGAACGTCTTCGCCAGCGCTTCCTGCGAGGAAAACTTGACGTGGACTATTCCCAGGGGGAGCTCTTCCACCCCTATTATCACCTTCGGCGCCGCCTCTTTTTCGCCTGCCTTTCCTGTTTCCATAAGCGTTCAGTCACTGCATTTTTTTCTCGAGGATTTTTTCGTGAAGCAGCCTCCACGCTTCCTCGGAGTCGCTTTCGGAAAGCAGCTTGAACAAGGACTCAACGTCCAAGTTCCCCGGCAAGTCGCGTTTTTCGTCGAAGCCAGCCGCCTTCAACTCTTCCATGAGCAGCTGCATGCCGAGTTCTTCGACGGAGGGCTTGCTCTTGTGCAGTTCCCTTAAGTTGAGTATTTTCTCGCGCAAGGACTCCGAGGCCAGTTCCTTGCTCAGTGAAAGGATTGCTTTTTCCTTGAACTCGCCTTCCACGCCTCCCAGTTCAACGTCTTGCGCCTTGAAGCCCTTGGCCAGGCTCCCCCTTATTCTGACGCGGATCAACGGCTTCCTGTGCAGCTTTTGCGCGACGCACTGGGCAATGAACTCCCGCGTTTCCTTCACTACCTGCCTTGGCTCGGCGCCGCTTGGGTTGAGTTCTTTGTAAAAGAAAGGCCTCGGAGTGGAAAGGTCGCGCGAGTAAACGCGCTTGGACTTGGTTTCAAGGAAGTACACGCGTTTCGGGATTTCGCTTTCGAGCTTCTTCATCTGCGTCCTCACAGTGCTGCCGGGCATCAAGAACGTCGTGCCCCTGAACGGGATTTCCTGCGCCCAGTGAAAGTGCCCGTTGACGTACAAGTCAAACCCTTCCGGCAAGTCTGAAAGGGAAACGAACCCGTTTTCGTCGTCGTAAGCGGGAATGAAGTCCTTGAACGTCTGGTGCAAGGCAAAGACATTGCACGCGCCAGGCTCGGGCTTGAGCTTGCCGCGTTCCTTCAACGACGAAAGCGCCGCGGTGACGTACGCGTCAGGCATGCCGCCCACGCCGAAAATGGAAAGTTTTTCGCCGTCTTTTTCCAGCAACGCGTTCTCGCCGTGCACGTGCACTATGAAGCCCGCCGCCTCGACTACTTCGAGGGGGTTCTTGAACTCCTTCGTGCGGTATTCGTGCGTGCCGTGAATCGCTATTATGGGGAAGCGGAACGGCGGCTTCCCGTTTTCCGTGAACCTCGCGTTCCTGCCGCCCTTTGAAACGACTTTGGCGCAGTCCTTTTTCCACTCCAAGTTTTTGACGTCGGAAAACAAGGCCATTGCCCGCTCCATCACTTCTGGCCTGGGAGTGCGTTCGTCGAAGACGTCCCCGCACAATAACACGCAGTCAGCCCCCTCGCTTGCCGCCAATTGGAATGCCTCGCGGCACTGCAAAAACGAGTCCTCCCTTCTCTCTGTTTCCCACGAAAAGCCCAGGTGCGTGTCCGAAAAGATGGCCAGCTTCATTTCACGAGGAAGGAGTGAAAAGTATTAAAGCCATCGCCTCCCCCGCCTTCTTTGGGCAACCTCGCCGCCGGCCTGGCGCGCAAGGCTTCCGGCGCGAATGAATCTTTTAAAAAGCTTACGTGGTTACTTGTTTTCCGTTAAGCAAAACCCTTGACTGGGGCGCAATGCCTTGTCTTTTCCCCTGCAAGGGAGCCGCGGGCTTGGCTTTTTTTACCCCCCGTTGAATTGCGCGCAGCCCTTCGATGAAGTGAAGCTAGTTTTTTTGCGAGTGGTGTTCAAATGACCGAGGAATCAGGAATTCAAGGCCAAGGCCAGCAGGCAGCGCCTAACCCGTCAATGGAATACGACGTCATAGTCGTTGGCGGCGGCCCCGGCGGCTCGACTGCGAGCGTGTTGCTTTCAAGGAAGGGCTTCAAGGTATTGTTGCTGGACAAGGCCAGGTTCCCGAGGGACAAGACTTGCGGCGACGGACTCTCGGGCAAGACGGCAAAGCAGCTCCAAAAGCTGGGGCTGATCCCGGAAATCGAGGCCAACCCCTCGGCGAAGATGACCGGGGTAATGTTTTCCGCGCCCAACGGGCGCATCTTGGACGTGCCCGTGCCTGAAGGCTCGGGCGTTGACGGCGGTTACTGCTGCCGCAGGCTGGTTTACGACAACATCTTGTTCCAGAACGCGAAAAAGCAGGAAAACGTGACCGTGATGGAAGGCTTCACTGTAACGGACTTGCTGCGGGAGGGAAACCAGGTCACAGGAGTTGTAGGCGCAAGGCTTGACGCCAAGGAAACGCTTTCATTCAAGGCCAAGGTAGTTGTCGGGGCCGACGGCGCGCATTCCTTTGTGGCAAAAAAAATAGGCGCCCTAGACCTAGACCCAAGGCACACCATCATCGCAATCCGTTCCTACTATGAAGGCGTAACCGGGATGAAGGACCGCATCGAGCTCCACTTCGTCCCCGAAGTAATGCCAGGCTATTTCTGGATATTCCCGTTGGAGGGGGGAAAGGCAAACGTCGGGCTGGGACTCGTGATGTCGGACTTCCAGAAAAAGAACTTCAAGTTGGACGAGAAAATGTTTGAAATAATCAAGAACAACCCCTTGTTCAAGGAACGCTTCAAGGACGCCAAGCTAATCCAAGGCACGCTCAAGGGCTGGACGCTGCCCGTCGGCTCCAAGTTCAGGAAAATGCACGACGACGGAGTCTTATTGGTTGGCGACTCGGCTGCATTGATTGACCCAATTTCCGGCGAAGGAATCGGGAACGCCATGGTCAGCGCAGAAGTCGCGGCAGGCGTAATAGAGAAGGCTTTCCTTGCAGGCGACTTCACCAAGAACACCTTGAAGGAGTACGAGGAAACAGTGAAGAACTTGCTTGGCCACGAGCTCCAAATTAGCTACAAGCTCCAGAAAACCCTGAACCACCCGTGGCTGTTGAATTACTTGATGTGGAAGGCCGAGAAAAGCAAGCGCCTACAGCACTACATTTCAATGAGCCTCGTCAAGGCCGAAGCCAAGCAGGAATTCAACGACCCCTTGTTTTACCTCAAGATGCTCTTCATGTGAGAGCTTTTCAGCGCCGCGTTCTCTGCAGCCTCTTGGGCAGCCTTTCCATTAAGGCCTTCTGGAAAGCCCGCGCGATTTTCCCCAATTCAGGCCTTTCCCTGAAAAGCGCTTCCCTTTCCAATGCCCTTTTTTCCCTGCCGCGCTCGGGGAGTTTTTCAGTCTTCTCGTAATGGAAGAACGCGAACGCTGCCTTGCTGGGCTTCAAGCCCAAGCCTTCCAGTAACTTCCTGCCCTCAGGTGTTCCGGCGATTGCGTCAATTTTCACCTTTCGCGCCCGGGAAACGCCGTCAATTGCCGCCACGGCCCCCGTTGTTGCGGTCCTCCAAAGCAATTGGCCTATACCGCGCCTCCTATAGCCTTCTTCTACGAAGACGTTCGCCGGCGGCAGCCTTGCCTTGCTGAAAAATCCAAAGAATGGAAGCGGCCGCGAAACGTGCCCAACCACCCTGCCGCTGGCAGTGTCGCGGGCCACGACGAGTATTGTTTCCCGCAAGCGCTTCCCTTCCAGTTCGCCCAACTCCTTCAGGCTCTCGCGCAAGTGAGGGTCCCTCTTGACGGCTTCCTCGAACTCTTCACGAGTAGCTATCCCCACTTCAATGCCCGTAGTTTTAAGCTTCACAGCAGTCATTTCCCAGCACCCATTCACGCCAGTTCGTAAGTTATCCTCTCGCGTTCCCTGCCCTTGTTTTCCTTCCCGGTTATCCTGATGCGGCCTACTTCGCCTAGGCTCGAAACATGCGTGCCGCCGCACGGGCACAAGTCGTGGCCCTCGATTTCAATGACGCGCACGCGCGTCACTGACGCGGGCAGCTTCAACAAGTCCGTCCTCCGCGGGTCCGTCTTCCTGAGCATTTCGTCCTTGTCCATTTCGTAAACCTTGACGCGCGCGCCCTCGGCGAGGAGCTTGTTGCTTTCGTCCTCCAGTTGCTTCAAGGTTTCCGGAGTGAACTTTACTGGCGTGAAGTCAATCCTGCTCTCGTTTTCGTGCAATTGGTTGCCGGCAGTGGAAAGCCCCCACAGCTTCATTGCCACGAACGACACGAGGTGCTGTGCGGTGTGCATTCGCATGTGCTTGTGCCTGCGCTCCCAGTCAACCACGCAGTGAACGCGTTCGCCCGCAGTGAAGGGCTTTTGCCCCGCAGCCAATTCCAAGTAGTGCAGTATTGGCCCCTTTTTCTGCACGTCCTTGACGCGCACTCGTTCCCCGTCCCCCCTCACTAGGAAGCCAGTGTCGTGGTCTTGCCCGCCGCCCGTGGGGTAGAAAACGGTCTGGTCCAACTCGACGTACTCGCTTGAGGCGTTCGTCACGACGGCGTCGCATTCGCGCAAGTAACAGTCATTCAAGTACAAGAGGTTTGTGGCGTCCATGAAATAACTAGGTTTCATTCCTTTGTTAAAACTAGCCTTAACTGTTTTCCGGAACGGCGGTGGGTAATTACTTCTTCAGCTTCCTTCAAGTGAAACTTTCCCCTTGCCTGGAAGTCTTTAATGCATTTTTTTAAGAGTTCTGTTTGCCTGCTGCGAGCTGCTTGTAGTACAACGAGGCTGCCGCCGGGAACCAGAACCCTGTGTGCTTCTTCCAAGGTGTCCTGAAAATTTTTCCAAGTCCGGGGCTTGTTGGAAGCGAAGAAGTTTTCAGCTGTCACTTCCCTGACTGAGTTGTTGCGCAGAGGTAGGTGGCTTGAATGACCCTTGGCGAGTGAAACGTTTGAGAGCCTGCGCGCCCTAGCCCAGTCCGCGGCCCTGAACGCGTGCGGGCCATGCAACTCTATGCCGATAAAGCGCGTGTGAGGCCTTTTTTCCGCTCTTTCCAGTAGTTTTTCTCCAAAACCAGGCCCTAAGTCCAGTGAAACTCTTTGCCTTGCAAGCTCTTTCTTTGCGGGCCGCGGCATTTGAAGAGTCACTCTACTATCGTTCCCTTGAACTTTTTACCCTCAAGGAGCGCCTCGAAGTTTTTCAAGTCCGAAATCCGGAGGAACGCGGTCCTGATCTTGGAGCGCCGCAGGAACACTGCGCCAACCAAGTCCATTATCGCGCTGCTCCCCGCGCGCCGGTCGTCGTTGCGCACTATTTCCAATAGCTCTGCGTGCTTTAGCCTTTCCAGTTTCCTCGCCTTCGGGTTCGTCTTCGGGTTGTCAGTGTAAACGTAGTCAACGTCCTTACCGATGATTATCAAGTCAGCGTCCATCATTTCCGCCGTTTCCACTGCTACCGCGTCAGTCGTTTGCCCGGGCATGAAGCCACCCAGCACAGCAATCTTGCCGGTGGCTAACGCGCTCTCCAAGTCGTCCAAGTCGCGCACGGGGTGCCCGTAGGCCGCGTCGCCCAATGCCGAGATGATCATGCGCGCGTTCAAGCGCGCGGCCTCTATTCCGACCATGTCCGCCTGCGCCTCCGTGGCTCCCGTCTTGCGCAGGGCGTCAGCGTAAACCCGCGCAGTCCTTCCCCCGCCGCAGACTATGGCAAAGGAGTGCCTCCATTGCTTTTTCGTCAGCAGGCCAGCCAGCTTTTTCGCGAACTCGTGGTTGGGCTCGCTTGGGCACAACGTGCTGCCGCCGAGTTTTAGCACGATTTTCATGAAAACACCACCAGCCAAGAATGAGAGAAAAAGGGTTTAAATCAATGCGCTTTTTTCACCCAGAAACACGCAGCGCAAAGCGAGCCCAGCGCCTTGGGCTTTTTTTCCCGAAAAGGTTTAAAAGCTCGAAGCGCGTTGTTTGAAGTGCAATGCTGAAAAAGCTTTTCCTGTTTGCCTTGCTTGCCGCGGCCTTGGACGCGGTGAGCGCGTCGCACATCACGACCCACACTTTTTGTTCCGGAGCGTTTTGCGACAACTCCGAGTGCTCGTTTTCCCCGCCGCGGTTCGGTTACTGCCCGTCGAACACCACGTGGTACTGCGACGTGGGATGCGGTTCGGGGTGCGACGCGGCAAACGCGTGCGGCGGCGGCCATTTTTGCTCGAGCTACAACAACAACGGCAGCAACTTGTGCGCTACCACGATTTGCACTTGCCTGTGCCCTTCAGGGACATCGGACTGCAGTGGAGTTTGCGTTGACACTTACAATGACAACTTGAACTGCGGGACGTGTGGAAACCAATGCGTTGGCGGCCAGTTTTGCTCGGGCGGGCAGTGCGTTTGCCCCGCTGGCCAGAACTACTGCCTGGAAACCGGCTCGTGCACTAACGAGAACTTGTGCTGCGCGTCAGGTTACGAGTACTGCGTCAACGAAGGCGGCTGCGTGCCGCAGGGCCAATGCCTTACCTGCGGTCCCGGGGAAATTGAATGTAACGGCCAATGCGTCAACACCACCAGTAACAATTCTAATTGCGGTACGTGTGGCACAACGTGCGGTTACGGCCGGTACTGCAATGCAGGAGTTTGCAGTTGCCCGCCAGGATACGTTGACTGCCAAGGGCTTTATGGCCAAGCCTGTGTAAATGCCACTTATGATAACTACAACTGCGGCGCTTGCGGTGTCCAGTGCACCGGCGAACAATCCTGTCAAAACGGAACCTGCCAGTGCTCTCCAGGCGAGTTTTACTGCGCGTTGCAGGGGCAGTGCGCTGACCTCGTGAACGAGCAGCAGAACTGCGGCGCTTGCGGGAACACGTGTTCGGGGCAGACGTATTGCAGCAACGGCGTGTGCACTTGCCCTTCAGGCAACGAGCTTTGCGGAACGCAGTGCGTTTCGCCCGGGACGTGCTGCGGTTCGGGCCAGGAGAACTGTTCAGGGACGTGCGTTCCTCAAGGCACGTGCACTTGCCCTGCGGGCCAGTCTTACTGCCAGGGGCAGGGCTGCGTTAGCACGCAGTGGGACAACTCTAATTGCGGTTCTTGCGGTAACGCGTGCACTAACGGGAAAACGTGCCAGGCAGGCGTGTGCGCGTGCCCTGCCGGAACTAGTTCTTGCAGTGGTCAATGCATTGACACGTTAAGCGACCCCAACAACTGTGGTACGTGTGGCACCACGTGCGGCGCTCACAGAGTGAGCCCTGGTTGCAGCAACGGCCAGTGCACTACCTGCCAGTCCGGCTGGCTTAACTGCGATGGTGTGGCTTCAAACGGCTGCGAGGCCAGCACTTCAAGCAATTCCACGTGTGGTCCGCTGGGAACCGCGTGCAATAATAACTGCAACGCAAACGGCTCCTGCGTTTACCCCAGTTCGTGCAGTGGAAACTCGAACCAGTGCTATGGGAGCGGTTACTGCACGTGCAATGCCCCGTACCAAAACTGTGACGCGCTTCAAAGCAATGGCTGCGAGGCCAACACGCAAACCAGCAACTCAAACTGTGGGAGTTGCGGGAACTCGTGCGGTTCAAACGCTAGCTGCGTTTCCGGGGCCTGCGCGTGCAATTCGGGTTATGCTTCGTGTTTTGGTTCGTGCGTGAACCTGCAAAACAACAACTCCAACTGCGGTTCCTGCGGAGTGGCGTGCACTGGCGGCATGACGTGCCAGTCAGGAGTCTGCGCGTGCCCTTCCGGCCAGAGCGAGTGCGGCGGCACGTGCGTGAACACGCAGTCAAGCAACTCCAACTGCGGTTCGTGCGGCAACGTCTGCCCAGTGGGAAGCACTTGCCTTAGTGGTACGTGTACTTGTCCCGCGGGTTCGACTAACTGCGGTAATGCCTGCTGCGGCACTAACACGACGTGCAGTGGAGGCAACTGTTCCTGTAGTACTGGTTGGGGTAATTGCGACAATAATTACTTGGATGGCTGCGAAAACAGCCTGAGTTCTGGGAGTACGTGCGGCAGCTGCACCAATAACTGCGGCTCTAACTCGACGTGCACGTATCCCACTGCGTGCAGTGGCGCGCAGCCGTCGCAGTGCTACGGCAACCCCGTGAATTGTTCTTGCAACGCGCCTTTCAAGAACTGCGTCACGACTTCCACGAGTTGCGAAACTAACACGAACACGAGCAACTCCCACTGCGGGAGTTGCGGGAACGCGTGCAGTGGCGGCATGACGTGCCAGGCAGG
>DATDTB010000093.1:0-10218 GCA_035291025.1 archaeon
GTCAACAGCGAAGGCAATAGCTCGCCAGGCCGGAATAGACAAGGTTCTCGCAAACGTCTTGCCACAGGACAAGGCCTTCAAGGTGAAAGAACTCCAGCTGCAGGGAAAAGTCGTGGCAATGGTCGGCGACGGAGTCAACGACGCGCCAGCCCTCGCCCAAGCCGACATAGGAATAGCGGTTGGGTCTGGAACCGATGTTGCGATGGAAACCGGAAACATAGTTCTGATGAAGGACGACATTCGAGACGTTGCAGAGGCAATCAAGCTAAGCAAGTTCACCATGTCTAAAATAAAGCAAAACCTGTTCTGGGCCTTTATTTACAACATAATAGGAATCCCGATTGCAGCCGGCGTCCTTTACCCGTTCACTGGGTTCCTGTTAAACCCGATAATTGCGGGCGCGGCAATGGCGCTCAGCTCGGTCAGCGTGGTCTCCAACTCGCTTTTAATGAAGGCGTTCAACCCGTTGGAGAAAAAGTAAAAGCCTTGCCCGCGCGGAACTGCCTGCCGAAGGCTCACTAATTCAATTCGCGCGTCCCTGAAACGCGGAAAAATCACTTGACCAAGAACTCGACTGTGGCGAAGACAAAGTACAACGCAATCAACCCAATCCCCTCGCGCCACGTCAACTCCTTTCCCTCGTTCATGAAGATAAAGGAAAGAAGCGCTGCAAACGCCATGAAGACCGTACTGATGACAGCCAAGTGAAATACTGGCGTTATGGGCATGACGAGCGCCACGACGCCGAGGGAAAAAGTGCTGTCCAAGGCAACGTTTCCAATAACATCTCCAATGGCTAGTTCTTTGTGTTTTTCCTTCAACGCCCTAAGAGAAAACGAGAGCTCTGGAAGGCACGTGCCTGCCGCGACAATGAAAAGCCCGGTGAAAATCAAGGGAAGCGAAAGTTGGTCAGATATAGCCAAGGCGTTGCTTACAATCAATTCGGCGCTGACCATCAAGGCGGCAATCGCAGCCACGGCCAGCGCAGCCTGCCGCAGTACGCTTAGCTTTTCCTGGCTGGGCATTGAAAGCAGGGTCGTGTGGGAAAAGCTGGCCCGCATCAAGCTGAAGGCGTAAACCGAGTAGCCGAGTACCAAGACCGCGCCGTCAAAGCTTGAAATGACGCCGTCCAAGACCATCAAAAAGGGCAAAGTGGCCATTGCCAGGAAGCCGTAGTTCTTGCGGGCAAACTTGCTCTTTATTGGAACACGCCTCCCCACCAACGCTACAATTCCAAGAATAAGCGTCAAGTCAATCACGTTGCTGCCGATTATGACTCCCATTCCAAGCGCCGAGTCTCCGTGCAGCGCCGAACGGACTCCAATGAACAGTTCCGGGACAATGGACGCGAATCCCACGACGAAAAAGCTGACCAGGAACTCTGTTATCCTGAAGTGGGCTGCGACCCTGACTAACGCCTTCACCGAGTACTCGCTTGCCTTTAGGAGCACCGCGAAGCCTAGCAAGAGGAGTAGGACATTTTCAAGCAAGGCCATTGGCGTAAAAAGGCTTTAATGCTTTAAACCTTTTCACGAAGCGTTGAAGCCAGCTTTTTCCTGCGGTCGCTGAAGGCACGAGCAAAAGAATGCAACATTTTCAATCAAGGCCGTGACATGAAAGGCATTCAAGGTTTTTAAATCTGGCTGCCTGAAAACCGCTACGCACAACCACAGGCAACCTGCACTCAAAGTGCTTAAATAGCAGAAAAGGCAACTCAAGTAATGTTTTACAAAAAACTCACACCTGAAACAGTCGACTTTGCACGACTACAGTATGCTAGAGGCAACTCGCTGAATGAAGTAAAAGATGCGCTGAAAACCAGCCTAGGAATAAGCGTGTGCTATCAGACAATAGGTAAAGCGTTCAAAAGACAAGGTATTGTCCTTAGAACAAAGATAGAAGGAATAAAGCTGTCAAGTAGAAAACACTTGCCGAATAATGAAATTACAAAGCTTTACATTGAAAACAAAATCTCAGCAATTCAGTTGGCAAAAAAATTCAATTCAAGCAAAAGAACTATTCGTAAAATTTTAGAGGAAAGTGGGGTCAAGCTACGCAGTGAACGGGAAAGGTTTCAGAACACTAGAAAGCACGCTCGAATAATGTTTGGCGGCGATAGCAATGAAAAAGCTTATATGACTGGTTTAGTAGTTGGGGATATAACCCTTGTCAAAAAATCCAAGTACACTCTGCTACTTATAACTCATACCACAGTTGATGACTTCGTTTCAATGTTTAAAAAAACATTTGAAAAATATGGCAACATACGCGTTGCAAAACCCAAAAACAATGACACTGAAGTATCCGTATAATTAGACATTGATTCATTTGACTTTCTAAGTAATTGCAAAAACGAACAATCCTTTCTAGAAACATACACCGATGCAGAATTTTACCATTTTCTATCTGGTTTAATCGACACGGACGGAAGCGTAATGATAAAAAAGTGCTACAAGTACTTTCAATTTGTGATAAGAATTTACAATGAAAACTTAAAACTGCTAACGACAATCCAGTCTAAACTTTCCAAACTTGGAGTTAATGCTTATATTCATAGATTTGGGAAAAAAGATGAAACTAGAAAATACAAAGGAAAAATACTAGTTTACAATAACGACTACTACGCATTAGAAATATCAAATCGCAAAAGCGTTGGTTTAGTTCTAAAAGAACTTTCACTCAAATACGCTACAAAAGTTGAGAAAGCAAACCAAATATTATCGCTACTAGAAGAGGAACGAGCGCGGAAGTTGGATTCATGGCGCCTTTGACATTGGCTATTGGACTCATTTTCACGACGCGCTTCGTGATGCCCGCAATTTCAAGAGTGTCGACCACTTGCTCCAAGTCCTTGTACGCGAACCCGGCTTCCTCGGCCAAGCCCGGCATTGAGGCCGCCTTGACGTAAATGCCTTTTTCCTCCATGTCCCTTTGAAGGGTCTCTCCTCTGACTTGGTTTTTTGCCTTCGCGCGCGACATCGTCCTACCGGAGCCGTGGCACGTGCTCCCAAAACTTTCCTCTTCAGCCTCCTTCGTGCCCGCCAGCAAGTACGAACCCGTTTCCATTGACCCGCCGATTATGACTGGCTGGCCTGTTTTGCTGTACTCTGGCGGCAAGTCGTCGTTGCCTGGGCCGAAGGCGCGAGTAGCGCCCTTCCTGTGCACTATCAGTTTTTTCCGCTTGCCTTGGACCTTGTACTCCTCGATTTTGGCCGTGTTGTGGCCCACGTCGTAAACCACGTCCAAGCCAAGCTTTTCCGGGGACTGGTGAAAGACTTTCTTGAAGGCCTCGCGTATTTGGTGCGTGATCATTTGACGGTTGGCGAAGGCGAAGTTGGAAGCGCACGCCATTGCCTTAAAATAGTCCTGGCCTTCCTCGCTCTCGAAGGGCGCGCACGCCAGCTGCCTGTCCGGCAATGTAATGCTGTACTTCTTCATGGCCTGGTCAAAGGAGCCAAGGTAGTCCGTGCATATTTGGTGGCCGAAGCCGCGAGAGCCGCAGTGCACCATGACTCCAATCTGCCCCTCTTTTTCCATTCCAAACGCCTTTGCGGTTTCCAAGTCAAAGATGCTGTCCTTGTTAATGACTTGAACTTCCAAGTAGTGATTGCCCGAACCAAGAGTCCCAAGCTGTCCAACTCCGCGAGTCACGGCTTTCTTGCTGACCTTTGAGGGGTCTGCGTTCCTAATCATGCCGCTGGACTCTATTTTCCTGAAGTCGTTCTCGAAGCCATAGCCTTGGCCAACGCACCACTTCGCGCCCTCAGTCATGACTTCGCGCAATTCTTTTTCAGTGAACCGAATCAAACCCTTGCAGGAAACACCTGCCGGAACTAGCCTGAACAGTTCATTAGTCAGTTCCTTGATTTTCGGCTTCACGTCCTCAAAGCTCAGTTCAGTACGAATGAACCTCATCCCACAATTTATGTCGAAGCCAATCCCACCAGGGGAAATCACGCCTTCCTTCAAGTCGAAAACCGCGACTCCTCCAACTGGCATTCCGTAGCCGAAGTGCGCGTCGGGCATTGCAATCGCGTATTCTTGAATGCCTGGAAGGCAGGCAACGTTTGTTATTTGCTCGACTGCACCGTCGTCGAGTTCTTTGAAAAGTTTCTCGGTCGCGTAAAAGCGAGCAGGAACGTTCATTTTGAACCCGCCTTTTTTCTCGACCGCGGGAATCTCCCACAGCACGTCAGTCAAGCGGTTGACCTTCATTCCAGCCTTTTCCATTGAAACGACACCCTTAAATCAAACGCAAAATACGAAAAAAACCCTTAAAATCTAGGCTCCAGAGTAAGTGTAGTAAAGCGTTTTAAGAGCTTGTCTAAACAAGGTTACGTCGGCATGGCAAAGCCTCAAAGGCAGGGTTGGCACAGGAGGGCCGCGGCACGCGCCCTCGAGTTACTTGCCGGCAGGCTCGAGAAAAGCGGGTGGCTGACGGGAAAACGGAAAGCCAAGGCTTACGCGGCCGCGCTCCAGACGCACAGGAACTCTGCGTTGAGCCTTTCAAGCGAGCTCAAAGAGTTCACTCGCGAAAACCCGTTCACTCAATTGGAAAGGGAAAGGCTGCAGGGAAAGTACCGCGTTTGGAAGCGCTTGTTCAACGGCAGCCAGTCAACGGAGGCGCAGGCGGCCTCGGCGAGGGCGGCGCTTGAACGCGAATACATTCCGGCCCTGAACACGAAAATAAAGGAACAGCTAAGGAAGTCGGGAAAACTCGAGCCTGCAAGCAGGAAAATAACGGCAATGAAGCAGGCAGCCAAAAAACTCAGGCAAGGGCCAAAACAGGAATGACTTCACTGCCTTGCGTAAGCCCACTTTCTTCTCTTGGGTTTTTCCGTTGGCGCCTCCTCTGGCTTTCTTGGCCTCGCCTTCGCGGCGCTGCCTGTTTTTTCCACGATTCCGTACTTCCCAGTGCTGTCCCTGTAGTAAAACACTGTCAGCAATAGCGTGTAAGAGAAAGCAACTGTTATGACCAAGTTGGACAAGGCAACGAAAGCAAAGTCGTCAGCAATCAATGAATCCAGCTGGTCTTCCACGACACCGGCGGCAACCGAGACCAGGCCTGAAACGATTAAAACAATCACTATTCCAATGGTTCTGCCCTTGGCGAAGGAACTGCTCTTGTGCAAGGCCTCGCTGGCAATCAAGTCGTCGAAGACCAGCGCGGGAAAGGCCGCAAAGACGTGCACCAACAACTCAACGCCCAATACCGCAAGAAACACTGCCAGCAGCGCTTCGAGCGCCGTGGTGAGCGTTCCCGGGGGCGAGGACAAAAGTATGAGGCTTGACGCGAGGAAAAAGGAAAAGAAAACCGCAAACAACAGCACTAAAAGGAACGCCAAGAGCGTTAAGTCCTTCCATTTCCTCAACGCCTGCGTTATTCCCTTAACTGCGTCGTTGTGGCGAACCGCTGAAGCGAAAAACCCCTGGAACAAGCCGGCAATGAAGGCGTTAAGCAACGCGAACGCCAAGACCGCGTGCACTGACGAGGGGTCCAGGGAGTAAAGGTGGAATGGAAGGAACGCCAGGGACACCTTGAAGTTTTGAGGGTCCGCGAGGCCTGCAATCAAGGAAATGAGCGCGTCTTCAACGAACGGGCTTACTAGGTAAAAAACTGCAAGGTTTGCCGCAAAAAACAACGCCATCAACGGAACGCTTTTCTGCAAAAACGAAAAAGACTCGCTAAAGGCACTCACTTCATTGCACGCTCCATTATTCCCTTGAACGGAAAAAGACCGCGGGCCTTTTTCGGCGGCGCGCCCGCAGTGCAAGGATTTTTAAATGCTTGCAAGCCCTTTCTAGTTCAAGCTGTTTCTTGTCTAGTTGAAGACAGAACTAAGCTAAAGCTTTTATAAAGGTTGTTTTGCCCCGTGGGCCGCGCCGGCCCAAGGGGACGTGAGACTCTGAGCAAGAGAAAAACAGGTGCAATGAAATGAACTTCCCAAAAACGATTGAGACTTACTGCGTTAAGTGCAACGCCCACACGGAACACAAGCTCAAGGAATTCAAGCCCGCGGCTTACTCCAGGCCCTTCGCTAGGAGGCACTCTCGAAGCATTGAAAGGCGCAAGAAAAAGGGTTACGGTGCAAAGGTTCCGAGGCCGCCGTCGCACAAAAAGCAGGGCAAGAGGTTCGTCGCAAGCGCCACGTGCGGCAAGTGCGGGAAAAAGCATTACTTCAAGTCGCTGACGCGCATGAAAAAAGTGACTCTCGGGCAGGCAGCCGCGGCGCAGGCCGCGTGAAAAAGCGCGTGAATTCCAATTGGTAACTGCTTTCTTTAACAATTTTGACTGGGCAATAAAAAAGAGGACTCTCAAAAGTAAAAACAGCGCTTGAGGAAAAGAAGCAGGAAAAGTTTTCTATTAATACCACGGCACCAAAACGTATAAACTTTATTGCAAACACGGCTAATTTCCCCTTTATTGAGTTAAAGGCGTTTAAAATACGGGAAATTGGGAAAACGGGAAGTTAAAGGCGTCTTTTCTGCGAGTGTTTCCTTTTTTATCAACTTTCATTGCATTGCTTTTTTCAAGATGATGACGGTGAACAAACTATGACCGCCTTCCAATGCGGGATGAAATTGAATTGGCTTTCTGATTATGTTCACTATTGCTAGGAAGGAAAAAGTTAGGCCGGTGGGTAAAAACCGCAAGCCCTTGCTCTTGGTGGTGTTCGGGGCGCCCGGCGCCGGCAAGTCCACTCTGGCCCGCGTGCTCGCGAAACGGCTGGGCTGCGTCGTCTTGGACAAGGACATGGTTGACGAGGCGTTCTCGCCGGGCGTGCGGGATGCGGAATACCAGGAAAAAATAGAACCGAAGTGCTACGAGGCAATGGCAAACGTCGCCGTTGAAAACCTCGCCCTCGGCAACAGCATCATAGTTGACGCGCCAATGGCCAACAAGTATTCAAAAGTGGACGAAGTCGTGGAAAAAATGAAGTGCGCGGCCGAAAAGGCTGGCGCGGAACTAAGGCTGGTTGAGTGCAACCTTTCACTGGAAAAACTCAAAGAACGCATCACTAAGAGGGGCTTGGAAAGGGACGCGAACAAGCTGACAAGGGAAGGCTGGGAGAGGTTTTCCAGCGAGCTCAAAATCCTTGAAAAAACCAAGGCAAGGCACTACGACGTTGACTGCTCCAAGAGCCCTGAAGAAAACGCCGAGCTAATTATTGGGCACTTGAAAGAGCCTTAAACGAGCGTGGGCCAGCTCGAGTTCTTGGGCTTTTTCGTGAACTCCTTCACAACTTCGTCGCCCGCCTGCGTCAGCTCCAAATACAACGGTTTCCCGCCGGGGTTGACTATTTTCACGAAGCCGTGCTTTGTCAGCAAGTCCAAATGCTTGTTGACTGCAACGTGGCTCAAGCCGAGTTCTTTCGCGAGCTGGTTCGAGAACACGGGCCTGCCAGAGGCGTTGTACTCAGAAACGAGCTTGACTATTTTGACGCGGACCTCGGAGCCCTTCGACCAGTAAAACAAAACAGTCTTCATTCAAGAGTCACTTTCCCGCAAGAGTTTCAGCGCTTCTTTTTCGCCTTCGGGCGCGCTTCGCTTATGGAAAGCCGTTCGCGGACTTCGCGCATTGAAAGCATTATCTCGCGGGAAGCGTAAGCCAGGGCCAGCGCCCCAAACACTAGGCCGAACTGGCCAAGCCTCAACCGAAGCAAGTCGCTTTCAGCGCTCAAGTGGTTCTTTACCACACCCTTCACGTTTTCAGTGGAAAGCAACACGAAGCCGCCCAATAGCACGGCCGCGAAGAAAAACCACGCGAACTGCTTGTCCCAGCGCGTTTCCACAGCCATCCTGTAAGTGAAGTAAACGGTTGCGGCAAAGGACGCAACTGAAACCAAGTCAAACAAGTCCAGCAAGTTAACCATTCAAAAAACACCCCACTGCATAACTTTTTCGGAAAGCAAATTGTAACTTTTCCTCAATCGTTTAAATATCGCCTAACACTTTCAAGTGCAGGATCAAACGGCTTGCATTTTTCGCGGGCCGCCTCACGGATATAAAGTAAAGGCAATAAAAATGCTGCGGTAAGCCATTTGGGGCCGCGGCTGCCTTTACCTACTCCTCTTTTTGCAACCCTTCCACTAGCCCTGCCAGCTTCCTGCTCAGCACTTGCGCATACAACTCGTGGCCTTCTTCGTTGAAGTGCCCGTCGCCAGGGAAGTAAAACGACTCCGGAGAACGGGACTCTACCAAGGAAACGAACTCGGTCCGTGCGTCCAGGAACAAAACGTTGTTTGCCTCGGCGAATTCCTTGAGTTTAAGGAACGGCTTCTCGAAAGACGCCTTTTCCAAGTCTTCCCTGGAAAACTCATGCGGGTACTGCCCTTCGATTTCAAAAGGCGCGGGGACGTAGGAAAGAACAAAGACCGAGCCATTGCCTTCCGCCTCGCGCTTTATTGCTAGTATTTTTTCAAAGGCAACACCCCACCCGTGCTCCATCTCATTTCCAATCACGGGCGCGTAAACCCTCCTCCACCCCGTGAACAAGTCCGCGCCTGCAACTGCAGGGGCCCCGGGAAGCAGGCGCAGCATCGTTCCTAGGAAGCGCGAGTTGTTCACAATGCCCCGCGCAAGAGAATAAAGCCCTTCCTTCCTGACAACGGTGGCTGTGTAGTTGTTTTCCAAGTCGTTAGGGAAAAAGAACAGCACGACGTAGTCGTGCTTGAACCGCGTGCCGAGGTTCTTGTAAATGAGCTCTTCCTCGAAAGTGCCCACTGCTGAAGCCCCGAAGTTCAGCACTTCCGCCTTCGCTGGGCCGTCAAGCGATTCGCTCAACAACGCCTCCGAGAGTGCTGAAAAAGAAAGGTCTTGGGGGACTTGCTTGGCTTCCACGAACGAGTCACCCAGGAAAAGAAAACGCACCGAGTTCGGGCTTTTTTCAGTTGCCCACTCGCCGTCAAAGAACCCCAAGGAATTCGTCTTCAAAGTGGTGTTGAACTCGCCGCTTTCCGTTAACCCGCTAAAGTGGTAAGTGGTGCCGGGCTTGTGCAAGTACACCCCGAAAGGCGTTGAAGCGAACTCGGCGGGGCCGTAGTACGCGCTGAACGCCAATTCAAGCAACGCGAAAGTGAAGGCAAGCGACGCAGCCAGCAGCAACAGGTTCTTTGCGGTTTCCCTAAGAGCAGCCATCAAACCCAACAAGCAACGTGCAGTGCTTTTAAACTCGCTTTTAAGGGTACAAAAACGGCCCAAAAAACAGGCCTTTGGGGGAGCGGAAAAAACGCCTTGAGGCGCACATTCTTATACCTTTGCAGGAGCGTATAGTAAGAGGGGCGTAACCTGGTTTTCCATAATAACAGCAGGAGTAAAATAGATTCCTAGTTTCTGTGATTGTTGAGAAAAACCTACGCCTAAAATGAATAGGAGTTGTAAAAAGGAATGGCTTTTAGAAGCGACCGCGGGCCAAGAGAAATGCACGACGCTGTCTGCTCGAGCTGTGGGGCACAAACACAAGTGCCTTTCAAGCCGGCAGAAGGGCGCCCAGTGTATTGCAAGGCTTGCTACATGAAAATGAAAGACGAGAGACAATAGAGACTCTTTCTAAAGAGAGCTCGTCAATCTCAGGCAACAAAAAAACTTGCATTAACAGTGCAAGGCTTTTTTTTCTTTTTCTTTAAATTTTTCACCGCCTCCATAGCCGGAGGCGCGGGTAAAAGCTGGTTTTTAAATCCTTTACGCACCAATGCTTACTTACTGCAAAGGAGCCAAGGCTCGTTTTCTGTCAAGGGGAAGTAGCTCAGCCTGGGAGAGTACTCGGCTGAAGACCGAGGTGTCGCCGGTTCAAATCCGGCTTTCCCCACTTCAAAAGCAAACATTTAAATAGCATTAGTTGTCACTTTATAGTAGTTACATTCTTGACTTGGGGGTCTTTTGTTTGAACGTCTTGAAGCTGGGCTTGGTGGTCTTGGGAATGGTTTCACTGGTGGCGTCAGCCTTTGCGGCGCAGGGCTTCAGCGTCAGTTCGGCGCGGGACTTCATTACAGTCCAAGCCGGCAGTTCCGCCGAGTTTTTCGCCAATGTTAAAAACGTCACCACAACGCCGTTGAACTACGGAACCTACATTAGCTACATAGAAATGTTCAACGACGGCGCCATTCCATTCGATGTGACGCCGAAAAACGGGAGCATCGCCTCTGGAAGGGAGGCTTTGTTAAAGCTCTCAATTCCAGTTCCCAGGAACGCGTTCAACGGCGTTTACGTCGTTGACTT
>DATDTB010000094.1:0-7514 GCA_035291025.1 archaeon
GTCTCATTCAAGCCCTCACCCGTATTGCACGAAAACCACGGACTGGAAATACAGCCCGGACAGGCGATTGAGCTGCCGGGCGGCGAGGTTTCCGTGCAACCCGACCCCTTGACTCTTTCCGGGGTAATAGTCGTTGACGGCGTGCTCGCCGGCAAGGGCGTGCTCAAGTCCCCCGTTAGGGTCCACGTGGAAAAAGGCGAGGTCTCGAGTTTCAAGGGAAAAGACGCGGAATTCCTGGAAGGCGTCTTCGCTGAGGACTCCAACGCGCGCCGTGTCTCGGAGTTCGGCCTGGGAACCAACCACGCGGCCAAAGTCTGCGACGTTTCCTACTTGGCGGAAAAAACGCTGGGAACATGCCACTTCGCCTTGGGCAGTTCTGCTTTGATTGGCGGCGACGTCATCTCGGGCTACCACATTGGAATGCTGTTGAAGTCGCCTACAGTAAAGTTTGACGGCCGCGACGTAATCAAGAACGGCAAGTTCCTGCTAGAGTGAACTTTTTTTTTTAAAAAACTTTTTGCCTTCAAGCCCACTGGCACTTGCCTTCAACGCAGCCGCATTCAACGCCGTACTTCTTGGAGTCGTAGCATTCGCGGTACTCGCACGTCGTATTGACTGGTTCCTCGGCCGCGCCTTGGCACACGTGACCAGAGCACCCGCCAGTAACGCAGTCATCGTCTGAAGCGCACTCTCCTTCAGTTGACGTCCCGCAAAACTCTTCCAATCCGCTAGCGCAGGCCGCCTCGCAGTCTTCCATGGAGTCAAAGGGCGGTTTCTGGCTTGCTCCGTTGACAGCGTAACTGCACCTCTGCAGTTTGGCGCAGTCCACGCCGTTGAAGTAATACTTTGGAGGCTTAAACGCCTCGCAGTCAGCCAAAGGGTACTCCGGGGGCCGCCAGCCGCAGTCCTTGCTTGCAGTGAGTACTTCAGGCTTCAAAGACACTTGCTTTAATTCCTTCAAGTCCTCAAGCGAGTTGGCCTTGACGAGCGTCCCGGAAACCGTGTAGAGCACGCCGTCAATGAACAGCGAGCGCTTCACTGAGTCCTCGTCCCCGTAGTAGTAAAAGCCCTGCTTGAGTTTTTCCCCGGAGTCCGAGTGCGTGACGCGTCCCTTTAACTCAAAGCCCTTTTCGAGCGTCAAGTTGAACACGTACGCGCCTTGCCACTTGTATTCGCCGTACTCCCAGCCCTGCACTGGACCGGTTTTGTCAGCGAACTCGGCCAGCAAAACAGGTATCACGAGCAAGTCCTTGTTCTTGTTGAAGAGGAAGGCGTGGTGGTCTTGCAAGGCGTAAGAGTCAGTCCCTCGGTCGCCAATGACGTACTTTCCGACCTCGGCGGGGTTTTCCGGGTCGCTGACGTCAAACAAGGCCAGCTTGAGCCCTTGGTACCACGCAAAGTCGCCTTCCCTTGCCTCCACGGCCTCCTTTCCTACTCCAATGATGTGCGTTTCGTCGTACGGGTGCAGGTAGTCAGAGAACCCGGGGATTTTTAGCTTTCCAAGAACGCGCGGGTTTTCAGGAGAGCTCAAGTCCAGCACGAACAAGGGGTCGACTTTCTTGAACGTCACCAAGTACGCGCGGTCGCCCAGGAAGCGCGCCGAGTAAATCGTTTCCCCGACGGCCAGCCCCTCTACTTTTCCAACAACGTTCAACTCTCCGTCGAGTACGTAGACGTTGTTTTTCGGGCCTTGTGGCTTGCTGTCTTCACTCGAGTTTTCCGGCACTGCAACGCCGGCAGTCCGGGTCGCTGCAATTCCAACACTTAAAGGAATCGGCATCCTGTCAAAGCCTGAAAACCTCTCACTAGTTGTCGCAATCCTAAAGTAGCCGTCGTGTTCGTCCATCGAAAACTGGTTCAATGGACTCCCGGGCACTTCGCCGCGCGCCGAGTACTCGACTCCCGAGCCAGTGATTGAAAGTTTGTGCACGACGCTCTTGTCTTCCTCGCGGTAAATGTCTTCCTGTATTTTTTCCTGGTCAACCACTTTCGTCATTTTTTCCAGCAAAGCCTTTTGGAAGTATTGCTCTATTCTTTCCCTTTCCTCGGCGGAAAGCGACGACTGGTACTCTTCCACGGCAATCGCGAGTTCCTGTAGTTTTTCCTCCGAGTCCAGCCCTGCGTTGTTTACTGCGTTTTCAATTTTGCCTGCGACGCTTGACGGAAGGACTTCCTTCGCGGTCTCTGCCAAGGCGTAAAACATGACGAGTTCTTCCGCCCTGCGCTCCCTTTCGTACGACGTCCTGGTCTTGTCGTTGAGCACGGCATCGATTCCGGGCGCGAGCCCTGGCGCGTTCTGCCTCACTTGCTCCAAGACCTTTTGCGTGCGGTAACCCGGCGGCAGCGCCTTCTGGGAGGTCAGGTAAACGTTGTCCAGCGAGACGAACATTGACTGGTTGTACCCTGTGAGGAACGTATTCGAGTTCTTGCCGCCTTGCAGGTCAACGCTTAAAACGGTCGTGAACTGGTAGCCCGAATGGTAGTCCCCGAAGTGGTAAACGCCCGTGGCAGGGACTTTTTCCTCCACGCCGTTCGCTGTTATGACGGGCAGGTCGAGCCGCGGCGCCTCGGAGCCGCTGCTGGAAAGCCTGTAAACGGGGTACCTTGAAATGGACTGGTTTGCTATTACGTGAACCCTTCCGTCAATCATTCTCGAGTCGTAATAACTGCCAGTGACCAGGTATGAGTCCTTGAGTTTCGGTTCCGCCTTGCCGGAAACGTCGTAGACTTTCACGAAGGTTTCGACTCGGTAGTCGTAGTAAGGGTAAGGCCGGTCTATGGCTATGGAGCTTGCGACCCCGCCAGTGGAGCCAGCAACCTTTCTGGACTCGGTGGACTCGGCGTCAGCGGCCGAAGCGGTCGTGGTTTTTTGCCCAATGACAACTAGCTTGTCCCCGTCAATGTATAGCTCTTGTGGAGTTTCACCTTCTTCGAATTTTATCTCTGAAACAATTCCTGCCTCGCTTGCAGGGAACGCCTTCACTATCAGCACTCGCCCCATTGCTTGCCTGTATTCGGGCGCGGGCGCAAAGCCTTCGACGACTCCCGAAGCGCCTTCCAGGAAGTAGTCAATGGATTGCTGTGATGGGATGACGTAAAGGTATTCGCCGTCGCTTTTCACGAAGTCAGCCTCGTCAACGCCTTCGACTTGAATGTTGGTTGTTGAATAGTCAACCCCCGCCGTCTTCAGCGACTGCGCGCCCGAATCAGATGGAGCGCTTGCGGTTTCCGCAGCCCCAATTGACAGCTGCGAAAATCCTGATGCAAGGCCGAAGCCAGGCGCGCTTGACTCTTCGAGGAACTCCAAGAGTTCCTGTTCGCTTGAAAAACTCTTCAATACCGCGGGCTGCTTGCCAGAGACAAGCGGCTTGAAGGCGTCAATTAACGGCTTGAACGTTTCAGGCTTGACGACTGCGACTCCGCCTGCCACCAGCAGCAAGACAAGCGCGGCCGCCACTAGTGGAGCAATTCCCTTAGAGTTCATTTTCAAAAGCACCCCTTTTTTTTGATTTCTTTTCCTGGCTTTTCGCGTTTTGTTGAATCCGTGCAGATACTACGTTTTTCGTCCTTTAAATAAGTTGCCAAGGCTCCAACTCGAGTTGAAGCCTACAGCGCTGCTTTAAAGCACTTGCCGCGCGAGTCTTACTTGGTGCATGCTCAATGGCGTGGGGTTTGCCTGACAAGCCGGAAAAAGCAAAGCCGGCCCGCGAGGAAAGCGTAGTGCTGCTTCCCTTAGGGGAAGAGCGGACTAAGGGAATAGCTCAGGCGTTGAGCAACGAGACCGCGCGCAGCATCCTGAATTGCCTGTCCAGAAAAAGCGCAACGGCCTCGCAGGTTTCCCGCGAGCTTTCAATGCCCTTGTCAACGGTTCACTACAACCTCGAAGTCCTTGAAAAGTCAGAACTGGTGGTAGTGGAAAAAACGCATTACTCACCCAAGGGAAGCGTTGTGAAGACTTACGCGCCGGCCAAGAAGCTGATAGTCCTGGCGCCGCAGGGCACTGAGTCAATGGCGTCTCGCCTCAAGCAACTCCTGCCCGCCGTTGCCCTTCTTGCCCTTCTTTCGTTCTTTGTTGACTCCGCGTTTTACTCAATGCAGTCCGCGTCCCTTCCAATCGCCCAAAAGAGCCTTGCCGCGCCTTCAAGCGGAATCGAGCGCTCTTTTTCTCCTTCCACTGCCGAAGTCGAGTCTGGCGCCGACTCGTACCAGCAGCAGTCAGTCCCGGCCCGCCAGGAGTTCGGCGTCACGCCCGGAACCGCGTTGTTCCTTGCCGGCTTGCTGGCACTTGCCGTCATTGCTTTCCGGCCGGGAAAGAAAGAGGGTTAAAAAGTTTTCCGTTATCTTAACCCGTTGTATGGCCGTTCAAGACAGGACTCTCGCGTTAACGCTTTTCCTGTTGTTGTTTTCTCTTGCGCCTTTGACGGCGCAGGCACAGGACGCTGAAACCGCCCCGGCGGCCCCGAAGTGCCACGAGCCAAAGGGCCCGCCGTTGTGCCCCGACGAAGCGCTTTACCTTGCCGGGGGCATTTTTTCCTTTGCAGTAATACTGGGCAGCCTCGTGATTTGGTACTTGTGGCAGCAGGACAAGGAGAAAAAGGAAAAGGAAAAACAACAAGCCAAGTATTCAACGAAGCAAACCGTTACCGGGATCGTGCCCGAGGACTTAGTGAAAAAGGAAATCACTGCGCCAACCCTTGAATCCGAGCCTTCAGTTCCCCCAGCGCGGGCCTTGGAGCCAGCCGAAACCCAGCCCCAAAAACCGCCAGCCCCAGTGCTGTTCCCTGAAGTGAAAAAACCCGAGGTCTCGGCGCCGCAAGTCTTCATGCCTCCAGTCAGCGCGCCCCCGATTGCCTTGCAGCCCACTCCGGCAATGCCGGCGCAGGGACTTCCGACGCAGGAGGAAATGAAACAAATAGAAGCCCTCGTCAAGGCGCTTGCGCCGTTCACTGCAAAGGCCAGCCGCGAGGACATGATGAACGTGATAAGGGACAAGGGGTACTCGGAAGTAGTCGCGCTTGAGGCGCTGAAACGGCTTTACGGCTGACTCACGGAACTTTTTTCCCACGCCAAGGCGCGAACCTTTTTATTTCCCTAAAGCCTTTGTTTCCGTGAGGTCTTGCGCTTGCTAGTATTCGAGTCCGACGGCGTCTTCTTGCGGGAAGGCGATTCAAAGTTTGTCGTGGATGGCAGGAGGCTTTCCGGGGCGACCGCGGCCTTCGTGACGCACGCGCACTCGGACCACGCCCGCCTTCCAAAGAACCCAGAATGCGACGTGTACGCGGCGCCCGAGACGCTTAAGATGCTTGGCTGGGAGGAAAAACACAGGGTCAAGGCCTTTGGGAAAAGGCTTTCCTTGGACGGCTTTTCCATTAACTTCCACAACGCGGGCCACATCCACGGCTCCAAGCAAGTGCACTTCGCCAACGACTTGGACTTGGTCGTGACTGGCGACGTGAAGCTCAGTGACGACTTGGTGGTGAAGGGCGCCACGCCAGTCGCATCGGACGTCTTGGTGATTGAGTCCACTTTCGGCTCTCCCGAGTTCGTTTTCCCAAAACGAGAAGACGTCTACGAGGACATGAAAAACTGGGTGAAGGCGAACTGGGAAGCCGGCGCTTCAGTCATACTAGCCGGTTATGCGACGGGAAAAGCCCAGGAACTCACGGCGTTTTGCAACGAGTACTTGGGCACCCCGCCCATTGTCCACCCAAAGGTCTTCAGGGTCAACAAGGCTTGCAGCGACTCCGGCGCCAGGCTCGGCGAGTACTTGAGCGCCGCGGGCCCCGAGGCAAGGGAGGCAGCGCGCGGCGAGAGCGTGTTCATTTTGCCGCCGTCAATGGTGAACATGGACTCAATTTCAACGCTTTCATTCGAGTTCAACAGGCGTTTCGTTGCCGGCTTTGCGACTGGGTGGGCTTCCACGAGCTTCTCGCCCAGGACTTACAGCAAGAACTTCCCGTTGTCGAGCCACGCCGACTTCAATGAACTCCTTGAAATCGTGCGGCAGTCCGGCGCCAAGAAAGTCTTCACTTACCACGGGTTTTCCAGGGAGCTGGCGAGCCACTTGCGAAAACGACTTGGAGTGAACGCCGTGCCCTTGACGGGGAAAAAGCAGAGCTCGCTGGCGGACTTCTGCGCAATGGCGTGAGCAGGGCCTTTTTCTACGGCAACGGCTTTCCAGCGTAAGTATTTATGTCTTTTCCCGTTTTATTTTGCAGTCATTGTTTCCAACGGGGCGGGGTTGATTTAATGAATGAAAGGCAGTTTTTTTGCTTGGCTTTCGCTGTTTTTTTAAGCGTTCCATTTGCCAGTGCGGGCGTCCCGGTTTACGCCTTGCTCCAAGAGGACTCGAACGAGGACTACAACATCAACATTTTCACTGGCTTGAGGAACGGCATCTTCGAGGGCGACTTGAATTACTGGACGCCCATAGACAACCCCGCGGTCCAGTGCGGCAAAATAGAGCGCAGCTCGGGCGGGGGAAGGCTTGCCGCGTGCAACGGGGACGAGAAAAAGCTGTGGCAAACGGTCAGCTTGACGGCGTTGAACGCTAAGTCTAAGGATTCACTGGAGTTCAGCTTCAAGGGCCGCACTTCCTCGGTCAAGCAGTCCGGGAGCTGCAGCACTTGCGCCGGGTTGAGCTCTTCGCAGTGCGCCTTCGCCTACGTTGACTTGGAGTACTACAACCAAACCACTGTAAGGGGTTACACTCGTTTTTACATTGAGTTCGGGGGGTACGACCAGTTGTTTGCCTCCGAGAAGTGCGACAGCGGCACCGCTCGATACGTTTCCCTCGGCGCCGCAACTGGAACACTGAAGGACTTCGGGCCCTTCACTATCAAGAACTACTTGCCAAAAGACGTGTCGCTTGACGGCGTTACAGACATCCGCGTTTCGTTCTTGGCGAACAATCAAGGCGCGTTCTTGAATGACTCGCTTACTGAAATGGTCGTGGACGACGTCAACGTGGTTTACGCAAAATTTGAAAAGCTGCCCAAGTGCGGGGACGGCGAATGCAACGGCGCCGAAACGTGCGCGACGTGCGACGAGGACTGCGTTTACAGCAAGAAAAAACAGCAATGCGTCGCCGGAAAGATTTCCGACTTGCCCCCCCCGTCCAATGCCTGCTCTCTTGACTCCCAGTGCTCTTACTGCAATTCGGCGTGCATGACCACATTGGAGTGCGACTTCGAGGACTACAACGTAATGCCTGACAAGAACTGCTCGTGCGACTCTAACACTAGCACGTGCGTCGTGAAAGAAGAACCCTTGGTGGAAGAACCAGTTGGAGACGAAAACGCGCTCGACGCCAACGCCGAGGACTCCAACGGCGAGGGCAGCGATTCAAACCTTCAATCAGGCAAGCAGGACTCCGAGGACTCAAACGACTCAGAAAAGGCTGGGAAGTCCGAGGCAGGCGGCCTTGGAAACCTCGTGTTGGGGGGAATTGCAGGGATAATACTCTTGGTGATAGTCTCGGTTGCCTACTTCATAATGAAGAGCAGCCCGAAGAC
>DATDTB010000095.1:0-12343 GCA_035291025.1 archaeon
ATCGTGTGCTTGCAGTGCTCGGACCACGTTTGAGCGATTGACTCAAGCTCCAAGTCCGTCGGCTTCCTTCCAAGGCCCTTGAAGTGCGACTGGATGGCCTTCAAGTAGTCCAAGTCCAAGGCAAGCGGCCCGCGCCTTCCCACGATGCCGTCAGGGATTCCCTGCCGGCCCAGCGCCTTGAGTTCTTCGTCCCCGACGCTCAAGTCTACAAGTGTTGCCTTGGGCGCGCCGCCCAGCCTTACCCTGGGGACAACGGCGTCCATTCCCTTTCCATTGAAGTCCTTGAAGGACTTAATTTGGGCTCTTTGAATCAAGGGATTGTAGAGAGTTTGCGCGACTGCCTCCACTTCGTCACTGGAAAGCCTTCCCTTCAACAAGAACAACTGCGAGGAGTAAACGCCTTCGCCTTCCGTTAACTTGAGCTTGAACAAGTCCTCTATTCCCTCGCGCGCAGTCGCCCCCACGTTGTCCGTAACGCCCGGAAGGAATCCCACTTCAATCGCCCAGTCAAAGCCCTTGAAGTCAGTGAAGGAGCCGACGCGGGCTTCCTGGATCACTGGGTTGGCGAGCATTGAGGCAACGCGGCTCAACTGAGTGGAGTCAAGGCCCGCGTCAACAGTGTAAACGTCAACGAGGCTTACCGAGTCGAGTTTCTTGAAACCCAGCGAGTCAAGGCGCCTTTTTTGCACCAAGGCCCGGGTGTCGGCGTGCCTGTGCCTTACTTCTATTCGGACTGCCTGGGACAAAGCAAAAGACCCCCCGTTTTTTCCCTCAGTAGGAAAGAAGCGCGTCCGCCTTGGGCGGCGCGAGTGGCGCGCGCGAAAAGCCCCCCTTTTGGCCCTCGCCTTCAACAAAAACAAGGGCAGCAAACACTTTAAAAAAAGTCACTGGCGTAGTTTTAGTTACTGTTTTCCTAAGGGTTTCAAATGCAATGAGCTCAGGGCTTTCAAGGCTGTTCGCTCGGAAGCGAAAACCGGGCGCTGGAGAAAAACGCGTCGTAGTGTTCGACTTGGACGGCGTGCTGGCCACGAGGGACATCGCCTTGGACTTGTTTTCATCCATCCCAAAGGGAGTCAGCGCTCGGGAATGGAACGCGCTCAACCCAAAGCAACGCGAGAACGCAAGCTGGGGGCCGTTTTTCAGGAAGTCAAGCGACGAGATAGCGCGCGCCGTGACCCGCGGCGAGCCATTCAAGGGAAAGCCTTCGTACGCGGGCCAGACGCTTGCATACGTGATGAACCACGCCCTTGCAAACGGGGCGCGGATTTCCGTCAACGACTTACACCGCATCGCGCACGGCGCAAAAGTCATGCCGGGCGCGAAAAAAGCCATAAGCGACCTGAAAAAGGACCCAAACGTGGAATTGTTCGTCTTGACCACGACTTACAGGCCGGCGGCAAACGTCATTGCAGACAAGCTAGGCATTCCACGGGAAAGGGTGATCGGCACGGAATTGAGGGTCGAAAATGGCTTGGTGACGGGCGTGAACGGGCCGGCGCGGGGCGGAATACACAAGGCAGAAGCAGTCGAGGAACTCAGCAAGAGGCTCGGCGTGCCCATTAACAAGTTCACGGTCGTCGGGGACAGCATCACTGACAAGGACATGGTCGAACGAGTCGCGCGGGAACGAGGACTGGCAATTTCCTTCAACGCCAACAAGGACTTGCTGGCCAAGAATCCAACGGTCGTGGTTGCGGGCAAGTCACTCAGGCGCGTTTCCACCCTGGTTAGGGCATTCGCCGAACGCGGCGAGGAAGGCGTTGAAAGAGTCGTTAAAAGAAACGCGTTGCTTAGGCGCCTCGTAATACCGCGCCCGTTCCTCAAGGTTCACATGTTCAAGGGCGCCGGCGCCGGCCCTGCAGAAGCCGAAAGGGCTGCAAAGGCGTCCGAGAAATACCGAAGGCTCACAAGGAAGGCAAAATACGCCAGGCTAAGGTGAAAAACGGGGCATCCTTTTTTCAGCCAAGGGCTTGTTAAAAAAAATCAATTGCGGGGGATTTTAATGGTTGAAGTCATTGCATTGGGGGCCGCCAACACGGACTTGTTGTTCCACGTTAAGGAATTCCCGAAAGAGAGGAGCGAAGTCCTATCCAAGTTCTTCGAGGCCAGCTCCGGCGGGTCTGCCGCGAACTACTTGGTCGGGCTTGCAAGGCTCGGCGCCAAGACTGCAATGATTGGAGTCATTGGCCGGGACTTGTTCGGGGAAAGGCTTTACAGCGAGCTCAAGACTGAGGGCGTGGGCACGAGCCGCGTCAGGCGCGTTGAAACGCCTTCCGGAGTTGTCGCGGCGGTCGTTGACGAAAAAGGCGACCGCAGGCTGTTCACGTTCATTGGCGCCAACGAGGAAGTGCGCGACTACGACGTCACCGTTGAATTCCTTGCCGACGCAAAACACGTGCACATCACTTCGCTTGCAAGCGAGGAAGCTTTCAAGGCAATGGTGAAAGCCAAGGACATAGCCATTGCCGCTGGCTTGAGCGTCAGCGTCGGGCCTGGCCAAATACTGGCGGACAAGGGCTTGGAGAAAATAAAGCCCTTGATTGAAGGTATTGACATTCTCTTTCTCAACGAAAGGGAAGCCAAAGTCCTGTCGGGCGAGAAGGATCTGGAGAGCGCAATCGCGGAACTTTTAAAGTACGCAAAAATTCTCTCGGTGACGCGCAGCGGGAAAGGGTGCATGGTTAGGACAAGGAGTGAAAAAATCGAGCTGCCGGCCTTCAAGGTGAAAGTCATTGACACCATTGGCTCCGGTGACGCGTTCGCGGCAGCGTTCACTTACGCCTTCCTGAGGAAAAAGCCATTGGAGGAGTGCGCCATGCTTGGAAGCGCCGCCGGAGCGTACTGCGCGACGGGCCCGGGCGCGAGGCACTTGCCAAGGCACAGGGAACTCGAAGAACTTCTCAACTCTCAAATGCAGGCGGCCAGTTCGCGTTGAAGCGGCGCAGAAAAAGGGAAAAAATTGGGGGTGCAAAAAGCGTGCCAGTGCTACTCATTCCGGCAAGCAAGTCAGACTTGGAAGTAATGAAGAAGGCCGCGCTAGTCCTGGCGGAAAACAAGGTTGAGTTTGACGTGCGCGTCTGCTCCGCGCACCGCACTCCTGCAATGCTTGACGAAATAATGGCTTCAAAGGACTACGAAGCCGTCATTGCCGGGGCGGGGCTGGCCGCGGCGCTGCCTGGAGTCATTGCCGCAAAGACAACGTCCCCCGTGATAGGGGTCCCATTGGGCGGGGCCCTTGAAGGCTTGGACGCCTTGCTTTCAGTCATTCAAATGCCTCCCGGAATACCCGTCATCACGACTGGAGTAAACAACGCAGAGGAAGGCGCTAGGACTGCAGTTAAAATACTGAAAAACAAGGCGTCCCGCGTGAACCTTGTCGGAGCGGGGGAAAAAAACGCCAAGGCAGTTGAAAAAGCCTCAAAGGCTCTGCAGGAATTCGGCGTGCCATTCAAAAACAGCAACAAACCAGAAAAAGACGCAGTGAACATATGCTTCGTTGACGTTTCATCCAACGACTACGCCCAGGAGGAAACCGGGCACTTGGTTGTCTGCTGCCCCACGGCTGAAAAAGAAACAGCCAGCGACTCCATTAAGTTGCTGCAGTTGACCAAGAAAGGCGTGTGGGTTGGCTTGAACCGCGGCGAAAACGCGGCACTGGCTGCCATTGAAGTCTTGGGTTTTAGGGAAAAAATGACGGAGTACAGGGCTGAAATGGCCAAAAAAGTCATTGAAGCGGACGAGGAAGCCGGGAGGGAATTCAATTGATTGACGACGACACTCTTTCAAGACAGCTAGGCAGCACTCTGGACAAGACCACCCTAAACATTTCAAATGCAACGAAGTACGAGGGAAAAGTCAGGGACAACTACGTGCTGAACGGAAAGCGCATCATTGTGGTCACGGACCGCGTTTCCGCGTTCGACGTTGTCCTGACAACGATTCCGTTCAAGGGCCAGGTCTTGAACCAGATGGCGGGGTTTTGGTTTGACAAGACCAGGAAAATATCAAAAAACCACGTCCTTGACGTTCCCGACCCGAACGTGACGGTCGCAACTGAGTGCACGCAGATTCCCGTCGAGTTCGTGGTCCGCGGCTACATTACCGGGGTGACGAGCACGTCCATTTGGACGCATTACAGCAAGGGCTCGCGCGAGTTCTGCGGCCACCCGCTGCCTGACGGCCTGAGGAAGGACCAAAAGCTTGAAGCCCCGCTGGTGACGCCTTCAACGAAGGCAGAAAAAGGCGGGCACGACGAATCCATTTCACGCGACGAAGTAATAAGGCGCGGGCTATTGACTCCTGAAGACTTTGACGAAATATCGGAGAAAGCGCTCAAGCTTTACTCGGCTGGAGTGAAGCACTCCGCAAAAAACGGCGTCATATTGGTTGACACGAAGTACGAGTTCGGGAAAAACCCTGAAGGGGAAATAGTGCTGATTGACGAGGTTCACACGCCTGACAGCTCGCGTTTTTGGTTCTCTGACTCCTACGAGGAGCTGTTTGCGAAGGGCGCTGAGCAGAGGAAAATCGACAAGGAATTCGTGCGCAAGTGGCTCGCCGACAAGGGCTTCAAGGGCGACGGCCCGGTCCCGGTGATTCCCGCGGAAGTGAGGGTGGAAACCGCAAAGAGGTACATTCAAGCATTCGAGCTAATTACTGGAGAGGAATTCACGGCCGTTCCCGGGAACCCGGAGCAAAGGATAAGGGAAAGCCTTGCAGGAAAGGGTTACTTGTAAAAAAGGTAAAAATACCATGAGCGAACTCGAGGCATTGAGCCCTGTTGACGGGCGGTACGGGGAAACGGCAAGAGCCCTTTCCGGTTACTTCAGCGAAAAAGCCTCCATCAAGTACCACTTGGTTGTCGAAGGCGAGTACTTGATTGCGTTGTCCGAAACAGACGGCGTCACTTTGAGGGAGTTCACGGACCATGAAAAAAAGCTCGTCCGCGGCGTTTGCGAAGTGTCATTGGAGGACGCGCAAGCCGTCAAAGCCATTGAAACGACTGCTTGGAAGGGCTTGGGGCCGACGAACCACGACGTGAAAGCCATTGAGTACTACTTCAAGGAAAGGCTGAAGGGCACGAGCCTTGAAAAGGAAAGCGAATGGGTGCACTTCGCGCTGACTTCGTGGGACGTCAACAACGCCGCCTATTCGTTGATGCTGGCAGAGGCCACGCGCGACGTTTTGGTCCCGGAAATAGAAAAACTCGCCGCAGAACTGGAAGCGCTGGCCTTGAAGCACAAAAGCACGGCGATGCTGGCGCGAACGCACGGCCAGCCCGCGTCCCCCACGACTTTCGGGAAAGAGTTCCGCGTCTTTTCCGAGAGAATAAAACGGCAGCTGGCCTTCGTGAAAGGCTTCGAGTTCACCGCGAAACTCAACGGCGCCACCGGCAACTACAACGCGCACCATTCCGCGTTTCCAAGAGTTGACTGGGTGAAGTTCAGCGAGGACTTCGTGGAAAAACTCGGGAGGCTGCGCGGCGTCAGGCTAAAGGCCAACCTTGTGACAACGCAGGTCGAGCCTTACGACAACTGCGCCGAGTTCTTTGACGCCTTAAAGAGGCTAAACAACGTCGTGGTTGACTTCGACCAGGACGCGTGGAGGTACGTCAGCGACGACTGGCTCGCGCAAAAGGCGGTGAAGGGCGAAGTTGGGTCGTCGACCATGCCGCACAAGGTGAACCCCATAGACTTCGAGAACAGCGAGGGCAACCTGAAGCTCGCTAATTCCTTGCTGGCTTTTTTCTCCGAAAAGCTCCCGGTTTCAAGGCTTCAAAGGGACTTAAGCGACTCAACAGTCAAGAGGAACTTCGGGGTAGCGTTGGCGCACTGCCTGATTGGGTACAAGTCGGCGTTGAAGGGCTTGCAGAAAGTCGAGGTAAACCAGGAGAAGACGCTGAAGGCCTTGGAGGAAAGCCCGGAAGTCGTGAGCGAGGCCATTCAGACAATTTTGAAACGCGAGGGAGTGAAGGGGGCGTACGAAAAACTCAAGGACTTCACGCGCGGCAGGAAGGCGACGGCCAAGGACTTTGAGGCGCTCATTGATTCGTTGAGTGTTCCCGACTCCGTCAAAGAAGAACTGAAAAGAGTCACTCCAGGAAACTATACTGGGCTGGCTTCAAGGATTGCTGAGGGAAAGTGACGCGCTCAAATGGCAGCATTGCAGTTCTTGCCGTGATTGCATTGCTTGCTGGAATCGTTTTCTACTACTTAACGCAGGAACAGAGGACAACTGAAAGGCAGGGCGGCCCGTTAGTTGAAGAAATTGAAGCTCCAGCCGAAGGCAACGCGCGCGGCGAGGCAACAACAAAGACAGTGGCAAACGAGACGATTTTGGGCGCGCCGCCGGGCTACAGCATTGAAATATTCGCGGACCTTTCTTCCCCGTCGTTCCCGTTCCCGGGGCCGAACAACGGACCACGGCTCCTGAAGTACCACGAGGGCGACTTGTACGTGGCGGTTCCTGCAGCCGGAACGGTTTACGTGTTCAAGGGATTGCGGAAAGGAAACGCTGAAGTGTTCGCGGACGGCTTGGAAAGGCCGCACGGCTTGGACTTCTTCCAGGGAAAGGCGTTCATTGCCGAGGAAACAAGAATTAGCTCGGTGGAAGTTGCCAATGGGACTGCTCGAAGGGAGTCATACAAAGTCGTTGTATCAGGCCTGCCGGCCGGCGGGCATTGGACGAAAAGCGTTCTAGTCAAGGACGGAAAGCTCTACGTTTCAGTGGGCTCCAGCTGCAACGTGTGCATTGAAAGTGACGAGCGGCGGGCGGCGGTTTTGGAGTGCACGCTTGACGGCGCTTGTCACGTGTTCGCGTCGGGCCTCCGTAACGTTGTTTCAATGACGACTGATTCTAAGGGAAGGATTTGGGGCGTTGAAATGGGCAGGGACTGGTTAGGCGACGACCTGCCGCCGGACGAAGTAGTGCTGATTGAAAAAGGCAAGTTTTACGGGTGGCCGTACTGCTATGGGGACAACGTTGCAGCGCCCGAGTACCCTGAACACGACTGCTCGAAGTACGAAAAACCAAAGTACAACATTGACGCGCACTCCGCACCCATTTCATTGAGGTTTTACGAAAACGGCAACGATTTACTGGTAACGTACCACGGGTCCTGGAACAGCTCGGTGCCTAAAGGGTACAAAGTCGCGCGGGTGGACTTGGAAAAGGGGACTGAGACTGACTTCCTGACCGGGTTCCTCCAACAAGACGTGCTTGGAAGGCCGGCTGGCATTGAAGTCGCGCCAAACGGCGACGTGTTCGTCTCGGATGACAAGGCTGGAAAGGTTTACCGACTTTACAAGTAAAGACTCGCCGAGAAGGGGCGGGAAAAAAACCTAGCGCCAGCCCAAGTCCTTCAATTTCCTGCGCGTTCCTTCAATGAGCCTGGAATAAGTCCGAATCTCGTCGGCGTCGTAACCCTTTGAGGACGGCTCGTTTTTGCCTTCGAGTCTTTTCTCATGCCACCTTATTTCGTCCTCGTAGCGTTCAATCGAGCGCCTCAACTGCCTTATTTCGCTGGAATGCGGGTGAATTGAAAGCGCGAGCCTCTCATTGCCCTTCGAGGAAAGCCAAGCTGAAAGCCGTTTCCTTGACTTGTTGAAGACCATTGACTCAAACAGGGAAAAAGGTTAAAAAAACAAGGCCTTGACTCAAAGGGCTTGCTTTTCTATTCTCGCCTCGAATTCCTCGAGCGATAGTTCTTCCTGCACGAATGCCTGGACGTCCGCGACTTTGACGCTCCACAACAGCCTAGGCTCGTCATCTTCGTACTGGATGGCGAGTATTTTCTCCGCGAATCCAACGGTCGCGTCGGCAGCCGCCCCAATGACGAACCTTTGAGTGGCAATCGAGTCAAAGCCTTCCGGGAGTTCGTACGCGACGTAAACCCTTTCACGGTCGAAATCAACGAAGGGCTCGCTTATGCCGGCTGCGGCGAGCGTGGCGTAGACTTGCGAGTTAACGGTTTTCGTTTCCTCGTCAACGTCTTCCTTGAACTCCTGCACGACGGCGCTAGTGAACAAGAAATAACTCAGAACGAGCGCGGCGCCGAACACCACCAACGCAACCAGTTTTAGGTTCATCTCCGGTTCCCCCACCGGTTAGTGTTGCCCAGCCTGTTGGAAATGTCAACTGGCAAGAGGTTCTTGCCGAGCAAGTGCTGCGCAGTATTGGAGTGCGCACCAATGCCCATGAAGTAAGCAAATTCCGCAGGCCCCCTAAGGTTAGGGTTAAGCAACGCCATGTCCGCCGGCCCTATTAGCCCAGGATTCAAGCGCAGTATGTCGTTCGGTCCAATCAAGCCGGGGTTGACCTTGAAAATGTTGTGCGGCCCCACCACGTTTGGGTTGTCCGTGACGTTGTCGTACAACGTCCTTGGAACGTGCGCCAGGACTCCAGGGGGCTTGTTGAAGAAGACTGGGATGCGCGCGGGGGGTTTTGAGTAAAAGTCGTGCCTTGGGCTCAACGCGCCGACGAGGCCGCCGAACTTGTTCACGACTATGTCGTCAGAGCCAATGCGCGCCCTCAACAGCGTCCCGGCAAAAGCCTTCAGCGAGCCTTCCCTGCCGTTGATGACTATCTTGGAGCCCTCGCTTAACTGGTCTTCGCTTATGACGCCGCTTGAAAGCACTGCCTTTATGGCGGCCTGTTTCGCTGGATCGGACGCTGTCACGACAATGTTTCCCTTGAACAAGAGCAGCTTAACGGTTTTCGCGGCGTCAGCCGAGTTTACTATGGAAAGGAAAGCAGAACGGGAGGCTTGAACCGTGAAGTCAGGGGTTCGCGTGGAATCACTGGCGGTTGTTTCAACTACTTTGCTGCCTTCAACCGCAATCAACGCGGTTTCGCCGCCGACCTTGGCTGAAATGAGGATGCGCCCCGAGCCGAGGACTTGCCTCAATTCCTGTGGCACGTCGAAAACGGTTCCAGGCTTGGGCACGTAATCGGACAGGCTCGCTTTTACGTTGAATTCAACTGATTGGGCCAGCGCAAGCGATGCGAAAATGGAAGAAATTGAAAACATTAAGAGAAGCGAGTGAGAAAACCGTTTCGCTGGAAAAAAGCCCATTTTCAAAACCACTTCCCTTCAACCAAGGGAAAAGCAAACGCTTTTTAACTCAATTCCTTTTGCCCACGAGCAAGTTCTTAACGGCGCGGACGACGTTGTCAGCCGTGAGGCCGTACTTCCTGTACAATTCTTCCGGCGTGCCGGACTCGGTGAACGTGTCCCTCACGCCGACGCGAAACAAGGGGACTGGATAGTTCTCGGACAAGACCTCGGAAACCGCGGAGCCGAGGCCGCCTATTATGCTGTGGTCTTCAATGGTAACAATTACGCCAGTATCCCTTGCGGCCTTAAGCAGAGTCTCCTTGTCCAAGGGCTTGATGGTGTGCATGTTTATGACGCGCGCCGAAACGCCTTCCTTTTCAAGCGCTGCAGCGGCCTGGAGCGCCTCCGAGAGGATTGGCCCGGTGGAAACTATTGTGGCGTCGCCGCCGTCGCGGACCACGTGCGCCTTCCCTAACTGGAACGGGTGGTCGTCGCCGAAAAAAACAGGAGTCTTCCCGCGGCAAACCCTCAAGTACGCCGGCGCCTTCAGCTTTGACAACGCAAGAACTGCTTTCTCGGTCTCGGTCGCGTCCGCTGGAAACACCACGGTAAAGTTGGGCAGCCCCCGGAACAACGCCAAGTCAAGCATTGCGTGCGCGCTCTCGCCGTCCTCCCCGGTAAGCAGCCCGGCGTGGCCTCCGACTAGCTTGACGTTCAGGGAAGGGCGGGCAATGCTTTGCCTTGCGCGCTCGAAGGCTATTTCCATGAATATGGCGAACGTGCCCGCGAAAACCGTTTTCCCGCTCCACGCCAGCCCCGCCGCCGTTGAAACCATGTCCTGTTCGCTGATGCCGAAGTTGAAGAAGCGTTCCGGGAAAGCCTTCGCAAAGCCGGTTTGGTTCATTGAAACATTCAAGTCAGCGCCCAGGACGACAACGCTTGAATCAGCCTTTCCCAACGCAAGCAAGGCGCTGCCGTAAGCCTGCCTGGTCGCAATCTTTTCACCTACTTTCGCCATTCAAGAAAACCTTTCCCAAAAAAAAACAAAAGCGTCAAGCGCTTACTCCGAGTTCCTTCAACGCCTTTTGGAGTTCCTCTGGCGAGGGCGCCTTTCCGTGGTATTCGGGGTTGTTTTCCATGAAGCTCACGCCCTTGCCTTTCACTGTGTGCGCTATTATGACGCTCGGCCTGCCCTTGCCGAATTCCGCGTTGTCTAGCGCGTCCATTATTTCCTTGTAATTGTGCCCGTCAATCTCGGCGGTGTCCCACCCGAACGCGGCCCACTTGTTAGCCAAAGGCTCCAAGTCCTTCGTCTTGTCAACGAAGTCATCGTTTTGTATTTTGTTGCGGTCAATTACGAGAGTGAGGTTGTCGAGCTTGTACTTGATGGAAGTCATTGCCGCCTCCCAAATTTGGCCTTCCTGGAGCTCGCCGTCTCCCAAGACGCAGTACACGCGGTAGTCTTTCTTGTCAATCTTTCCCGCCATGGCAATGCCGTTGGCGTACGAAAGGCCCTGCCCCAGCGAGCCCGCCGAGAACTCCACTCCTGGGATCTTTACGGAGGAATGGCCTTGCAGCAAGGAGTTGATTTTGCGGAAGTTCTTGAACTCCTCCTTGGGAAAGAAGCCGAATTCGGCGAGGACTGCGTAAAACCCAGGGCAGGCGTGGCCCTTGCTGTACACGAAGCGGTCACGGTCCTCCCACTTCGGGTTCTTGGCGTCGAAGCGGAGCTTGTACGCGTAAATCGTCAGAATCAAGTCCAGCGCCGAAAGAGAGCCGCCCGGGTGCCCGGAGTTGGCGCCCGCAACCATTTTGATGGCGTCGCCGCGCAGGCGCTTCGCAGTTTCAGCCAGCCATTCAATCTTCACGGGCTTCCTGAAAACTAGGGACTCGCTCACTTTGGAAAAAACCCCCCTCTTAATGCTCGGTTGCGCTTGGTTTGAGTTGCTTGAAAGGAAAGCCCTGGAAAGATTATAAAAGGCTAATCATTGAACTTTCAATCCAAAAACCCGCGTGAGAACCAAATGGTCTTGACCCCTTTCCACTTGCCCTTGGCGTTCCTTTTATACTACCCTTTCCGCAAAAACCTTTCACTTTACGCAGTGCTCCTCGCGTCAGTACTGCCCGACCTGGAAGGCCTTTACTACTTGGCGGCAAAAGTCATTCCGTCATGCGAGTACTCTGAGTGGGTGGTGTTCAAGGCGTGCTGGGACTCCTTCGAGACGCATTTTTACTCGCATTCAATAATCGGAGTCATTGCCGTAGGGGTTGCGGCAGCACTCGCATTGAAGGCGTTGAAGACCAGCAGCCTGGAATTCAATTCCCTCGCCTTGTCCGGCGTTTTCGGCGCGGCAACTCACGTCTTCGTGGACTTGTTCACGCACACGACCCCGGACGAGTTAAAGTTGCTGCTGCCCTTGCCGTGGAAGTTCGGCCAGTTATATCACGCGGCGGCGTACGACGCCTTGACGTTTTTGAGCGTGGCTGTTGCTGTTTGGAT
The DNA here is from genome assembly GCA_035291025.1 of archaeon. Classification (GTDB taxonomy): domain Archaea; phylum Iainarchaeota; class Iainarchaeia; order JAFGOX01; family DATDTB01; genus DATDTB01. Next base: position 11,556 of record DATDTB010000095.1, read on the forward strand.
GCTGGCACTTTGGCGGAAGGGTGTTTTCACGCGAAGGCGCTTCATTGAAAAGCAGTACCCTTAGTGGGTTTAATCTTGAATAGTTTCATTGCCTTGAAGGGGTTTTCTTTGAATGGCTGAAAGGGTGGATGTTGCGGTAATCGGCGCCGGGCCCGCAGGACTGTCAGCGAGCCTGTACTTGGCGCGCGCCGGGTTCAGCGTCGTGGTAATCGGGTTCCCGCACAAGTCTCAACTGGAAAAAGCGCACCAAGTCGGCAACTACTTGGGGTGGGTTGACTTCGAGGGCGTGCCCGGCACGCAGCTCATCGAGGCTTGCCTGAAACACGCACGAAAGTATGGCGTAAAAGTCTTGGAAGAAGAAGTAGTGCACGCGCAATTGCTTTCCGAGAACGCGTTCAAGGTGAAAACCGAGACAGCCAAGGAATTCGAGTGCCGCGCGATCATAATCGCCTCTGGCGTGAGCTACCGGAAGTCGGGGGCGCAAAACGAGGACGCCTTCGTTGGGAAAGGCGTTCACTACTGCGTGGCGTGCGACGGGTACTTTTACAAGGGCAAAAAAGTAGCAGTGCTCGGCAGCGGGAACTACGCGGCGGAGGAAGCCCTCGAGCTGACTGGACTGACCCAGGACGTCACAATAATTTCGCAGGGCGCGCCTTTCAAGTTCTCGAACGAAATGAAGGCCTTGCTTGACGCAAGGAAAGTAAAGCTGGAAGAAAACCGCGTTACCTCCTTCAAGGGCGAGAAAATGCTCGAGTCAATGGACACTGAGAAAGGCCCAGCCAAGTTTG
>DATDTB010000096.1:0-7354 GCA_035291025.1 archaeon
GTCAACCGCAGGCTCCCAAGGGTGGCTAACGGGCTGCATGGAGGCATTTACAAGTCCAGCGGCGGCCTTTTTTACTGCATTGAAAGCGTTCCGGAAGTCTCGCCGGAAGAGCAGGGGTTTGTTTCACAGCTTTGCTTCGAGCTGTCGGAAGCCCTTCGGTCTTTCCCCAACGCGGGCAGCGACAAAGTCGACGAGTTGCTTTCAGGCCTTTGCTCCGAGATTTGCGCTGACCTGGGAATAAGCCTTGACGCCCCGCAAGAAAAGTACTTGCTTGAAGTAGCGAAAATGACGGCGCTGGGCTTCGGGCCCTTGGAGTTTTTCCTTGAAGACGAGGAACTGGAAGAAGTAGCGCTTGCGGGCAACGCGCCCTTGACGCGCGTGTTCGCATTCCATTCAAGGCTGGGCTGGCTCAAGACAAACGTCGTGGTGCACGACTCGGACTTTGCCGTGTCGCTCGCCAACAAGCTCGCCTCCCAGCTCGGCCGCAGGCTTACGTTGAGCAAGCCGACGCTTAACGCCTCGCTGCCCAACGGCTCCAGGCTCCACGCCGCCATCCCGCCAGTCTCCTTTTCAGGGCCTTCGCTGACGGTTAGGAAGTTCAAGAAAAACCCCGTGACGCCCCCGGAGTTGGCTTCCTCCAAGGTATTGTCGTTTGACGCCTTGGCGTTCTTGTGGCTGGCCTTGGAGGGCGAGGCAAACGTCTTGATTGCGGGAAACACGGGTTCCGGGAAGACCACCACGCTCAATTCCCTTTTTTGCTTCGTGCCGAGGAGTGAACGCGTTGTCTTGGTGGAGGAAACGCCTGAAGTCAACGTGTTGAACGAGCAAAAAGTGCGCCTGCTCGTGAACGAGGACTTGGGCGTCTCAATGAACTCTTTGATTTTGGACACGATGCGGATGAGGCCCGACCGGGTAGTAGTTGGAGAGGTAAGGTCGGCGGAGGAAATGAAGTCCTTCATTTTGACGGCGTTGTCGGGCCAGGGAAAGGGGGCGCTTGCAACCATGCATGCGCAGTCGTCCCAGGAAGCCCTTTCTAGGCTTGCCGGTGCCGGTGTGCCCTCCCGCGACCTTGAATCAATTGACTTGGTGGTAGTTCAAAGGCGCTGGAGCGCCCGCTCCGGCAATTCTTTCAGGGAACTGCGCCGAGTCGTCCAAGTCTCCGAAGTCGCCCCCGGCCCTTCCGTTGACTCTTTCCCGGAGGCAAGGGACGTTTTTTCATTCGACTTTTCCCGCGGCCGCTTGAAGAAAAACTATTCAAAGTCTTTGACTATTTCAAGGCACTGCCAGCGCAACAACGTGTCAAGGAAAGCCGTTTTGATCGAACTCGGAAAGCGCTCGCGGTTCCTGGAAGCGCTTTCAAGGAAAAAGAAGCGATTCCACCAGGTTGCGGAGGCAATTGAGTCATTCAAGTGATTTTTTCCCTATGCTAAAGGAACTTGTCAGGAAGGCCTTGCCTTCAAGGCTCGCGTTGGGCTTGGACAACGCGCTTTCCGCAATTGATTCAAGCGAGGACGCCTACGGCTACGCCTGCGCTGCCTTCAGGAAATCCGCCACATTTTCAGCCTTGTGCTTCGTGGTTTTTTACTCACTTCAAGGGCTGCTTGAGTCTGTTTCCTTGTCCTTGGCCGCGTTTTCCGCGTGCCTTTTCCTGGCGCTTTCCCGGCCGTTTTCCGCCGCTGCCAGGATTGAAGAAGAACTCGAAAAAGACTTGCCGTTCGCCCTCCGCTCGATTGCAGTTGACTTGACTGCCGGGGCGTCCTTCGAGGCGGCCGTTGAAAACGCGTGCAAGGGCTACGGCCGGCTGTCAGTTGAGTTCTCGAAGGCCTTGAATGGTTACAGGAAGGGAGGCCAGTCAATGCAGGAATCGCTGAGAAAGTTGAGCGAGCGCCGCAAGTCGCTGGCGCTGAAGAGGTCCACTGCGTACTTGTGTTCTGCTTACGAGCTGGGGAAGTCCAACAATTCCAGCGCAGTCCAGGGAATAGTGTTGCTGGCAAGGGAACAGCTTAACATGCAAAAAGCCGCGGCCAGGGAGTTTTCCGGCAAGCTCGTGTTTTACACTTTGGTGTTCATTTCGGCTGCCGCTTTGCTTCCAGCGCTGTTTCAGCTCGTGGTCATTATTGGCTCGGCAGTCCTTTCGCTAACTTTCACTGGCGAGCAAGCGCTTGCCGCAACCGTTTTCGTTTTCCCGTTAATTGACGCTCTGATAATAGTATTCATTCACCAAAAAACCCCCTTGTTCATGAAGTGATGCTTTTTGGCCATTGAGTCCTTCATTCCAGTTAACTACTTTGCAGCGTTGGAAAAGTCCCTGCAGGGGATCGACTCGCCCATTGACTCGATTCACTTGGTTGAAACTGCCGTGGCAGTGGGCGTTTTGCTGCTGCTGGCCTCGGTGGCGGCTTCGCATGCGCTTGACTTTTCACTTTAGCTTGCGCTTTTTCTCGCGTTTTTCTCGCTGGCCCTCCCGCCCGCAGTTTCTTTTTCCGTGCCTCACTACTTGGCCGCAGCGCGAGTCAAGAAAATGGAGTCGGAAATCCCTGACTTGCTATTGCAGGCTTCCTCATTCCCGCCCGGCATTGGCTCCCATAAACTGGTTTCCTATCTTGCCTCCCATTCAACTGGCGAGCTGGGGAAGGAGTTCACCTCGATTGAAAGGCAACTGCGCGCGGGCGCGACTTTTGAAGCGGCAATGGCGGCGTTTGCCAAAAGAGCCGATTCAGGGCTGCTTTCAAGGGCCGTTTCACTGATTTTGCAGAGCGCGCGGGCCGGCTCGGACTTGACTGCTGCGCTCAGGGCTACGGCGGAGGACTTACTGGACTTGCAGGCGCTTTACAGGGAGCGCGCGGCGGCCCTCACAATAGAGCGCCACACCCTGCTCTTGTCCGCTGCCCTAGTAGTCCCGGCGCTCTTGGCGGTAGCGGTTGGAATAGTGAAGTCCTTTGACTTCAGCGAACTCGCCTCGCTGGGGTTTTCAGCCGAGCTCGAACAGCAAAAAAGCGTCTTGGCTGCGGCGTTGCTGGGAAACCAGGTTTACATTGCGTTGTTTTCGGGAATCTCAAGCGTGTTCCTGGCGGTCCAGGAAAGCAACTTGAAGAAGTCAATTGTTTACGCGGCCTTCCTGGTGCCGGCGTCGCTGCTTACCTATAACGCGTTGCTGTCAGTGGACGTGCTTTCGCTGCTTTGAAGCCTTTCCTTTTTTTTTAGGGAGGGAAAAGAATTAGAATCAGGGTCAGCGCCTCAAGTGCAGGTCTATTATGCGCTTCAAGTGCGGGTCAACTATTCCGCGTTCGAGCTTGCTTAGCTCGTGTGGCGGCAACGCCTTCAACTTTGTCATTAGCGAGTCTTTTTCCCGCGCCTGCTGCGGGGGCAGCGGCCCGTGCTTTACTGCGTGAATGTCCAGTTCGGCGAACCTTTTCAGTACGTCGCCCATTCCGGTCTTTGAAGGGTGGGGCGGCAGCGGCCGCGGCTGGCCCTTGCGGTGGATTTTTTTAGGCATTCCCTTTCCCACTTTCAATTATTCCCAGGCTGCAAGGATTTAAAACGCTTTTCAAGCATCTCTTCACGCACTATGTCAACGTCTTTCCACGTAGGAACTGCTAACTTGAAGAACTCTACCCTGCTGGTTGCGTTTCCCTCGACTGGACTGGTTGGCGTCATTGCCGCGCGTCACTTGGTGGAAAAGCTCAAGCTCGAACCCGCTGGGTTCGTTCAAAGCGACGTCTTCGCGCCAGTAATCTTGATTCAGAACGGCTTGCTGGCGCACCCAGTCCGCGTTTACCATTCAAGGAAGCACGGCCTGACCATCCTCACTTCGGAGCAAGTCTTGCACGACCCGACCGCGTTGCACAAGTTCGCTTCGGACTTGGGCGCGTGGATTTCAAAGCAAAAATTCAAGCAAGTCATTTCCGTTTCCGGAATCCTGGTCGCACAGGAGTCAACGCCTGGCGGCAACATTTACGGAGTGGCGGCAAACGCTTCCGGCAAGAAGCTGTTGGAGGGCAACGGCGTCAAGGTATTAAAGGAAGGCATCAGCACCGGAATCTCTCCTTTGCTCTTGCTGCAGTGTTCCGACCTCGCCGCGCCAGCAGTACAGTTGCTTGGCGAAATCGCATACAACAAGGACTACGCCGCGGCTGCAAGCGTTGTGAGGAAACTCAACTCAATCCTGAAACTCAACGTCAACGTCGCGGCATTGGAGGAAGAAGCCTCGCAGATGAAGGAAGGGCTCTCGAAGCAGTTAATGCAGTTGCAGAAAGCCAAGGAAACAATCGAGCAGGAAGGCCCCGAGAAAGACCACAGCATGATGTTCGGCTGACGCTTGGAGGCGAGCCAACCGCAGCACTTGGGCACAGGCACCCTTTTCGAGTTTTCTTTTTTAAACCCCTTCCCACTCTTTTCCTGCACATGCACGACCTTCCCAGGGTGATTTTGCACGTTGACATGGACGCCTTTTTCGCCAGCGTCGAAGAACGCGCGCGCCCCGAACTCAAAGGGCTGCCCGTTGTCATAGGCGCCGACCCATTGAATGGGAAAGGGCGCGGCGTTGTCAGCACCTGCAACTACGCCGCCAGAAAGTTCGGCGTGAGGAGCGCCATGCCCATCTCGCGCGCGTTCCGCTTGTGCCCCCACGCTGCATTCTTGCCCGTAAACTATGCCTTGTACTCGCAGGCCTCGCAGGAAGTCATGGCTGTTTTGGAGCGTCACGCGGACAGGCTGGAAGTGGGCGGGGTGGACGAGGCTTACCTGGACGTCACGCGTTCGTGCAAGGGAAGCATTGAGTCAGGCGCAGGGCTTGCAAGGAAAATCCAGTCAGAAATACTTTCAACCCTTGGCCTGGGCTGTTCCATTGGAGTCGCGCCCAACAAGGCGGTCGCGAAAATCGCGAGCGACTTCAAGAAGCCCTTGGGCTTGACGGTCGTCAAAGGGGAAAGCGTTGAATCCTTTCTTTTTCCATTGCCCGTTGGAAAAATCCCGGGAGTGGGCCCTAAGACCGAGCACAGGCTCAACAAGCTCAAGGTAAAGACGATTGCGGACTTGGCTGACTGCAACCCCAAGGAACTGGAAGAGGAATTCGGGGCGTGGGGGTACAGGTTCCACGAGCTAGCCTTGGGGAGGGACAGCGAGCCAGTGGAAGAACGCCACTTAGTGAAATCAATTGGCCGCGAGGTAACCTTCCAGGAAGACGTTTCATCCCGCGAGGAACTGCTGAAAGAACTAAATGGCCTGGCATCGGAGGCAGTCACGGAACTGGTTGGCAATGGCTTCAACTTTCAGACTTTAACAGTAAAGCTCCGCTTCAAGGACTTCGAGACGCACACGAAGAGCAAGACGTTCACTCACCCCATTGCCAGCATTGAATTGGCAAGGCGCTGGGTTCCCAAGCTATTGGATTCACTGCTCAAGAAGAAAAAGAAAGTTCGATTGGTTGGCTTTAGAGTATCCGGACTAGTCCCGGGCGCAAGGCAGAAAACGTTACTTGACGCGGACTATTGACTTTTTCTTTTTGCGTTCCGAGAAACTTGCCGCGAGCTTCTTCAACCGCTCAGTCCTCACCGCAATCAATCCAGCCAGCAAAAGCGCCGCAAACAACGCCGACTCTGCCGGGTTTTCAGGCCACCACGGCAGCTGGAAGAATCCTGACTGGCCGGCGCCGCCTGGCACGTTTATAGCGATGTTCGTTCCAGGCCCGCCGACAACCCTGCCGTCGTCAGTCGCCCTGATTGAAAGGCCTTGCTTTATTGCGTCAATGAGTGGAATGGTTTGCGCGTTCAACGCCTTCCAAACCGCGCTGTCAGGGTCGAACAACAAAGTCCCGCCTTTTCCGACGAGCTTGCTCACGACTTCAGCCAGCCCGTCGTTGACGCTCACGAAGACCTTGCCGTTGTCTTCGTCCAGCTTTATTTTCTGGTCACCCTTGTCCGTTGGCAGGAGGAACTCGTTGGGGCCGATTTTCTGGACTGGGCCAGTGAGCTGGAAGTCCTCGGCTTTTCCCGTCCTCTTGTCGATCACCCTGAGGCGCTCGCTGCAGTTGCCGTTGCCCAAGTCGTCCACTACCAAGTAGTAAATGTGGTCCTCGGTTTCAATTATTTGCTTGGGCCCCTGCGCAGCCGAGGCCTTGTTCAAGGCGTCAACGTCCCTTATTGCCTGGGCGTTGGATGGGTCGGGGCCGAAGTTGAAGTTGAAGCCAGTGGTTCCAGTGGCGCAGTCCTTCTTGGCAGCGCTGACGTCCAAGCCCGTGATTTGCGCAGTCGAAGCCTTTGCCAGCTCTCGCAGCCAGAACAGCAGGGAGTTCTCGGAGGTTGCGTCCCTCAAGAATGACGCCTTTGTTGTGGTGATAGCGGCAATCTTTCCCAGTCCCTGTGTTTCGCCTCCCGTCGTTAGAGTGACGTCGCCGTTGGCGTTGACTGAAACGAACGCGTTCTTTGGCGTTGCCGCGACCTTGACCTTGGGGCCGTTGACCGACAAGGAGTTTCCGTTAAAGAACACTGAATGCCCGTCGTCCGTTATCACCGAGTTAACTTTTCCAACGACGCTTGAAATGTCCTCCAGTCCCAGCGTTCCGGTGCCGGCGCCGCTGCACGCCGCGTAGTCTTTGGCGCAGTTAAAGAACTCAGAGTTGACCATGAACTTTTGGGGCTCGGTGGTGATCTTTATTACTGGGTCTTGGCCCGAAAGCGAGACCTTCACTACTTTTTGCGGGACTTGGAACACCCCTGAAGGGACGTCGGGAGCGGCCATGTTCAACAGAGTCTTCTTGTCGCTTTTTTCCTCGACTGGCGTCTTGAACAAGCACTCCTCTTTCCCGCCTTCCCGCACAACGCACAAGTTCGCGTTCCCCGGGCCTTGCCTTAGCACGAGCTTAGTCTTTCCATTTACTCCCTGGAGCGTGGTTGTTTTTTCTTCCTCGGCCAGCTTTACGACGTTGCACAACCCCTTCAGCCACACGGAGTACAGCCCGTAAGCGTTTAGTTCGCTGTGCACTGGGATTATCGCGCCGTCAGAGCTCTTTGACGCCGTTGAATCGACTTGGAGCTCCATTACTTTCGGGTGCACTCCCGCGACCCCGCCCACGACTTCCTTGATGTTCTTGTCCAGTTCCTGCAAGGCGTCCTTGCTAATGAACGGCAACGGCGACCCTTCTTCTTTTCCGTCCTCGCCTGAAACACGTTCAATTGAAGTCCCGGCGTGCAGCAAGTCCTGGGTGAAATTCGTTACTTCCTTTGCGACCTCGTTGTTCGTTGTGAGTTCCTTGTCCTCAGGCGCGAGGTGTCCAGTGACGTAGTAACCGCCGGAAGTGTCAATGCAGCCGTCAATGCAGTACGCGTTGATCACCCACTGGCCTATCACTGCTTGG
>DATDTB010000097.1:0-17980 GCA_035291025.1 archaeon
ACCAACGCGCTTGCCCTGTTTCTTGAACTTCAAGAAACGCTTCACTGCACGCTCTAGGTTGAACACGACTGACTGCTGTGCTTGCGAGTACAAACCGTAATTCTTGCACATTAACTGCATCGCGTTCCTTGACAAGAAAAAACCAAACGCTTGATAGTGCTTCTTGTTGGCCTCCAACAACTCGTTCCACAACTGCTTGGCCAGAAAACGCTGTCCATTCAACTCCGATAACTGCCTCTTGCCGGGGTACAACCTGAACTTGAAAACTCGAAGCACTTCCATACCACCATTGAACGCCATAAGACGCGTTTCCCAAGCATATAAACCCTAAAGAGTGCGGGTTGCCGATGCCCCCTAAAACCAGCACGCGCAGGCAAGCACTGGCAACGGAGTCAACACTGGACTTGGAAAAAATTGCCAACAAAACTCGTTCAAAATAGAAATAGAACAGCGATTCAACCCACAGCTAAATGTCAAACCTCACAGGTTTGACAACTGTCAGACAAAGGCTGACATAAAGCTCGTGGGATTTCTCGCTCGACAACGTTAAAGCCCTAATTGGAGGGCGTTGAACAATCCCGCGAACTCGATTACCTCGGTCTGGAACACTTTTTTCCCCGCCAAGCCCAGCCGCTCGACTTTTCCAGCCAGTTCTCCTTTCCTTCTTTCCTTGAACGCAAGGGAAAGGGCTTTTTCCAAGTCCTTGTTCTTGTACTTGAACACGCGTTCAAGGAACGCCTGGAACGCGCTTTCCTTCCCTTTTAGCTGGTTCTTGGACAGCTCGAACTCGACCAACACCTTTCGGGCGGGCGGCCTTGGATGGAAGGAGTCCTGCTTTACCGGTAGCTCGCGCTTCCTCCTGGAAAGGCCTTGGAACATGACAGCCAACGGCGAGTAGTCCAGGAACACGGGCTCGGCCGTGACCTCTAAGTAAAGCTCTTGCGGCAGCAGGTAGTAAGCCTTTTTCTCGGCGAATTCGAGGAACTTCCACAATTGCTTCTTGTCCAGCCCGGGGTGGACCATTACGAGTACTTTCGTGAAACGCCTTCCTTCCACGCCCTTCAGTTCCCTGCAGCCCCGCAGTGCAGCGTACGCCCCTTCGTCCACTTCAGTGACTGTTCCAGTAGGGAGTTCCCGTGAAAGGAACCCGAGCGCGTCGTAAAACACTCCAATGGTTTCGTTTTCCTTTACTCCAAGGAACGAGTTCATTTCCTGGATTTTCCGCGAGTCAACGAGTACGTTTCTCTTGTCTTTCTTGGGGTCGAACCTGTTTTTCAGCATCAGGGAATAAAGCTCTGGGAGCAAGTCGTGCATTTACAGTCCAGCCCTTCTTGAAACCCGTTGCCTCACCAGCGCTGCCTGGCTTCCTTTGGCGGCCTCACGAACAAGTAGTACTTTTCCTCGCCCTTCAACTCTTGCATTATCCTGTCCACCAAGACCTTTTTGGAGTTGGGGAAGTTTTTGAGGCGGGCGTTCACGTCCTCGAGGCTCTCGAAGGGCTTTTTCTGCCTCTCGGCCAGGAGTTCCTGGAAGTGCTTCCTGCCAATGCCGGGCAGCAGTTCCAAAGTATGGAGTCTAACGCTGACGGCGCCGGACTTGTTGTAGAACTGGAGGAACTTGTCTTTTTTTTCGCCGACCATTTTTTCCACTACGCGTTCCAGGCACGACTTGGAGTTTTCAGTCAGTTCCGAGTACGAAATGACCCCCTTGACGAGCGCGACCTTGTCCCTTTCGCCTTTTCCAACGAAGACCTTTTCCAATGGCTCGAACTTGGCTTCGGGCTTTGGGACCATTGCCAAGAGCGAAAAGCGCTCCGTTCCAATTCCTTGAACCAGGGGGGAGTGCTTGTAGTCAGTGTAACGGCCTTCGGGCAAGTAGTCCAAAACGAATACATAGTCTTCTTTTTCCATTGGAAACCGCGCCCCTCTTGTTTTTTGGCCTTTTTTAAAAAAGAAAAGAAACCCGCCCTTTTCACTTCTTGTGCGAGTTGACTTTTTCGAATATCTTTGCTAGGACGTCGTCGGCGGGCGCCTTTCCCTTGGCGTAGACGGCGCGCACGTCTTCGACGCCTTCCGGCATCAAGTCAACGAACTTGCACGCCAGCGTCTCGTCCACGCCCTCTATTTCCATCAGCGCTTCCTTTAACTTGTTGGCCTTCTTTGCGTCAGTCTTTGAAAACTTTCCAACGTACTTGAGCGTGGCCTCTTGCTCGAAGTTCGGCTTTTCCACTCCCTTCAGCTTTTCCTCAAGCAACGCGTTGACTTCCGGCACGCTTACCGGCCTGGTCCCCAACAGCTTTTTACCAATCATTTTTCCCAACACCCAAAAAAGAATTCCCTTGACTGCCTTTTTCCCCCCGGCAAAGGGGGGACTTTTTTTCCCGCCTTTTAATTCAACGCCTTCAAGTGAACAGGCAGCGAGACCAGGACTTTTTCGCTGTCCCCGTCGCTTACTTGGACCAGGTAACTCCTGCCCTGCATTCCCACGACTTTTCCCGCGCGGCCCTCGTACTTGGGGTGCGGGAAGCCCCTCTGGAACCCGGGGTCGATCCTGACTATGACGCGCTGTCCTTCACTGAACGACTGCAAGTGCTGCGTCAACGTGGTCGCCCCGTGCTTTCTGAGCTTGTGCCTCGTCCTGTGCTTCAATCCATGTGAATTCTTTCCCATTTCTTGTCTCCCCTCTCTTTTTTCCAAGCAAAAAAACTCAAAACCACTCGAAAAGCGTTCTCTTGCGTTGTTAGAAAAGCGCTTGGAGTCCCTTGGACTGGCACTGCAGCCAGCCGCGACGCCAGTGATTGCTTGAGTAAAACATATGGCGATATCTTTTTATACCATTCAGGGTTTCAACTACTGAGAGAGCTTTATAAAGCCTTTTTAAAGGCGGGTTCGTTTTTAGCATTTTTTTGAACGAAAGCTGGGGAAAAACCAATGGCAAAAGCCAAAAAGACACGGCCTTCAAAGCCCAAGGGAAAAACAAAGGCAAAGCCAAGGCCTTCAAAGGGAAAGCGTTCCAGGAAAACGCCTTACACGATAGTAAACATGGTGGCGTCCTCGGAGTTGAACGTCAACCTCAACCTAGTCGAACTCGTAATGGCCTTGCCCAACGTCGAATTTGAGCCCGAACAGTTCCCTGGCGCAATAGTCCGCTTGACCGAGCCCCACTCCACCCTGCTTGTTTTCGGGAACGGCAAGATAGTGTGCACGGGCGCCAACAACGAGGAAACAATCGCGCGGGCCATTGGAACTTTCATGAAGCAAGTAAACAAGGCCTTCCCAGCCCTAAAACTCAAGGGAACGAGGCCTTTCGAGGTATCCAACATGGTCGCCTCTTCCGAGCTCAACCGCGTCATTGACTTGTACTCCTTGGCAATGCTTTCAGACTCCGTTGAATACGAAGCCGAACAGTTCCCTGGAGCAATCATCCGGTTCAAGAACCCCAAAGTAGTAATCCTCCTCTTCCGAACGGGCAAGCTCATTTGCGCCGGCGCCAAGTCGCGCAAGGACATAGAGCTTGCAATCCAGAAGGCAGACAAGCTAATCCGCGAGTGCTCCGTCGAGAAAAAGCCCGAGAAGAAGTGAAACCTTTTTATTGCCTTCCATGGCGCTTTAGTCCGGTATCGGCCATAGCAACACGGTCACACCCGGTCACTTTCCGAACCCGGAAGTTAAGCGTGTTGCGCGCTTGATTGGTACTGCACTCTGTGCGGGAAGGTCGGCGTGCTGCTACCACTTTTTCAACACCCACTTTCCCATTTACTTTTTAGCAAGCCTTTTGCGCGAGCCCTAAAGCCTTTCGATTTCTTTTAAGAGTGCAGCGAATACTACTGGCTTGACGTTCATTCCCGCCTTTACTATGTTTAAAAGTACGTCTTTGGCTTTTTCCTTGTTCAAGGTTTTTCCCTTCACTGCAGTCAAAACCAGCGAAGTCACCCACAGGCATTCAACGCCGTGAGCTCTCGCGACCTCAATCAAGTAGGCGTCGTTTGACACGAGCTGTTGTTTTTCAGCCTTGGCCAGCAAGACAAGTGAGGCGTCCGCTGCCTCCAGGCCTTCTGCTTTCGCGAGCTTTTTCGCCTCAACCGGGTTTGTTTCCCTTACCTTCACCCAGTCGCTGAAGGCTTCCTCGAGTTCTCTCGTCCCGGGCTTTCCAGCGCCTTGAACCACGCATTCGTTGAAAACTTCCCTCGACGCAATGACTTCCTTGAACAAGCCTTTCAAGAGAAACAAGGCACCTGCCTTGGACAACGGAATCAAGGCAGAAGAATCTACGACAACCATGCAGGGCTCACTGCGTTCGTGCCTCTCTTGCCAGCTCCTCCAAGGAGTAACCCGCGTCAATTCCCTCCCTTGAGGCTTCTTCCAGTATTTCGCGGTAGGAAACGCCTGCAAGGCGGGCGGCGGTTCTAATGGTGGCTTTTTTCTGGGCAAGCAGTTCCAGCGCCTTTTCCAGGCGCCACGCCTTTATCCCTTTTTCCAGGAGCTTCCTCACTATTTCGGCCTTCCCGCTTTTTTCCTTTTCCTCTATTTCCCAAGGCCCGGGCGTCCTCTTCCGGAATCCTTGCAGTGACAACTTCCACTTCCACCACCCCTTAAGCAGTTACAAACAATGGCACTTCGTTACATAAAAAGTTATCGCTGCAGCCTTTGCCTGGTTCTTTTCCCCCAGCAGGGAGAAAACGCTAAGCGGTCTTGATTGAGCGCGCGTCGTTAGTTCCGCGTATTTCGACCTTGTAGCCGTCGTTCAAGTCCACGCCCGTGCTCAAGATGTCCCTGGAGTCAACGCGGAGGTTCACGTCAAGAACGTTTTTGTCATTGTAGTTGCACACAGTGTTGGGCCGCGAGTTCACGTCTATTTTGTGGGTGTTGCTCACGGAAATCGTGACGTACACTGTTTGGAAGTCGGTCTGGTCGCCCTTGCACCTAACGTAAATGACTTCGTTTTTGACGTCAATTGAGTCAATCTCTATCTGGGCCTGCGCGCTCACGCCGCTCGTGTCAACCGACTCCAGCGACGCAGTAAGGACTCCGGAACCCCAGAAGTAGGCTATGAGGGTTGCTATTATCGCGACCGCTATCATTGCCACTGACGAAATGATTGGCGAGACTCCCTTACTTGTCAGCCGGGTCATTAGAAACAGGAAATGAGCAATGGAATATAAAAAGGAAAAGCCTGCAAGTCAAGCGCCTAAACCTGCTTGACCGCTTCCGCGTTGTTCGTTCCAACAATGCGCACGACGTGTCCCACGTTCACGTCAAAGAAAACGTTGTTTGACATGTTGCTGTCCCTTAAGTTCCACGAAAGTATTCCCTGGCCGCCGGCGCTGCAGGCGTGGAGTGCGCCCCAACGCAAGTTCCCGTCAGGGTGGTCGGCGTTGTTGACGTCCAGCCTCGTGACGTTTCCCGGGCTCGTTGTGACGTATATTTGTTGTATGGTGGTTATGTCTCCCTTGCACCGCAGCGTTATAACATTGTTTCCAGCGTCAATGTTTTCGATTGCAATTGTCGCAGTCTGTGTCACTTCCCCAGTGTCCGAAGACGCAATTATTCCTGACAGTAGTCCAATTCCCCATAGGTATGCGATTACTGCGGCGGCTACTGCGACTGCAACCATTAAAACAACGGCTATCACTGGCGAGAAACCGCGGCTCGTCCTTATTTGAAAAGCCTTCATGAAAAAAGCCATTAAACTGTCTTGATTGCTTCCGCGTTGTTCGTTCCAACAATGCGCACAACGAACCCAACGTTTAAGTCGAAGTTGGCGTCAGTGTCGCTGCTCCCGCTTCCCAGACCCATGTTTATGTCTAAAAGCGAGTTAGAACCGGCTGTGCATGACTCGCTGCTCCCACTCAGCACTCCGACTCTCTTGATTGTACCCGGGCTTGTCGTGACGTAAATGTCTGTTACTGTCGTGGCGTCTCCCTTGCACCTCACGAATATCCTGTTTTCGTCAGCGTTGATTGCCTCGATTGAAATTGCCGCCGTTCCCGTTATTTGTCCAGTGTCTGACCCGGCAATTATTCCTGACAATAATCCAATGCCCCACAGGTATGCGATGACTGCAGCTGCGACTGCCACTGCAACCATCAAAACTACAGCTATTACCGGCGAAAAGCCCCGTTGGTTAAGCATTATGCGTTCTTCCCCTTGCTTTCCTTTTTTTAGGCTGTCTTTATTGCTTCGGCGTTGTTACTGCCTACAACCCTTACAACGTGACCCACGTTAACGTCAAACGTTCCACCGCTTAGCTTCGTGTCATCCAAGTAAACAAGCGCGGTGCCGCCTGCCGTGCAACTCACTGTGCTAGAGGCGTTGAACCTTTCAATGTTGCCAGGGCTCCGGGTTACGTACACGTCCGTTATTTCCGTTATGTCGCCCTTGCACCTTATTAACACGTTGTTGTCCGTGGAGCTTATCGCCTCAATGGACACTGCCGCGGTCCCAGTTATTTGTCCAGTGTCGCTTCCGGCGATTATTCCTGATAGTAGTCCAATGCCCCATAGGTATGCGATTACTGCGGCGGCTACTGCGACTGCAACCATTAGCACTACTGCTATTACTGGCGAGAATCCTTTTTGGTCAAGCATGACAATTACCTCTTTTGCCCTCTTTGCGAGCCTTTTTTTGCCTGCCTTTAAAGACTTTTTCTCTTTATAAAGCTTTTTTCCAGCGGGGTTTTGCATTTAAGTTGACTGCTTTCCTTCCAGTAACCCGCGTTCTCCAACTTTGGGAGCGCGGCAGGTTTCACCTAAATTTTTGGAGCCTTCCGTTAAAACTCGCGAATTATTGACGTCAAAGTCACTGTCTTCCTGCCGTTCTTGCTCGTGACAGTTATCTCCGTCGTCGTGCGGTCGGAGACGTCTATGTCGTCAATGTTCGAGCAGTTGGTGCCGTTGAACACGTAAGGCGGCGCGTCCTTTAGCATCTCGATCCTGTTCCCGGAGGCGTCCTTGTCGCAGGCGAGCTGGCCGCGCACGAACACGGAGACTTCTTTGACGTCGTGGTCCCCGTTGTTTTTCACGAACAAGGCGCGAATGCGGTCGCCCGCCGTGTTGAGTTGGGCGCTTTGGATGTCCAAGTCGTCCGGGTTTTGCGCCTCAGTAACAGTCTTTTCGCCGCGGCTTATTGTCTTGGTCTGTATTCCGGAGACCCAGAAGTACGCTATGACGATGAACGTGACGGCAATGGCCGCCAACAACACCGCGGAAATGGTTGGGCTGACTCCTTTCTGGCCGTGAATCTTCATTCCAGTTAACACGTCCTTTTTCGTTTTAAAGCTTTCGAGCGAGAAATCCCACTGCTTTGGCTGTGGGTTGAATTGTGGTTCTGTTTCTATTTTGAACGAGTCGTGTTGGCAATTTTTTCCAAGTCCAGTGTTGACCCCGTTGCCAGTGCTTGTTTGCGCGTGTTGGTTTTTAGGGGGCACTGGCAATCCGCACCGTTGCGGGTTTATATGCTTGGGAAACGCGTCTTATGGCGTTCAATGGTGGTATGGGAGTGCTTCGAGTTTTCAAGTTCCGCTTGTATCCCAGCAGGAGGCAGTTGTTGGAGTTGGATGGCCAGCGTTTTCTGGCCAAGCAGTTGTGGAATGAGTTGCTTGCAGCCAGCAAGCAACACTATAAGGACTTTGGTTTTTTCTTGTCTAGGAACTCAATGCAGTTAATGTGCAAGAACTATGGATTGTACTCGCAAGCACAGCAGTCAGTCGTGTTCAACCTTGAACTTGCAGTGAAGCGTTTTTGTAAGTTGAAAAAGCAAGGAAAACGTGTTGGCTTTCCGCGTTTTAAGTCAGTTGACAGAGTGAAGTCACTGCACTACCCCCAGTTTGGTTTCAGGCTCGAGGGCAAGAAGTTGCGCGTTAACCCTTTTGGCTTGATTCCAGTCAAGCACCACCGCACGATTGAGGGTGGAATAAAAAATCTCACTCTAAAGCGAGAGGCTAGTGGCAAGTGGTTTGCCTGCTTTGTAGTTGAACTCCCCGAAAAACCAGCTCCAGTTCATGGTGGTAAGAAGGTAGGCATTGACTTGGGTTTGGAAAAGTTCGCCACTTTATCGAATGGCTTTGTTGTGGCGAACCCGAGGCACTTGAGGAAGCGCGAGGAAAAACTAGTTTTAGAGCAACGCAGGCTGTCTAGGAAAAAACGCGGTTCTAGGAATCGTGGGAGGCAGAGGCTGAAAGTGGCTAGGGTTTACGAACGAGTCAGTAATTCTAGGAAAGACTTCTTGCACAAGACCAGTCACTGGCTGGTTAATTCTTTTAGCTTGATTGCATTGGAGGACTTGCGCGTTGCGAGTATGGTGCAAAACAAGCAGTTATCAAAATCAATTAGTGACGTTTCTTGGAGTTCGTTCACGGGCATGTTGTACTACAAAGCGGTGGAAGCTGGTAGTACTGTAGTGTTCGTGGACGCCAAGAACACGACACGGCAGTGTTCGGATTGTGGTTTGATGGTGGCAAAGGCGCTTAGTGAAAGGGTTCACGAGTGCACTTGCGGCTTGGTGTTGGACCGTGACTTGAATGCTGCCAGGAACATACTCATTAGAGCTACCCCTGGAATAGGGGGAAGTCAAGCTCTCCGAGACGAGTCAAGTGGAGTCGTTGGTGAAGAGAGAAGCCCACAACTTTAGTCGTGGGTAGTTCACGCCTTTTCTATTACCACGTCGTTGTTTTGTTTTTTAAAGGAAAACCTTTCCCCCAGCGCCGCCGAAACTTCGCCAGCGGACTGCATTGCCTCTCTTAAGTCAACGTCTATTTCCCTGCACACTTCGCTCAGGGTCGTTTTCTCGGGGTCGGCCATTTCCAAATAACGAATCACCATTTTGGCGACTTTTTGCGGCTTGGGCGCCTTTTCCTGCTGTTTCCTCGCGCCTTGAATTGCGTCAAATGCCAAGTCAAACTTTGCCTCTGTTTTCTGGATTTCTTTTTCGAAGGCCTGCCTTTGCCCAACGCCTCTCTTGGCGTCTTCCCATTCATCCCTTAATTGCTCGACTCGTTCTCTTAGGTTTGAGTCCTTTCCCTGCCTGGGTCCCGTCTTCGACAATAGTTCGCCGAGGCGCGAGCTCACTTCAGTTAGCCTCGCGCCGTGTTCCGTGTTTTGCTGTCTTTCATTCAAGTAAACGTGCCCTTCCAGCGCGCCTACCTTGGTTCCAATGGTTTCAATTGCCTCGGAAATGCTTTTCCTGACGTCCGGGTTGCTTTGCGCGCGTTCGGCGACGCTTTCGAGTTGTTGCCGAAGGGTTTCGACTTCGTTTTTCACGGCTTCCACTTTCAAGGGTTCTCTTTTGAGCTTCAACGCGCTTACCTCTCTTCCCAGCGCCGTGGCCTTCCTGTCAACTTCTTCCAAGTCCTTTTTCAGCACTCCCAATGTAAAGTTTTCAAACCCGGAAAGCTCTGCCTTGACTGAGTCGATTTTCTTGCTCAGCGAGGAAAACTCTTCAGGGCTAACTGTTGCCGCGAGCGAATTCACTTTTTCACTTAGCGAGTTCAGCTCGTCAAACACGGGCTTGACGTTTGTCTCCTTCCTGTTCTTGAGCATTACGACCTCGCCCCTGAGCGCGTCCAAGTCCGTGTGAATCCCTTTCACGTCCAGGGCTACGTCGCGTTTTACCTTTGCCTCGAAGTCCTTCAAGTTTTCCTGCAACAAGTCCAGCTTGTAAACCACTTTCCCGAACTCGTCTTCCATTTTCTTGCCCGCGCCTTTTTCGACTGCCTTCATTAGCTCTTCAATGCGTTCCTCCAAGGCCCTTACTTCTGTCTTCATCAAGTGGACGTCAACGGCGGTCTCGCCTGCCGCGCCCGCCTTCTTGTCCAGTTTTTCCAGGGCCTTGTGCAAGCCGTCCAGTCCCGCGTTCAACACCTCTATTTCCTCCTGGACCTTGGAGTCAGCCGGCTTTTCCAGCCTGGAGGAAAGCGCGCGGGTGACTTGTTCGATGGTGCTTTCCTTGGCGATTGACTCCTTGGCCGCCTGCTCCAACGCGCTGGCTTTAGACAAAAGCGTCCTCAGCGAGAACTGGGCCTCGTTTATCAACCCCGAGAATTCCTGGATTTTCATGCTCGCCTTGTGCACTGACTCCGAGAGCGACTCGTACTTGGTTGGCAGGTCTCCCAGCGCAGCGACGTTGTTGTTAACTTGCTGGAGTCCCGCGTTCAACGAATCAAGTTCTTTCAGCTTTGACGTTATCACGTTCTTGAGGCTGTTTTCAATGCTTTGCTGGTCTGACCTGAGCGCGGTGACCTTGTTGGACAGTTCCACGTAGTCCTTCTTCAAGTCCAGCATTGTTTTCTGGACTTCCTCCGAGAGACGCGTTGAGTCCTTTGTTTCCTTTATTTCGCCGGAGAGCCTTTCCAGCCTGTTGAGTATGTTTATTTCGGACTCGGAAATTGTGTGGAGGCTTTGCTCGGTCGTGTCGCTTATTGACTCCCTTGAAGCATCTTCCAGCGCCGCCACCAACGAGTTCACTTTGCGGGAGAGCTCGCGGTTTTCCTTGACCACCAAAAGCAGGAGCTCCTTCACCTCGGTCAACCCCGAGCCGCCGCTGGTTTCCTCCATGGCGTGCTCGTTCAAGAGCTTTTCCAGCTTCAACCGCGTGGACTCGAGTTCGACGTCCCCGCTGAATTCCTTTCCTGCCATTTCTTGTCCCAACCCATTCCCTGGCTTTTCAGCGCTTTTCGATTATTATGTCCTTGCCCTGCAGCCTGGAGAGCACGTCCGTGTTCCGAGTGTAATAGTTTTCCCCGAGCGCCTTTAGTATCTTGTCAATGTTGTCGGAGGCGAACTTGTAGTCCACCCCGAAAACCCTGCACATTTCCTTCAAGTTGAACTGTTTTTCGCTTATGCCCTGGAAGTTGGTCACGTAGTCCTTTATTTTTGCGGCAACCTTTTCCGGGTCCAGTGCCACCCTTACCTCGGAGGCGGCCTTCAAGGACTCTGGGGCCTGGCTCAGCGCGGCCTTCCTTGAGGCAATTTCCAGGTTTTTCAGCACGTCCTGCGCCGTCACCCCTGAAGTGAGTTCCTTTATTTGCGCGGCCTGCGACGCCACAACAGGAGTCCCGGCCTTTTTCTCGATTTTCGCGGAAACCTCTGCTATTTTCGAGTACTCTTTTTCCAATGGCTTTTGGGCTTCGCGTATTTCGCGTATTTTTTCAACCAAGTCCTGCATTTTCTCCCTGGAATCTTCGAGTTTTTCGTGGTGTTCCTCGCTCACGACCGCGACGTCGGCGAAGTCAATCCTTCCGTAAAGCTTTTCCAACTCCCCCAGTTCGACTTCCTGTTCGTCGAATGACCCTTGGATTTTCCTTTCTTTTTCGTCCTTGCGCGCCACCAACTGGTTGGGCGCGGAAAGGGTGGCTATTGCGATGTTGTCGCCCAGCGTTTCGGCTTGTTCTTGAACGCGTTCAATCAAGTGCTCCCCAGCAATGTTTTTTGAGGAAAGGGCTTTGGCGTGTTCTGTCATTGCTTCAACGTGTCCCGCGACTTCGTGGTGCAGCACGTGGCCTGCGTCAATAGGCTTCCTGAGCTCTTCGTGTACTTCCTTCAAGGCCTTGTGCGCTTCCCCCTCAGTCGTTTCCCCCTTGGCCAGTTCCTTGTGCACTTGCTCGAGCTTTTCGCGGGCGGCTAGCGCGCCTTGAACGGCTTCCTGAATTTTTTCCGGGGTCGCTGACTCCATTTTGGCATGCGCGGCGGAAACGCTTTCGCTTAATTTTTCAATTCGGTCCTCGAAGTGTGGCGCCTTCCTCGCTGCAGCCTTTGAGGCTTCAACGCCTAGCTTTATTGCTTTTTCCCGCAAGCGCTGCTCCTTGGAGCCGACAACTGGCTTTCCCACAAGCGTTGCCTTCACGCCCATGACTTCTAGTTCGCGTTTTGCGTCCTTGGCGCCCTTCCCGAGTTTTTCCATTTCCAGCGCGAACGACTCGCCCGAGGGAAGCTTGTGCACCTTGACGTAAAGGCTTGAAACGCGTCTTTCAACGTCGTCGAGCTTGTGCGCGAATTCCACGACGAGCTTCGCGTCCGGGTCCGCGTATTTTTTCATCTTGTCGCGCAAAATGAACAACGCCTCGGAGGCGGTTTCGAGTTCTCGCTTGAAGTTCTTGGTGTTGGAGTCCTCGATTTCCACGAGCAGTTTTCGGGCTTCGCCGGAGTCCTTGATGGCTTGGACGGCTTCCCTTGGGAGCTTTGCGTTGTCTTTCCGCAGCTGTGAAACGAATCCCTCGAGTTTTTCATGCAAGACCGAGTACTCGTCCTTGAGCATTGACAAGTTGACTTCTTCGTCCTTCCTCGCCTTCCTTAGCTCGGAGTACAAGTCTTCCATGGCGCCTTGGAGGTTTTTGACTTCGCGCTTTATTCTCTCCTCTTCGCCTTCCAAGAGCTCGCTGAGGCGCTTTTGCAGGCCGTCAAGCTTCTTGAGCCCGTCCTCGTCCGCTTGCCTGGCGTCCTTTAACCTTTCAAGCATGACGACGTTTGACTCAGCTATCGCCTTCAATAGTTCCTCTGTCTTGTCGTCCTTGACTTCGGAAGCCGCTTCCTCGAACTGCTTCAACAGCAAGTCGAACCTGTGCGACAACTTCTTGGTCTGCCGCGCGGACTCCAGCAACAAGTCCTCGTAAATCGCCAGGCGTTCGTCCTTTGACTCTTCGCCTTCCCCTGCCGAAAGCCTGCGCCTTCCCTTTTTCTTGCCCAGCGAAGGCCGTTCGAGTTCCTCTTCTTCCTGGCCGCGCAGCCCGTCCAATTCCTCTTCGTCCAATGGCATTGGCTTTAACCCTTCTTCCTTTCCATTTGCAATGCGCCCGGCTTTCTGGCTTCGCTGGGGCGCTGGAATTGCAAGCCTTTATAAAACAACTTTGGCTTTTTAAAACATACCGCCTCTTAGTACCGACGCCTCCGCGCGCTGGGCGGAAACCGCGCACTGCAAGCCCTCGAGAAACGCGCAACCGGTGCTTTTCCTGCCATGAACAAGTCGTTGTTTTTCCTGCTTGCCCTGAGTTTCCTGGCCCCTTTCGCGGCCGCCCAAGGACAGCAGCGCCTTTCCTTTCTCTCATATGTAATATCGGTCGAGCCATTGAACGGCGCGTCACTGGAAAGGATTGAAGCGATGGTCAGGAATGACTCAACGGAGTTAGTTGAACGCCTTGACTTTTCCTTCGGTCCCCTCGTCCCGGGAACGCTTAAGGCGTCAGTGGACAGCGAGGCCGCCGCGGTGGAGGAAGGCGCGGAATCGTTCTCAGTCCTCCTACCAGCGCCCTTGGGTAGAAACCAGCAGGCAAGGGTTTCGATGGAGTTCTCCAAGGAAGGGCTGCTGGAAGAGTTGGAGGACTCGCGCCTACTCAGCCTCTCCTTTACCTCGCCCGGCGAGTTGTCCAATTTTTACATAAAGGTCTTGCTGCCGGAGGGCGCGTTCATTCCATTAGAGCAGCCCGGAACCCTTTCAACGGCCTTCGTTTCACCCGAACCCTCGGGTTTCACTACTGACGGCCAGAAAATAACCGTTTTCTGGGACGCTGACCTGGCGCCTGGCGAGAGTTTCCCGATTTACCTGCGCTTTTCCCAAGCCGCAAAACCAAGCGTGGTGGAGTTTGACTACTTGCTGTTGTTGTCCTTTATTGCCGCGCTGGCGCTCTTTTTTGCAGGGATTTACTCAAGGCGCTTTTCCGGAACCCCAACCAAGGCAGTTTCACGCGCCCCCAAAACAACCCCTAGCAAGGAATTTGGGCGCAGGGAAAAAATAGTCAAGGGCTACTTCGAGTTATTGCAGGACAGCGAGAAAAGCGTTGTTTCCTTCCTACGCAACGGCCAAAAAACCCAAGCCGAGTTGCTTGAGTTAACGGGCTTTTCCAAGGCCAAGCTCTCGCGAATCCTTGCGTCAATGGAGCAACGAAACGTGGTGGAACGAAGGCTAGTTGGAAGGACTAACGTGGTCAAACTCAAAAACAAGGCGCTTTAAGCCCGAATGGAACGATTTCATGCATTTAAAGCGCCTTTTTTTCACCCCATTTTTGCCAGTGGACGCCGCAGGCGAGTGGTTTTTTATACCAGTGAAGCGTTCCAAGAACGTTCCATTAATCGTTCCACGAAACCCATAAATAGCGGAACCGCGGAATGGTTTTCATTGACCGATATTCCTGAACAGGCGCTCGCCCCCCCAGACACGGGGCAGGCGCTTGATGAAAGAGTTGAGCAAAGAATTGAGCAATTTGAGCAAATTGGAGGTTGTTGTGAATGACTGAACTAGTGAACAAGGGTTTTGGGTTGATGGCTTTGCTCGCGCTGGCCTTGATGGCTTTGGCGTCAATTGCGTTCGCGCAGGGCGCGGGGGCGCAGTCAAGCGCCGAGGTGAGCGCGGCGATTCTCTCCACTAACTTGAACTATACTGACGCGTACGCCGCCGGTTCTGCGTCAGTCAAGGCAGGCGTTCCGATTCTCTACACTGCCCACGCGTCCTTGAGCGCTGACGCCAAGGCCGCGATTCAGGCGCAGGGAGTGAAAAAGGTTTACATAGTTGGTGGGCCGTTGGCTGTTTCCAGCGAAGTCGAGGCCGAGCTGAAGGCATTGGGCGTTGAAGTCGTCAGGCTGTGGGGCTACGTGTGGTATGGCACGGCGGCGGAGATTGCCAAGGCCTTTTGGGCCGAGGGCAGCGCCGAAGTAGTCATTGCCGCGTACGACCACTCAAAGTTCGAGGCGCGGACTAGTTACCGAGTGTTGGCGTCCGCTAAAGCGCTTGCAGCATCAAAGGGGTTGCCGTTGCTGATGGTTTCCGTTGAAGGGGTGCCTTCAGTCACTGCCGAAGCCGTTGGCTTCCTTGGAGCCAAGAAAGCCTTCGTTGTCGGCGAGCTAAGCGCTGCAGCTAGGACTGAATTGGAAGGCTTGGGAGTTGAAGTCGAGTTAGTTGGGGGCGCTGACGCCGGGGTGACTGAAAGGGACGTCCGCGCAAAAATCGACGCGGAAGCCAAGGCCCATGGGAAAGGCGTTGACTTGGTAGTGATAGCCGCCAAGGAGTTCAGGCACGCCTTGCACGGCGCTTTCGTGCCAAGCGAGCACTCCGTTGTCGTGATGGTTTCAAGCGAAAGCGAGGCTGGCGCGGCAGTCGAGGCCGCAAAGTCCAGGAACGCCGCCCGAGTCTTGATTGTTGGCGACGCCGAACTGGCTGTTAAAGTCAAGGACGCAATGGTTGCCGCTGGAGTGAACGCCTCAATTGAAGTGCGCGCCGGCGGCGCCGAGAAAAGCGCTGCTGAAAACTTCGAGCGCGAAAAACCCAGGTTCAGGGAACGCCTTGCCAAGTTCAAGGCCGAAGTCCAGGACTTCAGGGCAAAAGTCGTTGCAAGGATCCCGTCGCTCATTGAGGCAGTGCGGGACCGCATAGTGGAAATAAAGGCCGAAGCCGAGGCCGAGGGAGAATTGGACGCGGAACTGGAAACGCGCTTGGCCCAGGTTCAGGCGGACGTTGACGCTGCCGCGCGCCTTTCCAGCGAGGGCAACTTTTACGCCGCCGCCGAGTTGCTGGTGAAGGTCGGCAATGACTTGGAGTTAAGGCACTGGGCGCAGGGCAGCGTGAAAATCAGGAGCGAAAACATTGACCACGAAGCCCGCACTACCGTGAAGTCCCGCGTGACTGCTGCGGCCATGGAGTCATTGAAAGTTCGCCTGTCCTTCCTTAAATCTGAATTGGAAGCTGGAGTCGAGGCAGGCGCCAGCGCCGGGTTGAATGAAGACGCAAGCTTCAAGGCTCACGTTGCGGCCGCGGAAAACGCGGTTGCAAGGCTTGAAAGCGCGCTCGAGTCAGGCAACGCGTCAGCGGCGTTTGGCGCAAGCGTTTCAGCCTCTCACGCGATCTTGAACGTTAAGGCGTCCGCGTCAGCCAAGTCCAGCAACGGCGAATCATTGCGGAAAAGGCTGCTGGAAGGAATACAGGACTTCAAATCAGGCTTCAAGACTGAAGTCATGCAGCGCCTGGAAACGCGTGCGAGCATTGAAGTGGAGGGCTTTTCCAAGTTCGAGTACCGAGTTCGGTCGGGCGCGAGCGCGGAAACCAGCGGCGAGTTACGTGTTTCCAGCGACGAAATTGAATTCACTGGAACCGCGGGGTTGTCAAACCCGTGCTTTAAGTTGTCCGCTGCAAAGTCCGTCAACGTGGAAACAAGGGTGCTGTCAATTGACGTAAAGAGCGAGGCCACCGGCGATGCCTGCATTCAAGTCGTTGCCAACTCCAAGTTCGAAGGCGAGCTGGAGCTTGAGGGACTGGGAGTTGAAGGCGACTGGACCGTCGAACTGGTGTACAACGGCCAAGTATTGGACTCTGAACGCGTGACATTTGAGGCAAGCGCGGAAACGAGTGCCAAGGCAGAAATAGAGTCAAGCACTGAAACCGACTCCACTGGCACCAGTACTCGAGTCAGGGTAAGGGTGGGTTGAAAAAACCCCTCTTTACTTTTTTTCTTTTCTTTTTCCTTTGCATGCGCTCTTTTTTTGGGGAATGGCTTTTGAAAGTGACAAAACTGATGGGCGTACCCCTGCGTTTCTTGCTTGCAGTCCTCTTTTTGCTTGCGGGGGCGGCGCTGTTTTACGCTGGCAACTTTGAACCGCCCCGGAAAACTCCAAATGAGCCAGTTGAAGGAACCAAGGAAGGCCTGGGGGCGGGGGATGAAAACGAAGAGGCTGAAGGTTCCGGTTTTTACTGGGACCTTTACGTCCCAAAGCCTTTCCAGGACTCGAACGCCGGGCAGGACTCGAATATTGACTCGAACACTGACTCAAGCCAAGCCATGGAAACTGGAAAGACTTCCACGGGGCCGAGAATTGAAGGCCCTCCAAGCGGAGCGGACTCAAACGGTGACTCCAACGCCGTTCCAACCAACAACGACGGCGGCAGCCGGGACTCCAATGGCTTTGACGCTAACTTGGACGCCAACTTGGACTTGAACATCAGTCTGCCAATTTAACGCCCCAGACTTTCCTTTTTGGCTTTGGAAAACGCCGTTGCCTTGGCTGAGAGTTCTTTTAAAAAGCCTTTGCAGTTAACTTGGTTGGAGCGATTTCTCGCTGTCGCAATTCCCTCGCCGGACCGGTTTTCTCCTTTGAGGGGAGAGTTTTTTTGGGGTGTTTTTTGTCTTGGGCTTCAAGTTTGACAAGGCGTTCTTGAGGAACTCGCTTTACCTCCTCTTGCTGAGCGGCTTCATTTTCACCTTGGGCTTCGGCGTGCGAGCGGACATGCTCAAGTACGACTACATCTTCGAGTTCGACTCTTATTACAGGGCGCGCATAGTCAAGTTGCTGCTGCAAAACGACGGATTACTGCCGGCGCAGGACCCGGGAAACTTCGCGCCGGGCCTTGACACGGGGCACGCCAGGCTTGTTGAACTAATTGGGTACAACTTGTACAAGCTTCTTTATGGCAGCGAGTACGACCAGGGAAAGTGGTTGTTGGACAAGCTGGCCCTGGCCAAGCTGCTCCCAGCAGTCTTTGGCGCTCTCACTGCTGTGGCCTTGTTTTTCTTCATGCGCGAGGTTTCGGGAAACTTTGGCGGCGTGACCGCGGGAATTCTCGCCGCGGTCGTTCCAGCGTTCGTTTACCGGACAATGGGCGGCTGGTTCGAAGACCACTCGCTTGGGTTCTTGTGGATGGTGGTGGGCTTTGCCTTCCTTGCCCGGGCCATGAAGTCGGAAAAAGTGAGCTCTTCAGTGCTCTTCAACTCGCTGGCAGCGGTGTCGTTCTTTGTGTTGATGTTTTACACGTGGGCCGCTTACATATTGATTCCGCCAATCGTTGCCATTTACTTCGTGTTGCTGACGTATTCGGATGCGGTGAAGCCCTCGCTGCAGCAGTTCTTCAGTGAAAAGCCAGTGAGAAAGAAGTACTTCTTTTTCATCTTGTCAGTGTTCGTCCTCTTGGCCACTATTCCAATGCTAGTGTGGGTTAACCCTTCAGGCTTTCCCGACGGCGGGGCAAAGAATTCCTTTGGCTTGTTCCAGTGGGGCGTTGAAGCCGCAATA
>DATDTB010000098.1:0-2316 GCA_035291025.1 archaeon
GCGAGCTCCGAGACGTGGGAGAATTGGAGCCAAAGGCTTTCGGCGTGCCCGAACCAAAAGCCGAGTACTTCAGGCCAGCGGACGCAAAACAACTCGAGCTAGTAATAGTCCCGGGAATCGCCTTCGACTTGAATGGCCACAGGATAGGCTACGGGAAGGGCTATTACGACAAGTTCCTCAAAAGGCTCCCGCGGGGAACGAAGCGCGTCGGGCTCGCGTTCGAGTTCCAAGTCGTTGACAGGATTCCAAGGGAAGCGCACGACCAGAGGCTGCACAAAATCGTGACTGACAAGAAAGTCCGCTTGGCCAGTGAGGGAAAATAAATGAGCGCGGGAAAAACCAGGGGCTTGTCGTTTTCGCGTTCCACGCGCTTGACCCCCAGGCAAAGGAGGGACTTGGAGAAAGCGCTGGAGGCGCGCGCAGCTGAATACGCTGCAGTAAGGGAATCAGACCCCGGGCTTTCCTCGGCGATGAGCAAGCCGAGAATTGAGGACTTGATTGTCGCAAAGCGCTCCGGCCGGGTTGCCGGGTTCATTGGACGGCGCGGCAAGAAGCTGTTTTCGCTTTACGTCAGGAAAGGCGAGCGCGGGAAAAACGTTGCCACGCAGCTGTTCCACTTCGTCCTGCGCGACGAACTTCAAAGAAAGGGAAAGGCGGAACTGGAGCTGAGAAAGCTTGACGCCTCGGCGCAGCGCATCGTGGCCAACACTCAGGAATTCTTCCATAAAACTCCTTACGAGCTCTCGTTCAAGGTGAACCGGAAGGGCTCGCAGGGAAGGCGCTTTCCCACGTTCAACGTCACCGCAAGGAAACGGCGGGTGAGAGGCAAGTGATAATCGCGGGAGTGGACGAGGCGGGCCGCGGGCCCGTGCTGGGACCGATGGTTATGAGCATTGCGTGCATTGACAAGGCGCGCGAGGACGAGCTCCGCGGCATCGGCGTCAGGGATTCCAAGCAGCTTCTTCCGTCGCAGCGCGAACGGCAGTTCCCATTGATCAAGAACGCCTTGAGCGAATTCCAAGTAATTGAAATAAAGCCCCGCGAGCTCGACGCGTTAATGATTGGGCAGAGCTTGAACGAAATAGAGGCGCGATACGTTGCCCGCATGGTCAATTCGCTCAAGCAGCGCCCGGACGTGTTGTACTTGGACTCGCCAGACTCTGACGGGAAAAAGTTCGCGCGCCGCGTGCAAAAGTACTTGGCGGACAAGAGCATTGAAGTCATTTCCGAGAACAAGGCTGACGACACTTACGTCATCGTCTCGGCTGCGTCCGTTTTGGCAAAGGTGACGCGGGACAACGCAATGCGGGAACTGGAAAGGGAGTACGGCGAGTTCGGCGCCATGGGCTCGGGCTATCCCGCGGATCCGGTCACGATGGCGTTCCTGGAAAACTGGATCAAGCACCACAAGAGGCTCCCTGAGTTCGCGAGGCACATGTGGAACACTTCCACTAAGGCGTTGGACAACGGGTTGCAGGAAAAGCTGTTTTGAAGGCTGCCTTTGAAGGAATTCAAGCGTGCGGCGGCATTCTCTTTTTGGCGCCAACGCGTTGTCCGCGCGCGGGGTGCATTGTTCTCGGGTTGAGGTTGTGCGGGAAAGTCAGGGAGCGAACCACTCGCGTCTCGGCACCGGTTAGTTTTTGGATCGCCTGCCGCGCCACTCCAACGCATTGCTCTTCCAGCAGTTCACGCCCGTAAAACTTGCCCCCGCTCTTGATTAAAGGGGTTTTCGCCGTTCGCGGGTCTTCTTCCCTGAACTTGGCGTTTGCGCCTCCAAGGACTGCTCTCTGAATTCCACGCCTTGCAAAATAGTCTCTTAATTCCTGCGGGTTCTTTGGAACGCCAACCTGCTTCCAAGTGGGAATGACTTCAATGTCCGCCTTCGGGTTAATGCGCTTCGCCCATTGAAGCGTTTCCTGGGCGGTTTTTTCCTCTTCCAGTATTAGGATTGGGTGCGTTGCTCTTGCAATCAAGTTGTGCAGGCGGCTCGTGTAAACAGAGTGAAGCTCGCGGAAGGCAACGTCGCTCTTGTCTTCCTTTTGCCCTGCAAGCCTCAAGCGTTCAATGCGTCCCTCGATGTTTTTCAAGTTAAACCAAGGGTGCACTATCACCCAGGCCTGCCTCACGGGTTCCTTTTTCTTTCGCGCTTCAGCCATTCAAGCAATGAAATGCTTGAATGTGTTTAAAAAAACTAGGATTCCCTCCAGGGGAAAAATAGCCAAAGGCCTGCGTTGGTTAAAAAAAAGTGAGGGGTTGAAGAAGTAGATTAAGTTTGGTCTCGCACTCGGGCCCTAATAGTTCCCCCCCTCGTCTATA
>DATDTB010000099.1:0-7869 GCA_035291025.1 archaeon
ACGCCATTGCTCGCGCTTTGGGCTTGCCGTTCATGGAGGACGTCTTCCAATCAGCTTCCCACGAGCACCCCGTGCTGGAAGGGCTTGCGCCGGGGAAACTGGGTTATGACAAGAGGCAAAGCTTCAGCATAACCATAAACCACCGCAACGCCTTCACTGGAGTAACGGACAACGACAGGGCGTTCACGATTGGAGAGTTCGCGCGGCTGTCCGAGCTGGCAACCGCTTCGCCGGGCGCTTCAGCGCAGGCGGCTTTTGGCAAGTCGTTCAGGGCGCCGGGCCACGTGCACTTGTGCGTTGCCGCCGCGGGGCTGCTGGAAGAAAGGAAGGGGCACACTGAACTTGGAGTGGCGCTGGCAAGGCTCGCAGGGGTCACGCCAGTGATGGCGGGGGCGGAAATGCTAGGCGACGGCGTTGCGCTGGACAGGTGGGAAGCGGAGGAGTGGGCCGATAAACGCAATGCTGTGGTGCTTGAAGGCGAGTTGATTGAGGAAGTGTGGCTGGAACTCCAGGAGGCTTTGAAAAACTAAGTGACGCCCTCTGGGAAGGGGCCTTTTTCTTACTAGTACTAGTGGCTGTTTCTACGCAAAAATGGCTTTTGCGTGCTTTTTCGAACGCAAAGGTTTATATATACCATGATACCATCATGATAGCAAAAGATTCATCGTGATGTGTCTTGGTGGAACCTGAAGGTGAAAAGGCTAGGGCGGAGCTGCAAAAAAAACTAGACCAAATCTCCAAAATATCGCCCGGGTTCGCTGAAAACGTCAAGGATGAAATAAACATTTCGGAGGTCGTGAAAGACCCCTTCATGCTAGCAAGTCTGATCTACAAACTTGCACAGGAAAGGGAGCAAACGAATAAGTTAATAGCCCAGGGAAACGAGAAGTTCGACAAAATTTTGCATCTAATGCAAAATTCCCCCTCTATTAAAGCCGAGCCCCCCTCGGCTCCGTCGAACAACTCGCCCCCCTCCCCAACCCCTGGGCCGCTCCCAGCTCCCCTTTCCCTGCAAGGCGCCGGTCTCGCACCCGGCAGCGAAAAGACTGCTTTAACGGACAGGGCAAAACTGTTGCCCCTTCACGATCAACGGATTTTGTCATTCGTGGCCCGCAAGGGCACAGCGACTGCGGACGACGTAAAGGCGTTAATGAAGTACAAGAAGCAAAACGCCGCCTCGTTCCGCTTGAACCAACTGGAGAAAATGGGCTTCCTTCAAAAGATTCGCAGTGGGAAGAGAATGCTTTTCCTCGTCAAAAAGTGAGGGTAAAAAACACGCAAAGGCTCGTATTTGCAGTTGGCAACTGCCTGCTTTTTAACTTTTGCCGGCCGTGTTTTTATTTATGGGTTGGATCAGGTCAAGGCTCAATGCGCTAAAGGCGCGCTGGCAAAAAAGACGCGAGGCAAAGCCAAAAACTCAGAGTTATTCGTCACAAAAAGAACTAGAAGAAGCCCTTGCCAGGCAGGCGCGCGAAAGCGCTTCCAAAACCGCGTCGCCCCAAGAAGCTCGCAAGGCTGAAATAGACGAAGCAAAACGGGAGTGGGTGCGCCTCGAATCGCTGTTTGGGAGGCAGGGCTTGACTCCAGGGGAAAACGTGAAACGGCTAGGCCTCAGGAAGCTTTTGGAACGGGAAGGATTAAAGCCAAGAGTCGAGCGCCCTGAAAAAGGGCCAGTGCGAATTATTTTTGGCGACAAGAAACAGAAAAAGCCGTGACGCGGCAGTGATAGAAAAAAGTCACTTGTCCAGGACTTGGGCGTTGTGGTTCTTTGCCAGTTCGTCGAGTTCCCTAATGTGGCTCGTTTCCGCGTCCACCTTGACCGTGTTGTTGGGCCTCCACAGGAAAGTCACGGGATAGCTCTCCAAGTACATCCCGGAACTAGGGTTCTGCGCCAATACCTTGTCAAAGAACTTGTTCGCGGTCTCTATTGGGACGCCGCAGTAAAGCCTTCCCTGCTGCGGCAAGTGAAGCTCTTCCGCGACCTTGTTCAAGTTAATCGACCCGATGAGTTCGGGCTTTGCCCACAGTTCCGTTATTTCCTTGGACTTGCATGCGTTCTTCAAGAACTTCACGAAGGAGTCGTCGTCCTTGAACTCGTAAAAGCGGTACGTCCGGAAGCGTTCGAGGGCGGCGTCGCTTGACTCCAACAAGTCCTGGTACTTTTCCAGCAACAGCTTTGAGGCGTAGTACTTTTGCTTGGCGTCCTTGAACAGCGACAGGACTTGGTCCACTGAAAGCTTTTGCCTCAGGAAAGCTTGTACTTGGGCGTTGCCTTCCGCCAACGCCTTGAGTTTTTCGACGTCGTCGAAAATCTTTTTCAAGTCTTCCTCGGACTCGAGCGCGTCGCGCAGGCTGGAGTTCAAGTGGAAGAGCTTTTTCTGCAGGCTCGCCGCGAGCTGCCTTGCCTCAACGTCAGGCGCGATCGTCATACCCCAAAAAACCCCCTGCTTTATTGCGTTGCGAATTAAAGTTAACCAATGCAATGCGTACTTCATAAAAAGGCTTTCTAACGAGGGTTATGTAGAGTTTTCTTTTTAACCGCGCCCGGAATGCACACGGCAAGGCGCTGGTTGAAGGGGGAAAGACCCGTCTGTAAAAGTGAAAGGAGTTGAAAAAGGCAATGGCCCGGAAAACGTTTGAAATGCAAAAACTCGACGAGTTAAGGAAGAAAATGATTTACAAGACCAAGGAACGCGTCCGCGAAGCCTACACGTCGCGCGACGTCCTCGTGGTCCAGGCAATCAACGCCATCGACGAACTCGCCGCGATAACGAACACGATGACCATGCGCTTGCGTGAATGGTATTCTGTGTACTTCCCTGAAATGGGCCGGCAAGTGACGGACTCGGCGGACTTCGTTAAAGCCGTTCAAGGGCTTCCTTCAAGGGAGGGAATAAACGAACACGAACTCTCCAAGGCGCTGGGGGAGGGCTTGGCGAAGAAAATTGCGTCGCTTTCCAAGTCAAGCATGGGCGCGCCATTGAACGAGGACGACTTGAAGACCGCTAAGCAGTACGCGCACGCCATTGAACAGCTTCAGTCGCAGGAAGCCGTGCTGGAAGGCTACCTGGAAAAAGTGATGAAGGAAATAGCACCTAACACGTCAATGGTTGCCGGGCCAAAGCTGGGAGCAAAGCTCATTGCGCACGCGGGGTCGCTTGAAAAGCTTGCAATGCTGCCCTCGTCCACAATCCAGATAATGGGCGCGGAAAAGGCGCTCTTTAAGCACTTGAAGCAGGGAAAGAAGCCCCCGAAGCACGGCTTGATTTTCCAGCACTCCGCAATCAGCACTGGAAAGCAAAAGCTGCGCGGGAAAATCGCTAGGACCATTGCAGCGAAAATCTCGATTGCCTGCAAGGAGGACTACTTTTCCAAGGGAAAGAAGGACAACGGCGCCAAGCTCTTGGGAGAACTGAACAAGCGCTTGGACGCGATCCGGGCGCAGGGCTGAGCTTTCCTCTTTTGGTGGAAGTGAAATGGCAAAAAAGCCCCAGTCCAGAGCCAGAGTCACGCCTGCAGCGGTTCGAGCAGTCAAAGGGGAAGGCCTGCCATTGCAGCATGGACTGGACTTGCTGGTCAAGCGCGGCTGGGTGCGGGCTGCCCGCAAGTTCATCTTAAAGGAAAGGCTGCCTTACGGCAGGGGAGTAGAGGAATTCATCCAGCGGACGCGTGAAAAAGGCATAGGCGTTCCAGTGAACCCCAGCGCGTTAAAGACGGCCGTGACGCGTCCAGGCGACGCCGACCCAGTCCTTGCAGCCGAAACCCGCGCGTTCACGGAAGCCCACACGGCCTTTTCTGCCAGCGAAAAACAAAAAGGCAAGGACGAATTCAGGCGCTATTGGACCACTAGGTTGTTGGAATTCTTTGAAGAAAGCAAGCCCTCCAGCTTTAACAAGGGCTTGCTCAAGTTCGCGGGCCAGCGCCTGCGCAGGGGAGAAAAAGTTCCATCAGACACAATCCTGAGGCGCTTCCTTGACCCTGCAGACCACGAAGGAGACCAGGAATTAAAGGCCCGCGTTGCCAGGCTCCGCGGGGAGCTAAGAACTAGTCGTGGCAAGCGGTAAAGTTGCTATCTCAGTATGAGTTTTTGAAATTAAGAATTGGGTGATGGATAGAATGGCTGGGGCAGGAAAACAAGCAAGGGAACGGGAAAGAAAGCGCCCTGCAATGAACAGGCCAAAGCCCGAAGTCAGGCATTGGTGGATGCGCGCGGCAATGAACTTCATTGAACGTGAAGGCCTGCCAGTGCAGCCCGGCGTCAGCCAGTTTTACGAACTCGCCAAGTCCAAGAAAAGCGTTCCCCCACTGACGGAGTCGACAATGAAGCGCTACCTGGTCAGCCCTGAAGCCAAGGACACAGTGATGCTGGGCGAGGTAAGGGAGTTCAATGAACGGTTAAGGGGCAAGCCAAACCCGCGCGCTGAAAGCGTGAGGCGGCGCCACGAGGAACTCACTGAAAGGCTGGTTGCGTTCCTGAAAAGGGAAAAGCCTGAATCAATTGGACGCGGGTTGTACAACTTTGTCAAACTGCAATACAAGGCCGGAAAACGGCCGCCTTCCGACAAGATCATGCGCACTCTCTTAAACCCTGCAACTCACGCCAGCAACCCGGAACTCCAGGAACGCGTCCGCAGAGTGGTTGACGAAGTGCACGCGCGCAGGCGGGGCAAATGGTGACTGCGACGAAAAAGCCGAGGACGCCGAGGCTTACACCCAAGGCCAGTGAAATAATCGAACGCGAGGGCTTGGGCCGGGGCATTCCGCACTTGGTCAGGCGGGGGTGGAGCCGAGCGGTGTTCAAGTTCATGAAAGACAACAAAATCAAAAGCGTCCCCAGAGCCGTCAGGGAATTCTACAACCTCCAGGCTCAAAGAGGAGTGCGAATCCCTTACCATCCAAACGAGTTAACTAACTTGCTTAAGCACCCTCACTACAAGGACCCGGAACTGGGGGAATTGCTAAAGGCGCTGAAGGGAAAGGAAGGGGCAACGCGCAAAGGAGGGAACTGGATTAACCAATTCATGGACGTGGCCGGCCGCAGGGAATGGATTGGGCGGTTCATTGAATTTCTTGAACACACTGACGCAAAAAGCATGGAGGCCGGGATTCGGTCTTTTGCTCGTCCATTCATCAGAAAACGACAATACGTTCCCTCGAGTTCTATTCTCCACACGTGGCTGAAAACGTCAACGCACGCCAGCGACCCGGAAACTAGGGAAAGGGTTGAACGGCTTCGAGCGAAGTTCAAGAGGCATTGAAAAGTGGCTTTTCATGGCGTTGAAGGAAGTCTTTCCAGGCGTTTACCGCGACGGCCGCGTCTTGTTCACTGTCAACGCGCCGCAAGCCAAGGGCAAGGGCGTTTACGGCGAGCACATCCGCAAGGTTTCCACGACCGAGTTCAGGGCGTGGGAGCCGAACAGGAGCAAGCTCGGCGCGGCTATAATGAAGGGGTTAAAGGAACTGCCGATAAAGCCCGGGTCAAGGGTTCTTTACTTGGGCGTGGCAGAAGGGACTACGGCGTCGCACGTCTCCGACATCGTCGGCTCCAAGGGAATTGTTTTCGGGGTGGACGTGGCGCCAAAGGTCATGCGCAAGCTAATGGAAGTATGCGAAGTCCGCACGAACCTCCTTCCATTGCTGGCTGACGCCAACCACCCCGAGTCCTACAAGAACTACACTGATGGAATCAAGTTTAACTGCATCTTCCAGGACATCGCGCAGGAAAACCAGACCGAAATACTCGTGAAAAACGCACAGGCTTTCCTGGAAAAGGGCGGGCGCGCGCTTTACGCCGTGAAGTCTCAGTGCATTGACTCCACGCGGCCTCCGAGGGAAGTTTTTGCTGAAGTCAAGAGGGACTTGGAAAAATACTTTGACGTCTTGGAGGAAGTGAACTTGGAGCCCTTCGAGTCGGGCCACGTCCTGTTTTCACTGCGCAAAAAATGAAAAAAAGAGTTTGTAATGTTGCCGCAGGCGTTTAAAAACCCAGAGAGCAAGTTTTTGTCAGTGAAGCGAATTTTTTTAGCCTTGAATTTTTTTTAGTGAATCCAAAAACCGTGACCTGGAATGAAAGCTGTTTTGCTGGCCGGAGGCTACGGAAAGCGCCTCGAGCCACTCACCTTGAGCACGCCAAAGTGCCTGCTGCCGGTGGCGTGCAAGCCCAACCTGGCTTACGTGCTGGAATTGCTGGAGGGCGTGCCGGGAATAACCGAAGTCGTGCTTTCAACCAACGAAGTGCAGGCTGGGATGCTGCGGGCGGCCTTGAAGGAAATGAGCCAAGACAAAGTAAAGGTCGTCGTGGAAAAGACGACGAGCAATGAAAACAAGCTCGGCGCCGTGAAGGCAATCAAGTACGTTTTTGACGAGGTCGGCTATGATGACGCGGTAATAATCGGCTCGGACAACTTCATTCACGGCCTGGACTTAAAGGACGTGGTCGGAAAGTTCAGGAAGGAAAAGGCAAGCGCTGCAATCATCTTGCACGAACTCGAAGACGAGCGCCTCGTGGAAAAGCTCGGCATTGCAGTCTTGGACTCCAAGAACAACGTGTCGTTTTTCCAGGAAAAGCCAAAATTGTCAGAGGCCAAGTCAAGGCTGGCGAGCACGGCAATTTACTGCGTTTCCAAGCGCTTCCTTGACGGCGCGCTGGGGAAATACATTGCCGAAAAAGAGTCTAGCGGCGAAAAGCCCGACAACTTGGGCGACTTGTGGGCGCATTCCCTCAAGACGGAAAAAATACTGGGAATAGTTTTCACTGGCGTCTGGGGCGACATTGGCGACGTGAACTCTTATTTGGCAATCAACAGGTGGGCGTTGGACCACTTGAGGAAGTCGCAGGCCCTCGTAGAGGAAAACGCGACCGTAAGCGGCAACGCGAGCCTCGGGCCCTTCGCTGTTGTTTCAAGCGGCGCCAGGATCCGCGACAACGCCGTCGTGTCAAACACTCTGGTGTTCAAGGGCGCGGAAGTCGGCGAGGGAGCCCAAGTGGAGGGA
Organism: archaeon; assembly: GCA_035291025.1. Lineage (GTDB taxonomy): Archaea > Iainarchaeota > Iainarchaeia > JAFGOX01 > DATDTB01 > DATDTB01. Next base: position 6,994 of record DATDTB010000099.1, read on the forward strand.
AGCGTGCTTGACTACAACGCAAAAATCGGGGAAAACGCGGTGATAGAGAACGGCTGCATTGTTGGAAAGAACGCGGTAGTGGGAAGGAACGCAAGGCTTCCAAGCAACTCAAAACTGTGGCCGAACACTAGTTACGGCCTTTCTTGAAAAATGGTTTTAGCATGGCTGGAATATTCAAGGCATACGACATTCGCGGGGTTTACCCGGAGCAAATAAACGAGGGCATCGCTAGAAAAATCGGCTTGGCTTACTCGACGGTGTTCCCGGAACTCAAGCGGGTAGTAGTTTCAATGGATTACAGGAAAAGCAGCCCGTCGCTCAAGAAGGCGCTCGTCGATGGCTTGGTCGAGGGCGGAAAGGACGTCTTTGACCTCGGCTCGAGTTCAACGCCGTTGTTTTACTTCACTGTACGCCACCACGGGTTCGACGGCGGGCTAATGGTCACGGCTTCCCACAACCCCAAGGAATTCAACGGCGTCAAAGTGCAGGGCAAAAACAATGAATCAATTTCATGGGAAAAGGGTTTGGACAAAATCGAGCAAGTTGTAAAAGCAAGCGCCTTCGCGCGCCCTGATGTAAAGGGAAAGGCAAGCGCCTTGGACTACCACGCAATCGAAAAGGAATACTTGTCCTTTGTTTCGGGAAGGGCGGGACAGGGGTTGGGCTTGAAGGTAGTGCTTGACTGCGGGAACGGCGCGTGCGGCCTCGTCCCGGAAAAGGCATTGAAGGCGGCGGGCTGCGAGGTTGAAACTCTTTACGCCGAGCCCGATGGAGACTTCCCGAACCACTTGGCGGACCCCCACGACGCGCATACCCTGGGGGCGCTGCAAAAACGCGTTGTTGAAACCCGGGCGGACTTGGGCCTGGCTTTTGACG
>DATDTB010000100.1:0-2394 GCA_035291025.1 archaeon
CTCAAGGTCGGCGACTTCATCTTGGGTGACGGCGTTTGCTGCGAGCGCAAGACCGCCAACGACTTCATTAACTCCTTGATTGACGGGCGCTTGTTCGAGCAGTGCGCTGCGTTGAAGGAAAACTTTGAAAGGCCTTTTTTCGTAATCGAGGGGGTAAGCGACGCCGCTGAATTGCTGTCGGAGCGCAGGGTAAACCCAAAAGCAGTGAGGGGCGCGCTGATTTCATTGAAGCTCGACCGGGGCATGCCCGTGTTTTACACGCGGGACGCGGCCGGGACCGCGGAGTTGCTGCACCACGTCGCCGAACGCGAGCAGTTGATGGAGAAGAAGGAAAACCGGCTACGCGGCGAACGCAAGCCATTGACCTTGGAGGAAAAGCAGCTGTACGTCATTGAAGGCTTTCCCGGGGTGGGCGCAAAGCAGGCGCGCAGGATACTCGAGCACTTCGGCTCCATAAAGAGGTTCGTGAACGCAACCCTGGGGAGCCTGCAGAGGGTTGACAAGATTGGCGGAAAAAAAGCCCAGGAGTTCAGGAAAATAATTGACTCGGAGTACAGTGAAGGAAGCACGGCGAGGCTTTGAAAGCCTTAAAGCAGGTCTTGTACGCCGCTGACGTCAGAGTCAACTGCCCGCTTGAACACGAGTCCTTTTCTTTTCTCCCGTGCCTTGAGCGCCTTTGCTATTCCAGTGAAGACGTCGTGGAAGTGCGGGTGGCCCGGCAAGTGCGCGTGTTCCGGCCCGGGCTTGAAGCCGCGCCAGTCGGGGTGGCCTGGGAACTTTTCAAACCACTCCCGCGTTTCCAAGTCCTTGGGGCCGAGCCCCCTGGCAGGCAGCCATTCGCCAGGCTTCTTGCTGTTGATGCCAGTGCTCTTGTAAAACAAGACTGATCTCCCAAAAGGGTCAAGTGCAACTACCACGGGCCTTTCGCGCAACTGGAAGCCATTCCTTAAAATCGTCCAAGGCTCCGTGCCTCCAGGTGTTTTTACCCGGACCTTGCCTGAAGATTCAAGGAAAGCCTTTAGCCTTGGGTCTTGCTTCAATTGCTGGAAGTGCTGCCGCCTTTGCTCCAGGAACCGCTCGCGTTCGGTTTTCGGAAGGTTTCCCTGAGTCCTGTGGAGGGCTTCGCTTAAGGCGTCGTGGTAGTCAGTGTTGTTGAAGGTCATCCTGAACAAGTCGGGGGCGCTGCGCGGCTTTGCCTGCCTTTTCGGGTTCCGGGCTGGCTTTGGCATTGCAAATTAATGGAGCCAGTGTTTAAAAGACTAATACTAAATAACTTTGGCTTTGGTGCATGAAATGGTTTTGTTGAGCGTTTACATCACTGCTGGAAGCGAGCGGGAAGCGGAAAGGATAACGAAAAGGTTGCTGGAAAAACGCCTGGTGGCGTGCGTGAACTTCCTCCCGGCAAAGAGCAGTTATTGGTGGAAGGGAAAGCTAGTGAACGCCAAGGAAGTCGTCTTGGTCGCAAAGACGCGCAAGGGGAACTGGGAAAAAATCAGGAGCGAAGTGAAAAAGGCGCATTCCTACTCGGTGCCGTGCATCACGGCCCACGAGGTCAAGGCAGGCAAGGACTACGAGGAATGGGTGCTTGGCGAAACAAAAACCTAAGCCTGGACGTTGGCCTTGCGGCTCATTATTGAAAAGAGCCGCGACGCCTTCGAGCCGGGGTCAGAAAGCTCGTCCTCTATTTTTTTCTCCTCGCGCGCCCACACCTGCGTGTTCCACAGCTGAACTAACCTCTTACGGGCGCGCATGTCAAGTGTTATGACTTTCTTCCCGTCCCCGCCCGGAACCTTCAACGACCTGACCATTTTCCCACCACGTCAAACAATTACAAATTATGTAAAGCTTAACGCACAAGAAGTATAAATACCTTTCTAAAAGGTTCGGCTTGCAGGTAGCACTTCTGCAAGCTCTCGCCCAGGCGACACTGCGGCGCGCTGCCTTTCCAGGTAAGTTTATGGCAGTTGCCCGCGCGCTGGCCTTTTTTTACTTGCCGTAATACTCTTCGCCGCGCAAGTCGTCGAATTCCCTTTGCTCCCTGCGGGTTTTCACGAACCTTCCAGCCTCGAATTCCTGGAATGCCGCAACGAGTTCTTCCTGCGAGTTCATGACAATCGGGCCGTGCCACGCGATTGGCTCATGCAAGGGCTTTCCGGAAACAAGCAAGAACCGCGCGCCGTCCTTTCCCGTGTTGATTTTCACGCGGTCGCCGTCCCCGAAAACTACAACGTTGTTTGAAAGCGTTTCCTTTTCAGGCGAAAAAAGCGCCTTGCCACTGACGACGTAGGCGAAAACCGCGTGGCCTTTTTTCGTGTCATGGAAGTATTCCGTGCGGGGTTCGAGCGACAAGTCCACGTACTGCGAGTCCACAACCAAGTGCTGCGCCGGGCCTTC
>DATDTB010000101.1:0-4503 GCA_035291025.1 archaeon
TTGCCTCCCCAGCCGCCTTGCCTTCGCGCGAACTCCGGCACGCTCTTACTGGCGGAGTTGATTGCGACAACTGCGTCAATTCCCGTGTCAACGAATAGCCTGCCAAGCGCCGCAATGTGTTCTTTTTTTTGTTCCGTGAGCGAAAGGGAATCAACTGAGGTCTCGGGGCCCATTTTCACGTACAACGGCTTGTGCTTTACAACTTCGCGCGCGTCCGAGAGCAACGCGGTAAGTGAGGGAATGTCGCTTTGGAACTGGCACCCCTTGCTCGTGTTCGGGCAGCTGACGTTGACGACAAAGCCTTCAAGCTTGCCGCCGGAGCCGTTGTAAAGCGTTTCAAGCGCGGCAATGTACTGCTCGTGGCTCTCGCCCACGACGCTTGCCTGGCAGGGCATTGAGTGTTCGTGGCCAGATATCAACTGCGCGGTTTTCTCGGCGCCGAAGTTGTCCAAGCCTCTGGAGTTGACTGAGGCTTTTTCGTCTTGCAAGAGCTTTTGCCTGATTACCCACCGCCCCTTGCCTTCCGGCGTTGCCTGCAGGTTTTCGTCAACAAAGACTTCGGTCGGATTGCCTGCACGGAAGGACTGGCTGATGGAGCCAATGGTGTGGAACCCGAAGCCCATCCTCGCGAGAACGTCGTCGCGCGCCTGGCAGTACTTGTCGAGCCCTGCGGCGTTGCCCACGGGGTTTGACGCCTTTACCTTGCCGGGGAGAACGCATTCAAGTAACTCGTTGTCTTGAAAGGAAAACGACTCAATGCCGGGAAAGAACTCGCTTTCTTCGCCCGCCCACGCCCTGAGTATTTCCCGGTGCCCACGTTCCGCGTTGAAGAAGGCGTTTTTTGGGTCTGACGGGAACAGTTTTGGGAAGGCAACGCGTTCGTAGGAGGAAAAGTGCTCGCTCAAACGGCTGGACTGGTCAGTGGCAGTGTTCAATTCCTTTCCCCCCTCCCCCCTCTAGCCCAAAAGCCAATTATGGTTAAAAACCATTCCCAGCATTTCACTCAACTAATGAGCAGGGAGGGAATTAGCCACGTCTTGAGCACCGCGCAGTTCTCCGACGCCGGACTACTGAATGCGTTGTTTGACTCTGCCGAGGACTTGCAGCAAAAAACCACCCAAGGCGTCCTTGCCAGCTCAATGCGCGGCAGGATACTCGCGAGCCTGTTCTACGAGCCTTCCACGCGCACGCGTTTTTCCTTCGAGACAGCTATGCAGCGCCTTGGAGGCAGCGTCGTAAGCACTGAGAACGCTTCCCAGTTTTCCTCGGCAGTCAAGGGCGAGACGCTCGAGGACACCATTCGAGTGGTAAGCGGTTACGCCGACGTTGTCGTGCTAAGGCACCCAGAACAAGGCGCGGCTAAGCGCGCCTCGCTCGTTTCAAGCGTCCCGATAATGAACGCGGGAGACGGCGCCGGCGAGCACCCCACTCAGGCTTTGCTGGACTTGTACACAATTCGGCGAGAACTCGGGAAAATCGACGGCCTCAAGGTTGCGCTCGTGGGCGACCTATTGAACGGGCGCACGATTCACTCCCTGCTTTACCTGCTTTCCGTTTACAAAAAAGTCAAGGTTTACCTTGTCTCCCCTCCCCGCCTTTGCACGCCCCAGCACTACAAGGAGCACTTGCAGAACAAGAAGGTGGAGTTCGAGGAACTGTCCGACTTGGGGAAAATACTTGGGGAAGTTGACGTGGTTTACGCCACGCGCCTGCAAAAGGAACGCTTCCAGACAACCCTTGACAGCCCGGACTACTTCGTCATCAACGAAGCGTCCCTTTCCTTGCTCAAGGAAAAGTCCATCCTGCTGCACCCCTTGCCGCGAGTCAACGAAATATCGCCGGAAGTCGACAAGGACCCCCGCGCCGCGTACTTCAGGCAGGCCCGCAACGGCGTCTTCATTCGAATGGCCCTCCTAGAGTCAGTCCTCGGAAAACGCGTGGTTTGATGGCGCTTGGAAAGCCAAGACCCGCAGCGCTCAAGCCTGGAAAACGCGCACGCGTTGCGCGCCCTTCAAGCCGCGAACCGGTTGCAGGAAAGGGTTTAGTAGTCTTAAAGAGTGAAAGAGAACTGTTCAACAGCTTGGCTGAGAAAGCGGAAGCCAAGGCGCAGGAAAAAACCCGCGAATTCGAAGCCAGGCTACGAAGCGAAAGTGCTGTGGATTCGGGAAGTGGGAAAAAGCAAAGAGTGCTTGCTTTGAAGTTTTCAGAATCAAGGCACGGTTCTGCCAGAACTGACTTGTTGCATGGCGTGCCCGGCGGGCTTTTAATGCTTCACCCAAAAGGTGCCGAGACTCACAAAGTTTATTCCTTCAAGGACAAGGGCGGCAAGTGGAAAACAGTCAAGGTTTTCTGGCGCAGGCGGCGTTTTGGTCAAGACAGCCTTCGCACGCGCTTTCAAGTTTTCAGGAAACTAGCCCGAAAAGGGGCGCCGATTGCTGCGCCGCTTGAACGATTTGAACACGGCGACAAGGAAGTCTGGATACAGGAATACGCCGGAATCAGCTTGCTGGACTTGCTTAACGCGTCACCCGAGGCCGGCCGGGAAGCCATCATTGACGTCGCAAGAAGGGTTGGAGACTCAATAAGGAAGCACTCCCGGTTTTCCTCTTACCGCGTCGTTGACGCTGCAGAAAACTCGAGAAATCCAAGCCTTTCAAACCTTGCCTACAATCCCTTAACGGGTGAAGTGAAGGCAGTTGATGCCTTGCTTAAGAGGAAAACTGCCTGGAGGTTCGCTAAAGATGTCATCTCTGACAATTGAGGGACTAATAGTCAACCGCGATGAATCCTTTTACGGCCAAGTAAGCATAAGCAAGGAAACTGGGCTGATAACGCGCGTGAGCAAAAGCCTTGAAAGCCCCGACTTAAAGACTAACGGCTTGATTTTCCCTGGCTTTGGCGACTTGCACGTACACGCCCGCGAGGACGCGTCGCACAAGCAGGACTACAAGGAAGACTTTTCCAGCGCCTCCGCAGCCGCGGTAAACGGCGGAGTGGTCCACTACTGCGACATGCCCAACAACCCCGTCGCGCCCATCGACGAGCAAAAATACAGGGAAAAGCAAGCCCTTGCAGCCAAGAGCAGCGTTCACGTCACCCTTTACGCCGGCATCGGGCCCTCCACCAACCCCTTGCCTTTCCGCGTGCCATACAAGGCTTACATGGGGCCGTCCGTGGGCGACTTGTTTTTCACTTCCCAGGAACAACTAGAGGAAACAATAAAGAGGTACCGCGGGCAAAGCGTGAGCTTCCACTGCGAGGACCCACGGCTGTTGGAGGAAAGCAAGTCGCGGGAAACGCATGAACAGAGGAGGCCGGCGGAAGCAGAGGTTTCCGCCACGGAGTTCGCGTTGCACTTGGTCGAGGAATACGGGCTACAGGGAAAGCTTTGCCATTTTTCCACGCGCGACGGGCTTAGGCTAGTTGAAAAAGCGAAAAAGAAAGGTTTGAGCGTCACGTGCGAAGTAACCCCGCACCACTTGTTCTTTGACGACTCAATGCTTTCCCAGGAAAACCGGTTGTGGCTGCAAATGAACCCCCCGATTCGCTCCAAGGACGACAGGCTCGAACTCATTGAAGCGCTGCGGCGCGGCGTGATTGACTTCCTGGCAACGGACCACGCGCCCCACACTGCCGAAGAGAAAATGAAGGGGACTTCGGGCGTGCCGCACTTGGACACTTACGGCGCCTTTGTTTCCTGGCTTTTAGTGGAGCAAAAATTCAAGCCAGAGGACGTTGCGCGCGTTTGCTCGTTCAACCCAGGTGAGTTCGTGAAGCCATTCCTGCCGCAAGCGCTGGGCAAGGGTTTTGGGAGAATTGAAGCTGGGTTTGCCGGTTCATTGGCGATTTTGAACCCGGACTCGCCCAGGAAAGTCACGCGGGAATCGCTGAAAACAAAGTGCGGCTGGTCTCCCTTCGCTGGAATGACGTTCCCCGGAAGGGTTGAGTTCACGGTCTTGAAGGGCCGCGTTTTAGAGAACTAGTCTTTGGAAAGTGTTTTTGCGATTTTTTCCGCGACCGAGACGTTTGCCCCGTTGTCCTTGACCGTGTCAGTGTAGTACAACGCGACGTCGAGCGCCTTGAGCTTGTCAAGGGAACCGGGCGCGAACACGCCGTGCACGAAGGCCAGGCTGATGCTTGCCGGGTTGAACTTTTTGGCGTGGTTAACTGCGTGCACTAAGGTTCCACCAGTGGAAACCATGTCGTCCACTATGACGACGTTTTTACCCGTTATGACGTTGAGCGCTTTTTGCTTGATTTCAATGAAGCCCGTTTCCTTGTTCCTGATTTTTTCCAGGTAGCCGAATTCCACGCCAAAGTCCTTGCCGAGCTGCTTGGCCAGCGGGACTCCGCCGATGTCGGGCGCGAGAAAGAACCAGTTGTCCTGCCTTTCCTGGAAGACGTCCTTCAATGCCGTGAATCCGTCAACGTTGAAGCTGTCCAGCCTGAAGCGCTTGAGTTGGCCTTGCTCTCTCTGGAAGTGCGAGCTGACTGTGACAAAGC
>DATDTB010000102.1:0-9974 GCA_035291025.1 archaeon
AAACGCGGTCATAGCCTTGATGCCGTACTACGGCTACAACACCCAGGACGCCATAGTGATCAACAAGGGCTCAATTGACAGGGGCTTCGCGCGGGGCTTTTACTTCAAGACATACACTGCGGAGGAAAAGATTTACTCAGGCGGCCAAAAAGACAACTTCGAGGTTCCAACAGAGGAAATAACCGGGTACCGCGGGGACGAGTCATACGTAAGGCTGGGCGAGGACGGAATAGTTGCGCCCGAGACGTTCGTGAAAGAAGGGGAAGTACTCGTTGGCGGGACTTCTCCTCCAAGGTTCTTGGAGGAAATCTCAGAATTCGGCTTGATTGAGGAAAAACGCCGCGAGAAATCCATTGAAAACGCGCTGGACTCGGAAGGGTACGCCGACACCGTTGTCTTGAGCGAAAGCCGCTCGGGTACCAAGACAGTGCAAATAAAGATGCGCGCGCACTTGATTCCCGAGCTGGGTGACAAGTTCAGCTCCATGCACTACCAAAAAGGAGTCATTGGAGCGATAGTCTCGGAAGAAGACATCCCGTTCACGCGCGACGGGATAAAGCCGGACCTGATAATCAACCCAGCCGCCATCCCTTCGCGGATGATCATGGCGCAAGTGCTTGAAATACTCCTGGGAAAGAAGTGCAGCATGCAGGGAGTTATACACGACGGGACAGCGTTCAACCCCGTTGACTACTCGGACATCAAGAAGGTCTTGATAAACAGCGGGTTGAGGCCTGACGGAAAAGAGGCAATGTACGACGGCATAACCGGGGAAAAACTCGAGGCGGAAATATTCGTTGGAGTCGGGTATTACAGGAGATTGAAGCACATAACCCGCTCAATAATCCAGGCAAGGGGCCGCGGAAAGGTTCAAATGCTCACGAGGCAGCCAACGGAGGGAAAGGCCCGGCAAGGCGGGCTGAAGTTCGAGGAAATGCAGAGAGACGCGCTAATAGGCCACGGCGCGGCGATGCTCTTGCAGGACCGGCTGTTGTTGAACTCGGACAAGACAATTGTTCCTGTCTGCAAGAAGTGCGGGGTGCTGGCAATAAACGACACGATCCGTGGAAAGGAAGTGTGCCCATTGTGCAAGGGAAACGCGATAGTGCAAGTGACGATGCCTTACGCCTTCAAGCTCGCCTTGGACGAGCTAAAGGCGCTGCACATTTACCCAAAGCTGGTCGTTGAAGAATAACTAAAAGAGAATTGGTGAACTTTTGATGGTTTCAACTGGAATCAAGACCATTTCCTCAATAGAGTTCAAGGTCTTGGACCCTGAAAGGATTAGGTCAATGTCCGCTGTAGAGATAACCACCGCGGAAACGTACGACTTGGACGGCTTCCCAATCGAGGGGAGCTTAATGGACCCGCGCCTCGGAGTCATTTCGCCTGGGCTGAGGTGCAAGACTTGCGGGCAGAGAATGAACAAGTGCCCGGGCCACTTCGGGCTCATTGAACTGGTCCGCCCAATAATTCACATCAAGTTCTCTGAAGCCATCCGCGACTGCCTGGTTGCTACTTGCCACAAGTGCGGGAAAGTCCCCCTGGCTCAAGACGTCTTGCACGGGTTCAAGGAAAAAATGAAGCTGGCCAACACCCCCGAAGAGCGGAGAGAGATAGGCAAGGACGTCATCCGAAAGTCAAAATCGGTCAAGAAATGCAGCCAGTGCGGTTCCGACCGCGAGCTGGTTGTTTACAAGAAGCCCGGAAGGTACATGGAGGGAACCAAGAGGCTTTTCCCTACAGAGATACGGGAAAGGCTTGTCAGGGTGGCCAGCGACGAAGTGTGGCTATTGGGCTTTGACAAGGACGTTAGGCCGGAGTGGTGGGTGCTGACTGTGCTGGCTGTTCCGCCGGTGACGATGCGCCCGAGCATCACTTTGGAAACGGGCCAAAAAAGCGAGGACGACTTGACGCACAAGCTAAGCGACATCGTGAGAACAAACCAAAGGCTCAAGGAAAACATTAACGCGGGCGCGCCGCAAATCATAGTCGAAAGCATGTGGGACTTGTTGCAGTACAACTTGACCACTTACTTTGACAACGCCGCCCCCGGGGTCCCGCCGGCAAACGACCGCACGGGCAGGCCGTTGAGGACGCTGACTCAAAGGCTCACTGGAAAAGAAGGGCGCTTCAGGCTCTCGCTTTCCGGAAAAAGGGTAAACTTCAGCGCAAGAAGCGTGGTTAACCCGGACCCCTTCATTTCAATAAACGAAGTCGGGGTGCCCCGTGAAGTCGCGGAAAAGCTCACTTACCCGGAGAGAGTAACTGAGTGGAACATTGACCACTGCAGGGAACTCGTGAAGAGAACCGAGTACCCAATGGTCCGAACAGTAATCAGTCCCTTGGGCTTGAAAAAGAAGCTAATAGACGCGAACAAGGAAGAAATACTGACAGAGCTGGCGCCCGGCTGGGTGGTGGAAAGGGACATGATTGAAGGCGACACCGCGTTATTCAACCGCCAGCCATCCCTTCACAGGATGAGCGAAATGGCCCACAAGGTAAAGATTCTCCCGGCAAGAAGCTTCCGAATCCACCCGGCTGTAACGAAGCCATACAACGCGGACTTCGACGGGGACAACATGAACCTGCACTTCCCGCAAGAACTCGAGGCAAGAGTCGAGGCCGAGGAGTTGTTGGCGGTGGAAAAACACGTTTTGTCGCCAAGGTACGGCGGCCCGGTCATCTGCGCCCAAGAAGACCTGATTTCAGGGATTGCACTATTGACGTTGAAGAGCACAAAGGTTTCAAGAGAGGACGCGATGCATTTCGCGCAAATACTCGGCCAAAAGGAGCTGCCAAAGCCGGCAAACGACGACGGAACCTTCACGGGAAAGCAAATATTCAGCTTGATCTTGCCGAAGGACTTGAACATGAACTTCAGGAGCAACGTCTCCGACACATTGAGGCGCGCCGGGATTTGCACTGCTGAATGCGTTGGAGAGAAGTGCAGGCACGACGCAAACGTGGTGATCAGGGATGGGGAGCTGGTTTGCGGCATAATTGACGACCACGCCGTCGGCGAAAAAAAAGGCAAGCTGTTGTCCAAGATCGCGAAAACGCGGGACACGGAGTACTTGAAGTGGTTCATTGACAAAATATCCGAGATGGCGCTGGTCGCGTTGAACCACATAGGGATTACATTGTCGTTGTCCGAATTCGAGTCAGACATTGGAAAGAGGGACAAGATAGTGGAGGAAGGCCTGAAGAAGGGTGAAAAAGTCGTGGAGTCCTACAAGAAGGGCACGCTGCAAAGCCTTCCAGGGCTGACTTACGAGGAGAGCTTCGAGAGGGAAATGATCATTTTGGGAATGGAGACAAAGAAGGCCGCGCTGGACATTGCATTGGAGGAAAAAATACGAAGGCTCGCGGAAGAAAGGCCTTCATACGACGCGTTGTTAATGATGCTTGTCGGGGCCCGCGGAAAGGTGAGCAACATTGAAAACATCAGCGCGCTCCGCGGCCAGATAACCCTGCAAGGAGAACGGCCAACTGAGGGATACGAGGGGCGCCTGACGCCGTGCTACGAACGCGGAGACGTTGGACTGCTCGCAAGGGGTTTCGTTCCTCACAACTTGCTTGAAGGCGTGCCCCCAAAGGAATTCTTCTTCGACGCCATGGGCGGGAGAATCGGGGAAATTGAAAAGTCAAGCCTTTCCACGCGGAAGTCGGGTTACCTGCAAAGGCAGCTCGTTTACGCCCTCCAAGACGCTGGAGCCAAGCACGACCACAGCGTGAGGAGCGCGACCGGCGACGTGATCCAGTTCCTTTACGGCGGCGACGGCGTCTTCCCAATGCACACCACGCGCGGCAAGATATTCGACTTAGAAGAGTTGACTGAAGAGGACTGAAAAAGGTTGTTTTTTATGGCTGCAAAGTCCAAGAAGGAAATTCAAATCCCGGCGCACGTCGTGAGAGAATTCGAGAGAGTCCTTGAAAGGTCTGGCGAAAAAATAACTGAAAAGAGCCGCAAGGAATTCTTTGAAAAGGCCAGGGAAATTTACGAAAAAAGCCTCGTTACCCCAGGGGAGGCTATTGGGACAATTGCGGCGCAGAGCATTGGAGAGCCCACAACTCAAGGCGCCTTGAGGGCGTTCCACTTCGCTGGAGCCTTGTCCGTTTCAGGGGGCCTCGACCGCTCCCAGGAGCTTTTCACCGCGTCCCGCGTCATAAAAACCCCGCAAATGGAGATCCACTTCCAGCCCGAAATGGCTAGAGACGAGAAAAAAATCAACGCCTTCCAGAAAAAAATAGTCGAAGTGCGGGTAAGCGAGGTCGCCAACGTGACGAAGCACTTGGGCGAAAAGAGCGTCACTATATCCCTGAAGCCGCAGAACGACAAGAGCGCTACCTTGGAAGAAATCGCCGAAAAAATGGAGAAAACCCTAAAAGTCCAGCCAAAGGTCTTGAAGGAAAGAATTGAGGTGTCGCAGAAAAACCTGCCCTTGAAAAAGATTTCACTGTTCGCCCAAAAGGTCTCCGAGCTGACCTTGAGAGGGGTTCCCGGCATAACGCACGCAGTGCGCGAGAAAATAGGACCTGAGTACGTGGTGCACACGCGGGGGTCAAACATTGAGGAAGTAATTTCGATGCAGGAAGTTGACCCGCGGAGGGTGTTCACCAACGACGTGAGGCAAATAGAGGAGTTCTTTGGAGTCGAAGCCGCTAGGAGGGTGTTCCTGGAAGAACTCAAAAAGGTTTACTCCGGCGGGGAATACGTTGACGCGAGGCACTTGTCGCTGGCGTCTGACGCCATCACGTTCAGCGGAAAACTCGAGGCAGCGGGAAGGACTGGGATTTCGGGAAGCAAGCAAAGCGTGCTCGCGCGCGCCGGCTTCGAGGAAACGTCAAAGAACTTGTTTGACGCAGTGCTTTACGGGGAAAAAGAAACATTCAAGGGAGTGGCTGAAAACATCATTGTCGGAAAGCTCATAAACCTTGGAACTGGAACAGTGAAAGTGATGATGAAGTTCCAAGAGTAAAAGAGAGGACTGAGTGAGGGGAAATGGTTGACGTTGAAGAAGTGCACAAGGAACTGCGGAGAGCGGTTGACACGGGAAAAGTCGAGTTCGGCAGCAAAAAAGTCCTGGAAAGCGCTTCGCACGGCAAGACTCAGGCAATAGTGTGCGCAGGGAACCTGCCCGAAAACGTGCTGAGCAAAATCAAGAGGAGCGCGAGCCTTTCAAACATCCCCTTGTTTGTTTCCGACAAGAACGGACTGGAGCTGGGGCAAGTGTGCGGAAAGCCATTCAATGTTGGAAGCGCAAGCATCCTGGACTCTGGAAGGTCAAAGATACTCGAGGCGCTGAAGGCTTAGGCCAAGAAGGGAAAAAGCCACTCATACCCGCGGTGAAGGAATGGAAAAAAGCGAGTGGTTGAATTGAAGTTAAGCGACAGCGAGCTCCAGTACCTTACCCTAATAACAAGGCACGCAAACGTCTTGCCCTTGGACTGCGTTGACGAGAAAAAATACAACGCCTTGGGTGTATTGCTAAAGCCCGAAGACGTCGGCAAGTTTTTCGGGAAAAACGGCTCCAACCTCCGACAGCTTAAAAAAGGTATTGGCGGGGTTAATATAATAGTAGTGCAAAGCTCTGAAGCGCCAGAAACCTTTTTGTTGAACGCTTTCAAGCCAGTAAAACCGAAGAGCGTCAAAGTCCTGGACTTGGAAAGCTCGGCGTCAGTGTCGTTCCAGCAAGGCGACAGGTTCAAGGTTTCAAGGCACCGCATTGAAATAGTTAAGAGGTTCGCGGAAAGAAGGTTTGGAATCAAGGAAGTGAGAGTCAGTTTCACTCAGTGAAAAAAGGGATTTTTGAATGGCAAGAGGGGAATTCGCTGGAAGGCAGTTGCTGCGGTACAGGCAGAAATGGAAATGGAAGGACTGGAACTACAAGCGAAAGACCCTGCGCTCAAAGGAAAGAGTCGACCCCCTCGAGGGTTCGTCCCAGGCCCGCGGAATCGTCTTGAGCAAGAAAAACGTCGAGCAAAAACAGCCACACTCCGGGTTAATCAAGTGCGTACGCGTCCAATTGGTAAAGAATGGAAAGCAAATAACGGCTCACTGCCCCTTGGACGGCGCAATCAAGTTCATTGACGAACACGACGAAGTCCTAGTTGAAGGACTGGGAGGCTCGCTTGGCGGCCCGCTGGGGTCGATGTGGGGCGTCAAGTGGAAAGTCGTTAGAGTTAACGGCGTCGCCTTGGAAGAATTGAGGACTGGAAGAAAGGAAAAATCCAAGAGGTAAAAAAACTGGGAAAAAGGTTGACTGAATGGCTGCGCGAACTCAAGAACTCGTACCTGAAATCAAGATGTTCGGGAAGTGGGACTCCAACGTGGAAATACACGACGTGAGCCTGAAGCCTTACATCAGCCTCAAGTCGCAGTTCGTTCCGCACACTCACGGCATGTGGGTTGCAAAGGCGCAAAAGCAGAAAATGAATGTTGTCGAAAGGCTCGCAAACAGGCTCATGAGGAGCGCGCAGGGCACTAAGAAGCTGTCGGGCCACTACGTGCGCAGCAGGAGGAACTGCGGGAAAAAGCTCCTCGCGCTGCACATCGTAAGGGACGCTTTCGAAATGGTTGAAAGCGAAGTCAAGCAAAACCCAGTTTCTGTTTTAATCAAGGCAATTGAAAACGCCGGCATAAGGGAAGACATCACCAGGGTAAAGCGCGGAGGCATGACTTACTCGGTTGCCGTGGACGTCTCGCCGCTGCAGAGAATAGACGAGTCACTCAAAAACATCTCGCTGGGGACATTGAATTCTTCGTTCAAGAACAAGAAAAGCGTCGAAAGGGCGCTCGCCGACGAGATATTGCTTGCGGCAAAGGAAGACGCCCAAAGCTTTGCCATAAAGAGGAGAAACGAAATCGAGAGAATGGCAAAAGCGGCCAGGTAGTTTTCCCGGCAGCCAAAAAAGGAAACCGCTTTTCTCTCGCGCCTTAATGGGAAAAAACAAAGCGCTTAAAGCTTGCAGGGCATGAAAAAGTGATTAAATGGCCAGAAAGGAAGACATTGCATTGAAGGCGGCGGAGCTGATGAAGAACCGCCTAGTCATTAGAAACATAGGCACTGCGGCGCACGTGGACCACGGAAAAACGACTTTGAGCGACAACTTGGTCGCCGCCTCCGGGTTGATTTCGGAAGAGCTGGCGGGCGAGCAAAGGGTAATGGATTTCTGGGAGTTCGAAGCAGAACACGGAGTAACAGTGAACGCCGCAAACATTTCCCTCGTTTACAACTACAACAACCAGGACTACTTGATTAACTTGATTGACACGCCGGGACACATTGACTTCGGCGGCGAAGTGATAAGGGCCATGAGGGCCATTGACGGCGTCATAATCGTCGTGGACGCTGCCGAAGGCGTGATGCCGCAAACAGAAACAGTCATAAGGGAAGCGTTAAGGGAAGACGTGAAACCGGTTTTGTTCATCAACAAGGTCGACAGGCTGATTTCCGAGCTGAAATTCACGGGCGAACAAATACAGGAACGCTTCGTAAAACTCATAACGGAAGTCAACAGGCTCATCGCCAAAAACGCCCCCGAGCAGTTCCGCGAGTCATGGCAAGTCAACCCCGAAAAGGGGAGCGTTGCCTTCGGTTCAGCAAAACGCAAGTGGGCGGTTTCCGTTCCCCAGCTAAAGAAGACCGGCATCAACATGAAGAGGGTCACCGAGTTAATGCAGCAGGAAAAACAGGACGAGCTGGCCAAAATCAGCCCCCTGCACATGGCGGTAAACGAAATGGTCATATCGCACGTGCCAAACCCGCTCGAGGCCCAAAAGTACAAGGTTGGAAAGATATGGAAAGGCGACCCTTCAAGCGAAATCGGGCAGTCGATGACCAGCTGCAACGAAAACGGGAAAATCGTCATGATGGTTACCGACATTTCCGTTGACCCGCACGCACAAGACATTGCCACGGGGCGCATTTTCTCCGGAACGCTGGAAAAAGGCAAGGAAGTGTACTTGATTGGCGGAAAGAAAAAAGCCAAGATATCGCAAGTGGGCGTGTACATGGGGCCAGACCGCGTGACCCTTGAAAAAGTCTACGCTGGGAACATTGGCGCAATAGTCGGAATGAAGGAAGCATTCGCCGGCGAGACTATTGCCGAGGAGCAAATAGAGCCCTTCGAGGAGTTCCTCACGAAAGTGGAACCCGTGATAACCATGGCGGTCGAGGCGAAGAACATGAAGGACTTGCCGAAACTGATTGAAGTCCTAAGGCAGATTTCAAAGGAAGACCCAAACGTTCAAACCGTAATCAACCAGGAAACCGGGGAGCACTTGGTTTCCGGCATGGGCGAGTACCACTTGGAAGTGACGAAGTACAGGATCGAACACGACCACGGCCTCCCAGTCGTTACGTCGCCCCCGATAGTCGTTTACAAGGAAAGCGTTGCCGGAAAGTCCGAAAGCGTTTGGGGGAAGTCGCCCAACAAGCACAACAAGTTCCTCGTGCGCGTGGAACCAGTCGAGCCAAAGATTACGCAGGCAATAATCGACGGGGAACTGCGCGAAGGCAAGGAAAAAAACAAGGACAAGCAACGCGAACGCGTTGAAAAACTCGTCGAATGCGGCATGTCCAGGGACGAGGCCAAGGGCGTCGAGGAAATATTCCAGCAAAACATATTGGTGGACATGACTAAAGGCGTTCAATACTTGGACGAGACAAAAGAACTAATAATCCAGGCGTTCGAGGAGTCCATGACTGACGGGGTGCTGTGCAGGGAAAAAAGCCGGGGCGTGAAAGTAATACTCGAAGACGCCTCGCTGCACGAAGACGCCGTGCACAGGGGCCCGTCGCAAACGCTTCCCGCAGTGAAACGGCCCATTTACGCTTCAATTTTGCTGGCAGAGCCAAAAATACTAGAGCCAGTGCAGAAAATATTCATTACCGTGCCACAGGACTACTTGAACGCCGTCCTGAGGGAATTGCAGCAAAGGCGGGCCACGACCGAGGACATAACGAACGAGGGGGACCAGTCAACAGTGAAAGCGGTCGCTCCAGTGAAGGAAATGCTTGGCTTCGCGAGCTCGATCCGCTCAGTCACCCAAGGACGGGCGTTGTGGACCTACGAACCCGGAGGCTTCCAGACCCTTCCAAGGTCGCTGGAAACCCAAGTCATAACCGAAGTGCGGAAACGGAAGGGCTTGCCGGGAGAAGTTCCAAAAGTAAACGACTTCCTGGACTAGTAAAAGGAAAAAGGCGGCGGAAAACAGGTTTTAAACATAATGGTGCCAGTAATAAAACAGGAACAAGCGCTGTAAAACAAGCCCAAACGGCTGCTTTTTGATGCACCATGTTGAGTATCACGCTAAGTAAAAAAATCAAGTCAAAGTTGCATTTTTGAATGGAGGAATTTTGAAATGGCTGAAAAAGAACACCTAAACCTAGTATTCATCGGGCACGTAGACCACGGAAAATCCACGCTGGTCGGAAGGTTCCTGTACGACACGGGTTCTATTTCACAGCAGGACATGAAAAAGTACGAGGAAGAAGCAAAAGCCAAGGGCAAGGAATCCTTCGTCTTCGCCTACGTCATGGACACCACGGAAGAGGAAAGAAAGCGTGGAGTCACGATTGACTTGGCGTACAAGAAGTTCGAAACGCAAAAACACTCCTTCACCATTATCGACGCGCCCGGCCACCAGGACTTCGTAAAAAACATGATCACTGGAACCTCGCAAGCCGACGCCGCCGTGCTAGTGTGCTCGATTGCGGAAGGAATCCAGGAACAGACAAGGGAACACGCGCAACTCGCCAAAGTCCTGGGAGTGCCGCAAATACTGGTTGCAGTAAACAAGATGGACACTGCGAACTTTGACAAGGCAAAGTTTGACGCGTACAAGGTAGAAATAGAAAAGCTCATGGCAACAACTGGGTTCAAGGACGTCAAAATCGTGCCTGTCTCGGCGTGGACCGGGGACAACGTCGCAAAGAAGACGGAAAAAATGTCGTGGTGGGCTGGCG
>DATDTB010000103.1:0-11267 GCA_035291025.1 archaeon
TGAAGGGTGAAAACGCGACTGCGTCGCACATGAACATCGCCTTCGGAACCGGTGGGACGTGGAAGGACGGCGGCGCAAAAGTAATTCACGCCGCGCCAAACACGAGCTCGAAGGTCGTGGCAAAGTCCATTAGCATGGGCGGCGGGGTTTCGGTTTACCGCGGCCTCTTGAGGATGAACAAGGGAGCCAAGAACGCAAAGTCGCACGTGCAATGCGACGCGCTCATTTTGGACAAGGAGTCGCGCAGCGATACTTACCCGCACAATGAAATTCACGAGCCGACCGCAACCTTGGCTCACGAGGCAACTGTTGGAAGGATTTCCGACGAACAATTGTTTTACCTCATGTCGCGCGGGCTGACTGAAGAGGAAGCGCGTTCAATGATTGTCCTCGGGTTCTTGGACGACGTAATGCGCGAAATTCCACTCGAGTTTTCCATTGAGTTGAACAGGCTCGTGCGAATGGAAATGGCGAAACTGGGGTCGGTGGGCTGAAAAATGATGACTCAAGAACAAGCCTTCACGCCCCAGGCCCTCGAACTCGCGTCAAGGCAAAACAGCGAACCAGACTGGCTGCTTGAGCTAAGGCTGAAGGCCTTGCAGGCGTTCCACGAACTCCCAGTAGAGCTGCCGAAGGACTCGCCACTGGAAAAGCATTACACTGACTTGCGTAAACTGGAGTTGGAAAAATTCGAGCCGCTCGCGTTCAATGGCTACGGAGTGACGTCCGGCGACTTCCCAAGGGAAATCCTTCGAGAAACCAAGCAAAAAAGCTACGCTACATTGGTAATGCACAACTCGAAGACGGCCCTGGCGTACCCGGAATCGCTTGCAAGGCAAGGCGTCATATTCACTGACCTGCGAACGGCTATCCGGGAACACTCGGAGCTCGTGAAAAGGCACTTGTTCACTGAATGCCACTCCTTTTCGGACTTCAAGCTCGCGGCGCTGCACGCAGCCTACATGGCCAACGGCGTTTTCCTTTACGTGCCGGAAGGCGTTGACGCAGTCCTGCCCTTCCGCGCGGTTTACAACACGGCTGCTCCTGGGAAGGCGGCGTTTTACCACAACCTCGTTGTCTTGGAGGAAAACGCGAAAGCCAGTTTTTCTGATGAGTACTATTCAATTGGCGCCACTGGAGATTTTTGGCACAGCGCAATGACTGAAGTGATTGCCTCCAAGGGTTCAACGTTTTCGCAGCACTCCCTGCAGGACTTGAGCCACGAGCTCGCGTTCAATTACGACTCCAAGAAGGCCGTGCTGGCTGGAAACGCTTCCGTTGACTGGGTTTTCGCGTCTCTTGGCGGGAAAACGAACTTGACGCGCGTTGAAAGCGTCCTGAACGGAAGGGGCGCGCGCTCGGACAACTTGGGCGTGTTCCTGGGCCGCGGGGAACAGCACGTTGACGTGTCCGCAAACGTCAACCACCGAGTGCGGGACACTGACACGCGCATCCTATTGAAGGGAGTGATTTCCGGGAAAACCACTTCGGTTGCGCGTGGAATGATTAAAATAGGCGAAACGTCAAACAACTCCAACTCGGATCTAAAAGCTACTACGCTCGTCTTGAGCGACTCGGCGAAAGCCAACGCCATTCCCGCGCTTGACATTCGCACGAACGACGTGAGGGCAAAGCATGCGGCCTTCATTGACCACTTGGACGAAGAGCAAGTGTTTTACTTGATGAGCCGCGGCTTGGAGCGAAGGGCAGCGGAACGGCAGGTAATTGGAGGCTATTACAATCAAGTGCTTGACTCGATAAAGGTTCCAGGCGTCCGCGAGGCGTTCAGGAACGCCGTGAACTCCAGGCTTGAGGTGTGAGCAATGGCGAAGTTTTCCCGGGAATTATTGTTTGCGAAAAAGATAGCCGTCAACGGCGGAAGGCTGGCGTTGAAGCGCTTTAACAACACCGAGTACTCGTTCAAGAAACCGCGCGACTTTGTCACTGCCGCTGACACGGAAGTTGAAAAGTACTTGTTCAAGGCGGTCCGCAGGAAGTTTCCAAGGCACTCCATTCTTTCAGAGGAAGGCGACAACGACGACGGGGCAGCGGGAACGAATTTCAAGTGGATAATTGACCCAATTGACGGAACGGCCAACTTTGCAAACGGCATCCCGATTTTTTCGGTTTCCGTTGGCGTTGAAAAGAACGCGAAGCCATTCGCTGGAGCGGTTTACTTCCCTGTGACGGGTGAGCTGTTTTACGCCGAGAAGGGAAAAGGGGCTTACTTGAACGGGGAAAAAATCAAGGTGCGAACCAAGAGCTACCCCGACATCATCACTCTCTTGGGCCTTAGCTCAAGTTCTGAAAAACTTGAAAAGGGCTTGAAGGTGTTGAACCATTTCGCGAAGACAACGCTGTACGTTCACTTGCCCAGGGCTACGTGTTTTAGCCTGTGCGCAATTGCGGCAGGCAGGGTAGATGCATCTATTAGCCCAACTTCAAGCGCCTGGGACTACGCCGCGTCAGTGGTAATACTAGAAGAAGCAGGCGGAACGATTGCATCGACTGACGGCAAGCCCTTTGACTTGTACCAAAAGGACGGGTACGTGGCCGCGTCAAGCCGGGAACTCTTGGACGTTTTGGTTGGGAAAGTAAAGCTATTGTGGCGCCAGGGCTTTTAGTTATGAAAGCGAGTTAAAAGAGTTGAAGCTAAATGAATCTAGATGTGCAAAGGATACGCGGCGACTTCCCGATACTCGGATTGCGAGTTAACGGAAAGCCCCTGGTGTACTTGGACAATGCTGCGACAACGCAAAAGCCCCGCCAAGTCCTTGACGCCATTCGAGAGTACTACGAAAAACGGAACGCAAACGTTCAAAGGGGCATTTACTACTTGAGCGAGGCTGCGACGCAGGCATACGAGGGCGCGCGGGAGAAGACTGCAAAATTCATTGGCGCCAAGGACGCGGGCGAAGTCGTTTTCACGAGGAACGCGACCGAGGCCTTGAACCTCGTTGCCCATTCGCTGTGCGCGGGCCTGAAGAAAGGCGACCGAGTAATTCTCTCGAAAATGGAGCACCACTCAAACATTGTCCCGTGGCAGTTCCAGGCGAGGGAAAAAGGGTTGAAGCTCAACTACGTGG
The DNA here is from genome assembly GCA_035291025.1 of archaeon. Classification (GTDB taxonomy): domain Archaea; phylum Iainarchaeota; class Iainarchaeia; order JAFGOX01; family DATDTB01; genus DATDTB01. The sequence goes on from DATDTB010000103.1 coordinate 3,087, forward strand.
ACGTGCTCAAGGACGGCACGCTGGACTGGGAAGGATTTGAAGAGTTGCTGTGCAAGAAAACCAAGGTCGTGTCGCTCACTCATGCTTCAAACGTCTTAGGCACCATTAACGACGTGGGAAAAGCCGCGAAGCTCGCCCACGAACACGGCGCGGTAATGATAGTGGACGGAGCGCAAAGCGTTCCCCACATGCCCGTCGACGTTCAAAGGCTGGGAGTGGACTTCTTGGCGTTTTCCGGGCACAAAATGCTCGGGCCCACTGGCATTGGCGTGCTTTGGGGCAGGAAGGAGTTGCTGGAGAAACTGCCGCCGTTCCTGGGCGGGGGCGACATGATCCACGAGGTTAGCTTGCATGAGGCTACTTACAATGATGTGCCGTGGAAGTTCGAGGCCGGCACACCAAACACAGAGGGCGCGATTGGCTTGGGCGCGGCAATTGACTACTTGCAGGGAATTGGAATGGACAACGTAAGGGCGCACGAAGTTGAGTTGACAAGGCACGCCTTGAGCAAGTTTGACGAGCTTGAAAACGTGAAGGTTTACGGCCCCCGTGATGCTTCCTTGAAGGGTGGCGTTGTCGCGTTCACAATGGAAGGCGTTCACCCGCACGACGTCGCGCAAGTCTTGGACTCCGAGGGGATTGCAGTGCGGTCAGGCCACGCGTGCGCGCAGCCGTTAATGCAGGAATTGAAGGCAGGGGTTGTGACGCGGGCGTCGTTTTACGTTTACAACCCCAAGGAAGAAGTTGACGCGTTGCTTGAAGGACTGGGGAAAGTGAAAAAAGTTTTAAGGGCTTGACCGAGTGATGCAAGATGCCGTTGGACATGTACGCAGAGCAAATACTCGAGCATTACAAGAACCCCCGAAACAAGCACGCCTTGCCCGGTGCCCAAATTCGCTTCCGGGAAAGCAACCCCTTGTGCGGCGACGTAATTGAAGTCTTCCTCAAGGTTGACGGGGGCGAAGTAATTGTTGAGGCGTCGTTTGACGGTCAGGGCTGCGCCATCAGCCAAGCCTCTGCGTCAATACTGACCGAGGACTTGAAGGGCAAAACACTTTCAGACGTTGAAGCGGTGACGAAGGAAAGGCTCTTGGAGTTGCTGGGCATCCCAGTCAGCCCGACTCGAATGAAGTGCGCGCTGCTGGCGCTGACTGCCTTCAAGGCAGGGATTGCCGCGTTTCGAGGGAAAAGTGGCGTGCGCAAGTAATTTTCAAAAAGCTTTTATAAGACTTCGAGCGCGTATATGTTGAGATGTCCCCAGGGAAGGCGAGGAAAATGCCAATGCTGAAATCAAGGGAAGACTTGAGCAAAGAGGTTCAAAGCCTCAAGAAAGAAGTGGAGGTTTTGAAAGAGAAGCTCCAGCGAATGAACCTGCATTTCGCAAACCATGACGACGAGCAGAGAATCCATGATTACCTTGAGGAAAAAAAACAAGGAAAACTCCTGTCCCACAAGCAAGTAACGGGACGGGACTGAAATGGCGTTTTACGTCGAATACTCAAACAAGGCAAGAAAAGAACATAATTCGCTTGAAAACGTGGTAAAAGAAAGAGTCACGAGCGAAATTGAAGGACTGCGTAACAACCCGTTCCCGCACGGAGTGGAGAGAGTCATTTCATACACGGACATTAAAGCATTCCGAGTAAGAATTGGAAACTACTGAATACTTTACTCCGTGCACGTGCAAGAAAACAAGATAGGCATCATAAAAATAGAAAAGCGTTCACAGTCCTACAAGTAAGCCAAATTGTACTGAGTAGTCTTTGCATTGAAACGAGAGTTAAAGGTGAAAAAAATGAATGAAGTTGGACAAGCACAGAAACCCGCGAAGGTATTTGTGGCAAAAGACATGATGATTGGAGAAGTCGTTGAAAAGTACCCGGAGGCCGCGCCCATAATGCAGGGTTACGGGCTGCAGTGCGTCGGGTGCCACGTCTCGCCGTACGAGTCAATAGAGCAAGGCATTGCCGGGCACGGCATGGCCGAGGGCGCGTTGGATGAAATGCTTGCCGAAGTCAACTCAAAGCTGGCGCAGCTGGAAGGCGAGGGAAAGCTTTACATTCAAATCAAGGAAAAGGCAGTGAAGGAAGCAGAGGCCGGCGGGCAAGTCGCGCTGTACGTAACTGAACGCGCCGCGGGAAAGATTCGCGAGCTTGCCGGAAAGGAAGGCAAGGTAGGCTATGGGCTGCATTTTTCCGTCGCGCCAGGTGGCTGTTCCGGGTTCAGGTACGACTTGAAGTTCCAGAAAGAGGCGGGCGAGAAGGACGTCACGGTTGAGGCAAGCGGCGTCAAGCTCTTTGTGGACAAGGAAAGCCTTTCAATGGTGAAGGGCTCGACGGTTGACTACGTTGAAACGCTGCAGGAAAGCGGCTTCGACATCCAAAACCCCAACGCGACAACTGGCTGCGGGTGCGGCAAGAGCTTTGCCTGATTGCAATGCCCTTCGCTAACCGCGCTGAGGCTGGCAGGCTCTTGGCGGAAGCGCTTTCAAAATACGCGGGACGAAAGGACACGTTGATTCTGGCAATCCCGCGCGGCGGCCTCGTCATTGGTTACGAATTGTCTAAGGCTCTAAGGCTGCCACTGGACGTGCTTGTCACCAAGAAGATTGGAGCCTCCGGCAACCCAGAGTACGCCATTGGCGCCGTGGGCCCGGGAAGCAAGTTCGTCTTGAACCCGGACGCTTCCGGTTACGCCCCGCCGGAATACTTCCGGGACGAAATAAGGCGAATAACGCGCGCCATTGAGGAAAAGTACTTGTTGTTGAAGGGAAGGGAAAAGCCCTTGAACCTTAAAGGGAAGACCGTCATCATCACGGACGACGGCGTGGCCACGGGCCAGACATTGCTTTTGGGAATTCAAGTAGTCCGCGCACAGGAACCCAGGAAAATTGTTGTTGCGGTTCCAGTGGCGCCGCCTGAGTCTCTGGAGTTCTTGGCGGCTGCCGCCGACGAGGTAGTGTGCCTGGAAACGCCTTTGACGTTCAATGCCATTGGTGAGTTCTACCACGACTTCAGGCAAGTAAGCGACGAGGAAGCCAAGGGGTTTTTGGAAAAGGCTCGAAAGGAAGTTATGGGTTGAGGGGGCCTGTCCCCGCACCACCCTCTCCCCGGAAGGCAAAGGCGCCGCGTTGCATTAATATTTTTGCAACCACTGGCAGTGGTTACAGTTTCCCGGACTTTTTTTGCCTCAAGTACTCTTTTAGGGCTTCGACGTGCAAAGGGTAGACCTTTTTCCCCTTTAACAGCTTTTGGACTTCCTCCAAGGACTTCCATTCTGGTTGCCGCGTTTCCCCTTGCTGCGGCCTAAGCATTCCCTTGCCTTTGGCTATGAAAAAAAGGCAAATGTAAGGAAATCTTCCCTTCGTGGTCTGCCAGCAAAGGAACGGCTTGAAAGTGAAGCCTTTTTCCCCGCGCCTTGAGTCCGAGTGCGCGCCGAGTTTTTTCTCGCGCACGCCGTAAAGGCTCAAGCCCGTTTCCTCGAAGGCCTCGCGGCGGACGGCTTGAAAGATGTCCTCAAATTCAGTTACCTTGCCTCCCGGCAGTTCCCAAGTCCCAGTGTTCAACGGGTCCAATTCAGGCTTCCAACGGAGTTGCATGAGTATTTTTTCCTCGCCTGGGTGCTCTATTATCACGTCTACTGCGGGGATTGCGAACTTTTCAGCCGGCATTTCCCACGTCCCTCCATTAGTACTCGCGTTCAATCAAGTAGTCAGCGAACGCCTTGAGTTTTTGTTTCGCGGGGTTTTCCTTGAGCACTACGTCAACGCCGTCCCAGCTTTCCCTTATGAGTTCCTTGGCGCGTGCCTGCGCGTACCCTATTGAGTCGTGTTTTTGCAGCAACGAAATGGCTTCGCTGACGACTTTCCTGGAATTGGAGTGCATTGAAAGAAGCTTTAGTAGCCGCTTCCTGTCTGCCAGGATGGAGTTCTTCAAGGCGTGGATGACCATTAGCGTCTTCTTGCCTTCCTTTATGTCGTTTCCGTAAGCCTTCCCGAACGCCGTCCGCGTCTTTACGGTGTTAAGGATGTCCAGAACGTCGTCCTGTATCTGGAAGGCGACGCCAATCGTTTCAGCAAACGCGCCTATTTTTTCAACTTGTTTGGGCGTGCCGCCGGAGAGCAGGGCGGCAAGCCTTGCGGACATGCGCGCCAGCGTCCCGGTCTTGTACGCGCACATTTGCAGGTACTGGTCCTCGCTCAAGTGCTCGTGGTCGCCCCAGCCCTTGTGCCACGCGATGTCCATCGCCTGCCCGATGGAAATGTTTATCATTTCCTGCACGTAAACCTCGTACGCCTTCCTGAGAGTCTCGGCGGGGAACCTTGAAGAGTGCTTCATGAACGGAAGCAATGGCAAGTAATACATGGCGTTTCCGGCGTTGATTGCAACGTCGTTGCCGTACAATTTGTGAATCGCGGGCTTGCCGCGCCTCACATCGCTTTCGTCCTCAATGTCGTCAATCATCAGCGTCCCGTTGTGGATCACTTCAGGAATGACGGCAAAGTCAAGCACTTCTTCCCTGGAACATTCAAGGCTTTCACAGACCAGCAGGAAAAAACCAGGCCGCCAGCGCTTTCCGCCCCTCTTCAAAAGTTCCCACAATGGTTCCGCAAGCGTCTTGTTCAATGCCTTGTAGTCAAACTCGTACTTGGTCTTCCCGCAAGCGAACTCCAAGTACGCGGCGTCAATTTTTTGCGGGATGAACTTGCCTATAATCCTGTCAATAACGGGAGCCTTTTCCCTGAGAATTCCTTCAATGTCAACGCCTTTTTTACCAGTCATGGGCTTTTATCACCTGCCGCCTTTCATTCAACTTTAAAAAAGAGTCCCCTCGTGTTTGACGGGATTGTCAAACATCGCGTTCCAGGGCGTAGTCGAGTATCGCGTTGAACACTGCCTTGTGGTGGTCGCTGGGCAAGTCTTCAATGGCCGCGCGGCCCTCGCCAACGACGCGCTGGGCTTCTTCCTCGGCAAAGTTGAGAGCGTTGCTTTCCTCTATCAAGCTCACGGCTTTCGCGATGTCCGCCGCGCTCGTCTGGTCTTGTTCCTTGTCCAGTATCCTCAAAAACTCCTTGCGCTTTTTTGGCTCCAGGTGGTTGATGGCGTAAATGGTCAAAATGGTTCTCTTGCCTTTCTTTACGTCGCTTTCCGTCTTCTTGCCGTAAGCCGGCAGCCCCTTCAAGTCCAAGATGTCATCCTTTATCTGGAAGGCCCGCCCGAAGGAAACCGCGTAGCGTTCAAAGGAGTCAAGCTGTTCGTCTGCGCCGCTCGCCAGCAAAGCCCCAGTCTTCATGGCCCCCACGAACAGCGAGCTAATCCTGTTGTCTATGGCGTAATAGTATTCAGAGAGCTTTGGCTCCTGCGACGACTGCAGTTCCAGTTCCTTTAGCTGGCCCTGCGCTAGGCTGCCGCAGGACTGGTTGAAGTAGTTAAAGGCAGTCAGCACCTTGGACGGCCGGAACTGGCCGCTGAGCTTGTGCAAGTTCTCGTAGGCAAGCGAGAAAAGCAAGTCGCCCGCGACCATTGCCGACTCGGGGCCGAATTTCTTGAAAACCGTGGGCTTTCCCCTCCGCAGTTCGCGCTTGTTTATTATGTCGTCGTGCAGCAACGTGAAATTGTGCAATAACTCGTAGGAAACGGCTGCTGGAAGGAGTTCCTCGTCAGTCCCGCCAAGCGCCTCGCCAGCCAAAAGCAGGACAACTGGCCGGACTCTCTTCCCGCCGACTGAAAGCGAGTACTTCAAGACCTCGTACAAGGAATGCGAGCCGCGGAATTTCTGGATTGACTCCAGCAAGACCGGGCTAACGCTAGTAGCCTTCCTTGAAAAAACGCCCAACAACTCGTCCTTGTCCACTCAAAGCCCCCCTTCGAGCACTTATGCAAGACAGTCAAACATAAAAACACCTACGTACCAGTTTCAGCGGGCAATGCGCGCGAGGGCGCTGCAGCGTTGCTTTTAAATGCCCTTTCCCTCCAGTTAAATTCAAGCAACGCGCCCAGATCGCAAAACTGCTGGACCTAAAGTGAAAGTGACATGTACTTGAGTGCATTGAAGTTTTTCGGGCTGTCGAAAAAGCAAGTCTCCAACCCCAATTGGCTCACCGTTGGATTGTTTTCCTTGTTCGCGTTCCTTGGCACCCGCGTCGAATCCATCCTCTTATCAGTGGACGTCCCCGCGCCAGTCAACAGCTACGTTGGCAACACCTTGTCGCTCTTATTGATCGCTCCGTTCACTTTCGTGGTGAAAAGCGCGTCGGACTTGATAGGATTCACAACCGGCCTCGGGCCCACGGCATTGACTCTGGCGGCGTTGCTGTTAAACATTTCCTACTGGTACTTGCTCGCCGTTTACGTTCAATCGCTTTTGTTTCCGTCGCCAAAGAAAAAGTGAAAGGGGTAAAAAATGGACCAAATACTTGCAGTCTTTGGATTACTCTTGGCGGTAAAGGGACTGCTAATGGTGGCCTTCACGCGCCAAGTCCGCGAGGCATACAAGCGCCTGGGGACCAGGTCCAACGCTTACTTGCGGGTCTTGGGCGCGGCAGTCTTCTTCCTGGGGGCCGCAGCGCTGTGGCTTTCAATTAACAGGTGAAGTCAATGGCCGAGAACCCAGTCAAAACCCTTTCATTCATTGCCGTTGCAGCGCTCGCCTTGGTTGGCGCCGCGCTCTTTTCCAGCAATGCGTTCCGCGATGGGGCCCTGACGGGGTTCATGGCGTTCAAAAACGCCCCCGCGCCAGCCAATGAAGGCGTTCCCGGAGACGCGTTCCTGGCGGACAAGTTTTACTGCGAAAAGGACAGTGACTGCGTCTGCGGGGGAACCAACCCAGAGGACAATTCGTGCTTCGTGGGAAACAAGTACTACCATGACGCGGTCGTGCTCGGCGAGGGCGGGGACGGGGAATGCGGAGAGTTCTGCGCCGGGCTCAGCCAGGGATTCAAGCTGAGGTGCGTCAAGAACTCGTGCACGGCCGTGCAAGGCGAAAAAGTCGTGCCCCTGGACGGGGAATTTTACTGTGAGCCACCGCCGCTCCAAGAACAACTTTAGTCATTGAGTTTTCCTCTTTTCAATTGCCATGTGTCCAGCGCATAAGGTTTCCCACGGAAGCGCCCGCATTTTTTCCACGGTTCCCATTTGCGTTTCGTAGTCGCCTCCGGGTAAGTCGTAGCGCCCGATGCCGCCGTGCTGGAATATTACGTCGCCGGAAAACAGGATTTTCTCTTTTTCCATGAAAAAGCACGTGCTTCCCGGGGTGTGGCCAGGCGCGTGAATTGCTATAAGCCTTAGGCCGTTGACGTCGAATTCCTCGCCGCCCTTTAGCTTGGTGGTGATGCGCGGGAACTCAAAGCTTTCAGGGTTGAAGAACTCCAGCGCGGCGTGTTCCTCGCTTTTGGCTTCCAGGAACGCGGCGTCCGCTTCGTGCATCAAGTGCTCGGCGCCATGGAACAAGTCCCAGTGCCCCCAGTGGTCGTAGTGCATGTGAGTGTAGAACACGCGCTTGACGCCCTTTGTTTCCACTCCCAAGGCCTTCAATGCGCTAGTCAAGCCCGCTGGATCGCCGCAGCCGGGGTCTATTACCGCTGGCTCTTTCCCCGCCAAGACGTAAGAATTTGAGCTGAAGACGCGCGGCGTCAATTGCGTTACTGCCTCACTTACTTTGAACATCTCCATTTTCCGTTTCACCGAAGAGCACTCGGGCCAAGTTCTTCACTCTCGCCTTTTGGGACTCGCCGACAGTGAAAACAACAGGGTAAATCTTCCCGTCCTTCTCGCTTTTCCTGAAAATGCAGACTTGCTGGACTTCCCTGCCGTTGGGAGTGGTCACGAGGAAGGCGTTGCGTTCAATGCTCTTGTACAAAGTCCTGATGCGCCAGTCAACGGCCGCTTCAAGGGTTTTGATGCTGGGGTTTTCGCGGGCAGCGACGCCCATCAAAATGTCGTGGACTCTAGCCGGCAGTTCCGGCGTTTCGGCCCTCAAGTAGTCAAAGTCAACGGGGTTGCCCGTCTGAACGATTTTACCGCCCTTTACCGCTATTCCAAGCCGTTTTTGGAGCTCGCGCTTCCGTGCTGGTTCCAAGACCTTTCCCATCAAGTCGGCGTTTATCGTGTGAAACTGTGTTTGCAGCAAGACGTTTTTCCCCGCGAATATCTGGCGCCTATGGCTTGCCAGCAGGAACTTGGT
>DATDTB010000104.1:0-4694 GCA_035291025.1 archaeon
TGATGGCGGTGAAAAGTTTAACTGACTGCGTTCCTGACAAGGACTGGCTGTTTGAAAAGTACGGCTTTTTCAAGTCTGACGGCAGGAAAAAACTACACTTGGGGTGCGGTGGCGAGTACTTTAACGGGTGGGTGAACGCGGACGTTTCACCGCAGCTAAAGACTGACGTGTGCTGGGACTTGGACGAGTTTCCGTGGCCGTTCAAGGACGGCGAATTTGACTTGGCTTACAATGCAAACGTCTTGGAGCACGTCAAAGAACCAGTAAAGTTCATAAATGAGTGTTACAGGGTCTTGAAAAAAGACGGTTACCTAGTGACGCTGGCTCCGCATTCTTCTGACCCTCAGATGTGGAGCGACTTCACGCACTTACGGGGCTTGAACATTCAATCATTTCAGGCAATGTTCAAGGAGCGCTGGCAGGCAAGCGAAAACAGTGAAGCAAGCGGTAGTTTTGCTGAAATAGTCGAGAAACGACTATTGTTCAGGCGCGGCCTGTACTACTTTTGGAATTACTTAATGGAGCCAATCGCGAACTGGAAGCCTGAGTACTGGGAGAACACGCTCGGGAAAATATTCACGCCCCCAGTGTTCGTTGTTGTAATGAAAAAATAGGTTTTTTACGAAAATTGACTTCCAGTAAAAGGCTTAGTGGAAAAAGGTTATGGGAGTTGTATCTCTATTTTTTCACTCACCTCTGACCTAGTCCTAGTCGTGGCTGGGTCAAGGCCTTGAACAGAACCCGTTACTGCGCACAAGAAATTAGCATTTCCGTCAAACCATGCAACGAGCCAGTTGCCCTTGTAGTCAATCGTGGCCTTGTACAGTGGCTGTTCTTCCAACTTAACGCTGCAGTCAGAGTAAAGCCGCGCGTAATTTTCTCCAAAATTTGCGGCCGGAGTTCCCAGGACTTTCAAGGCAGCCCCGCGGTGTGCTTCGAGAAACGCCTTGACTTCTGGCACTTCTTTAACTAACGAAGTGATGTCGGGTGGCGGCAAGTATCGCTCCAAGCTATCGTCATTGCTTGAACACCCGGCCAAGAACGCGAAAAAAAGCACGAGTGCAAAACAAGGCAAAGTGGAACTGCTGTGTTTCATGGAAATCAGGGAGTATTTGTTCTCTCGCGCCAGTAATTCAACACGTCTTCAAGGGTTTCCTTCATTGAATGTTTTGGCTTCCACGCCAGTTCTCTTTTTGCCTTGGAAGGGTCGCCGAGCACGAGTTTTTCGTCAGTCGCACGGACCCGGGAAGGGTCTTGCTCGTAAGTCACTGGGATAGCGGAAAAGGAAACGTATGCCTTCAGCATTTCCTCGACAGAGTACGCTACGCCGTTGGAGCAGTTGTATGCCTCGCCCGCGGGCGCCTTTTCAAACATGAGCCACATGAGCTCGCACAAGTCCTTGACGTGGTTAACCTCTCTTTTAGTGTCAAGGCTGCCCACGAGCATCACGCTGCGTTTTCCCTTCTCGATTTCGGCAATTTGCTGCGCAAAGTTTGCGTGCACGTCCCCAGTCTTCCGCGGCCCGGTCGTGTTGAAGATGCGCGCGCGCACGACGTTCAATCCGTAATTTCGCCAGTACTGGTACGCAAGCAAGTCCTGAGTTGCCTTTGACACTCCATATGGAGTATTGGGTTGCAATAAGTCAGTTTCCTTGAAGGGTGGCTCGTTGACGTCGCCGTACGAGGCGCTCGAACTCGCAACAACTACTTTCACGTCCTTCCTGTCTTTCAAGGCCTCGAACAAGGTAATGGTGCCTTGGACGTTCGTGTCAAAAGTCAGCCACGGGTCTTCCCAGGAAGGAACAACAAAGGCTTGCGCCGCCAAGTGGAAAACCGCGTCGGGCCGGTTTTGCTTCAGCAGCAATGAAACGCGGTCCTTGTCGCGCATATCGCACTGCACCAATGTAAAGTTCTTGTTGCCCTTCAAGTGCGCCACATTGGCCTTATCGGAATCACTGTAGTAAGTGCCCCAGACCTCGAAGCCCTTCTCTAAGAGCAAGTCGCACATGTGGCTTCCAATGAAGCCAGTCGCGCCAGTAACAAAAGCTTTCAAACAACTCACCGCTTTGCAGCGCTATTGGCTGCCTGTTCAACGACGGGGTCGAACTTCTTAAAAAACGCCTCCTCGCTGAAGCGCTTCGCGTTACCCAATAAGTCCTTCAACTTGAAGTCGCCCGCGTCAAATTCCTTCAAGGCCTTCACGAAGTTTTCCCTGTAAGGCGGCTCAATCAACAAGCCAGTCTTTCCATGCGCGATGCTTTCAGTGAAGCCTTCCTCGCCCACTGCCAGGCACGCTTTTCCGGAGGCGTTGGCTTCCACGGGAACTCTTCCGAAGTCCTCAAACATTGCCGTTTGAATGACTGCCTTCGAGTGAGAGTAAAGCCCGGCAAGTTCGTTGTCGGAAACCCCAGTGCGCCACTCCACGTTCTCCATTGACGAAATCCGTTTCTTTATTTTTTCCTGGAACTCGCCGCCTTCCCACTCCCCGACCATTACAAGTCTTTCCTTGGGCAGCTGCGAAAAGACGTCCAATTGGAGTTCGACGCGCTTGAAGGGCATGACTCTCTGCACGGACAAGAAGTAGCCTTTGGGCTTTCCAGGCTTGAAGATTTTAGTCATTATTGGCGGGTTGATGACCAAGGCGTCGTCGCGCCCGTAGTAGCGCAGGATGCGTAGGTACGTGTTCTTGCTGTTTGCCACGATCTTGTTGACTTTTTCCCTGACTATTTTTTGGTCCCAGGGAATCATTACAGAACTCCAAAGCTTGTGGGAAAGCCTGCCAGCCAGGGAGGAATGCCTTCGCTGCAGCGGGTGGTACAAGTCGTACAAGGCCCGCGCGGGCGTGTGACAATACAGCACGTTCCTGGGATTCTTGGTGGCGGCGAACTGTGCCTCGGTCCCGCTCAACACGACCGATTCAAAACCGTTCAAGTCAAGCGCCTCGAATTTTTTCGCGTCCGACAGCCTCGACAAAGCCTTGCCTGAGACGCCCTTTGGGGTCTTTGAGGGGTTGATTTCAATCACTTCAACGCCTGAGAGTTCCTCGAACGTGTTCCCGGGCGTGAAGCGGGACGTGTACACTGGAGCCTTGTAGTGCTTGGCTAGGATGTACGAAAAGAGTTCCCCGCCGCCCCTTGAAGTCAGGGAGTCTTGGACTATTGCAATGTCGTGCTTCACTTGGAAATTTCACCTTGGATGGCTTTTTTGCAACAAAAACAAGCAATTGAAAGGCCGTTGTTGTGGCGCAAAAAGTAAGTTTTTGATTACCTTTATAAACGATTTTGGAAAGTTTCCTTCGAGCAAAAAAATCAACTGCCCGAAAACGCCTTGGACGGCGGGGGCAGCGTTTTTCGTTGCCGGAAGTGTTTTTTTCATGGCTAAACTTGACGGAAGCGACTTGGTAATCGGCGGTTGCGGCTTCATTGGCGCCAACCTGTGCAGGGAGCTTGCGGGCCAGGGGCGCGAAACCATTGCGTTGGACAACGAGTTCCTGGGGAGGAAGTCGAACTTGGACGGGGCGAAGTGCAAGGTGGTTGTGGGCGACGCCTCGGATGAAGAGCTGCTTGAGAAAATCATCACTGAAAACAACGTCAAGAGGATTTACCACTTGGGCGGTTATACTGCGTCAACAATGTTCACGCAAGGCAAGCTCAGGTACATTGACAACCTAAAGTTGTTCTGCGTGATACTAGAGCTGGCTCGAAAGCACGACGTTGAAGTGGTGTATGCGTCCACGAGCGCTTTTTACGCGCGCTGCAAGAAACCCTTCAAGGAAGACATGGTGATTCGCCCGGGAACGGAGTACGAATTGTCAAAGTACTGCATGGAACAACAGGCGCACATGTACAACTTGCTTTACGGAATGAAGGTCAACGGCTGCAGGTTTTTTTCCGTGTACGGGCCGTTCGAGAAAACAAAAGGGCGCTTTGCTAACATGATTTCCCAGTTCTATTGGAGCATGAAAAACGGCGTGCCGCCAGTCATCTTCGGGGACGGCGCCCAAACGAGGGACTTCACGTACGTTGGCGACTTGGTGCAGGCGATAGCGATGATAATGGACAAGGGCAAGGGAAGCGAGGTCTACAACATCGGGGCGTCGCACGAGTACACGCTCAACGAACTCGTGAAAGTAATGAACAAGGAAATGAACACCAGCGTGAAGCCTAAGTACATCCCGGTCCCTTGGAAGAACTACGTCAAGGACAACCTCGCCGACATTTCAAAAATACGAAAGGACATTGGATGGGAACCCAAGACAACCTTGAGCGAGGGGATACAGAAAATAATAAAGCACGGCGACTCCATTTCATTCCAGGAAACGCTTGGACTGTACGAAGGAATTCCAGTCGAGTGGGATTACGCTAAAAAGGACTGGAAGTAAATTCTTTTTACTAAAAAAGGGAAAACAAATGACGAACGCAGCGGCAATTGAAACAGTTGAAAGCTCAACGGGCTACCGCGTGGAAGACGAGGTTGCGGGAATTTCGCGGAAGCACGGGCTGGATGAAACAGCGCTAAAGAAACTCAACTTGGGCTGCGGGTTGGACGTGAAAAAAGGCTGGGTCAACGTTGACTTTTCCAAGGAAAACGGCGCCCAGGTGGCTCACGACCTCGACAAAACTCCTTACCCGTTCAAGGCCAACTCGTTTGACTTCGTTTACATGTCACACGCCCTCGAGCACCTCTCCGACCCCG